>NZ_JBSGCE010000002.1:0-496678 GCF_053601695.1 Nonomuraea sp. NPDC004702
CTCCAGGTCCGTCCTGCGTGGCGTTGGTCGATGACGAGGACCTGGACGTAGAGCTCGGGTTCGGTGGCGGGGCCGCCGTCGGGTCGAGCGCGGGGCCCTCCGGGATCAGGTGGACGAGGTTGTAGGGCACCGGCGTGACGTCCTCGGCGCCGTACCCCAGCTTGTTGATCTGGTCCCCGGTCTGCAGCGGGAACCTCCTGCCCTGGTCGGTGAGCAGGAAGTAGGTCTGCACGAACGCCTTCTGGCCGTCCCCGGGCAGCAGGCCGCCCAGGGCCGCGCCGCCGGCGGGCAGCAGCACCTGGTCGAAGTGCTCCTGGTCGCTCCGGGACGTGGGCACGGGGATGGTCATCGTCGCGCCGACCGTGATCTTCGCCTGCGCTGAGCCGTTCTGCGTGTCGGCGTACACCGCGCACAGCGCCGCCGAGGACGTGACCGTTCTGGGCAGGCTCGTCGGCAGGCCGCCGACCGTGAGGGTCTGGCGGGAGGTCCGGCCGTTCGCGGTGGCGGCGTCGATCTCGAGCGGGACGGCGGCGCGCCTGCCGTACGCGGCCTTGGTCCTCGGGTCGGCGAGCAGCAGCGTCGCCTGGGTGAGGTTGACGGGGGCGAGCCCGTCGGCGAGCAGCACGTACCAGCGCTCGGGAGCCCCGCCCATGCCCTTCACGGTGTAGACCTGACCGACCGCCCCCTTGCCGCCCCCGGGGGCGACGGCGCGCCGGCCCAGGCCGGTGATGGGCGGCGGCATGAAGTCGGGGCCGGGAGGGATCGCGTTGATCCAGGTCGAGGGCACTCTTCTGGGATGGGCGTTGAGCGCGCGCACACCCGTCTCGGTGACCTTCATGCGCCGGTCGTTCCAGACCACCCAGCCCTGCTGGCCGTCCGTGACGACCAGCGCGTCGCCGCCCACGGGCGTCCCGCCGACGTCCTGTCCGCCCACCAGCGTGACGTACGGCCCCCGCGCCCCGGCGGCCTGCGCCGGCTCGGTCACGCACGCCGACCACGGGCCCTTCACCAGTTTCTCGCGGGCCGGAAGGCTGTCCGGCGCGCCCGCGATGCCCACCAGCGGCCCGCGCGGCAGCGTCGCCAGCGACGCGGCGGAGACGTTGCGCACCTTGAAGTCGGTCGCGTCGAGCAGCAGCAGCGCCGAGACGTAGTTGGCGGTCGGCAGCAGCCGCCCCTGCTCCTGGCTGTAGACGTAGGTGGCGCCCGTCTCCTCCTCGACCAGGAGCTGGCCGGCCTCGGTGAGGTTCGTCGCCCCGCCGGGCTTGAGCAGCCCCCAGATCCCGAACACCGCCGCGATGAGCACGCCCACGAGCACGCCGCAGAACATCGCCACGTTGTGCCGCCGCATGGGCGTCTCCGGTACATCGGGCTCAGCCTGCAGCAACGCCATGCCCAGGCGCTGCTGCATCAGCCGATGAGCCTGGTAGAGGTCCTTCCGGGTCTGCATCTCACCTCTCCCGTATCCCAGGGATCAGCATAGAACGCTCTTGTGTCATGAACCCCTACGGAAGTAGCAAACCCCAATAGAACGCCCACGGAACGAAGGCCACACCCGCCGCGACGAGCAGGCCCAGCCGTACCCGCTCGCCGGTCGCGCGTTCCCGCCGCCACGTGCGCGCTGCCGGCGCCGTCGCCACGACGGTGGCCACCGCGACGGCCTGCAGCGCCAGCCAGACGAGCGGCCTGCCGAGGAGCATCGGACCGGGCGCGGCCAGCTTTCCGCCGGTGGACATCAGGTAGAACAGGTAGGCGAACCCGCCCAGCGCCGCCACGAGCCCTCCGGTGCTGACCACCCGAGCCGCCGCCGTCCCCTTGGCCGACGTGCCCCGGCCCGCCGCCGTTTCCGCGGTCGGCGTGGCGTGGGCGCCTGCCGTTTCTTTGGCCGACGTGGCCCAGGCCGCTGTTGTTTCTTTGGCCGACGTGGCCCGGGCCGCTGCCGCTTCTTTGGCCGACGTGGCCCGGACCGCTGCCGTTTCCGCGGTCGGCGTGCCGCGGACCCCTCTCGCTTCTTTGGTCGGCGTGGCTTGGGCGGCTGTCGTTTCTTTGGTCGGCGTGGGCCGGGCCGCGCGGCGGCCCCGGATCCGCCGGACCACGGCGACCGCCGGATATCCGGCGAACCCGGCCAGGAACAGCGCCAGGACCGCCGTCTGCGCGAGGGCCGACTCCCACCACGCTGGGGGCGGCGTCCCGACGGAGTCCTCCGCCTGGACGGGCGCGGGCCCCGACACCTCCGCGACCGGAGCCCGCCCCGAGGTCGCCTTCGCGACCCAGCCGCCCACCAGCTCGGCGTAACCGGGAGCGAGCTCGGGCAGACGCGTGACGCCGCCGTCCGGGGTCACATGAGCCGCGTGATCGGCCTTCTCGAAGAACCGGAACGTGTACCGCCTGTTGCCGCCCTTCTCCAACGCCGCGCGGAAGATCGGCGGCGTCTCGCGAGGCGGGGTCAGCAGGTCGTGCACGCCCCAGATCGCCAGCACCGGCTGCCGCACCGCGGCCAGGACCGGCTCGGGATCGTAGTAGGGCTCGGGGAACATGTCCCCGTCCGCGATCACCCGATACAGCTTCGGCTCGGCATGCTCGACCAGCGACCCGCCGACCCCCGCCTTGCGCAACCCGGCCGCCACGGCCCACGTCTGCTGCCGCAGAGGCTGCAACGCGTTGGCCCCGACCACCACCACGAACGCGATGTCCTTGGACTTGGAGGCGGCGAGCGGCGCCACCCACCCGCCCTCGCTGAGCCCCCAGATGCCGACCTTGCCGGGATCGACCCCGGGCTCCTTGCGCAGCGTCGCGACCGCGCCGAGCGCGTCGTCGGCCAGTTGCGCGTACGACCGATGGAACAGCGAATAGTTCACCGAGCGCTTGTCGTAGATCAGCACGGTCAGGCCCTGCCGGGCGAAGGCGACGGCCTCACCCAGCAACTTCTCCCGAGACGTCCCCGTCCCCGCCCCATGCACCAACACAACCCCAGCCCGCCCACCCCCACCGCTCGCGCCCACCCCGGCGAGGTCCTCCCGGCCTTGCCCGGCCGCGCCGTCCCGGCCTTGCCCGGCCGCGCCGTCCCGGCCTTGCCCGGCCGCGCCGTCCCGGCCTTGCCCCGCCTCGCCGCTCAGGCTCTGCCCCGCCGCGCGCCCGGCCTGGGACGCGCCCCCGACCTGGGCCATGTCTCCGGGCTGCCCCTTAGCCCCGACCTGTGCTGTACCTCTGACTCGGGCTGTACCTCCGACTTGGGCTGGACCCTCGGCCTGGGTGCTGCCTCCGGCCTGCGCTGTGCCTCCGACTTGGGGCGTACTCCCGACCTGTGCTGTGCCTCCGACCTGTGCTGGACCCCCGGCCTGGGTGCTGCCTCCGGCCTGCGCTGTGCCTCCGACTTGGGGCGCACTCTCGACCTGTGCTGTGCCTCCGACCTGTGCTGGACCCTCGGCCTGGGTGCTGCCTCCGGCCTGCGCTGTGCCTCCGACCTGGGGCGCACTGCCGACCTGTGCTGTGCCTCCGACCTGTGCTGGACCCCCGGCCTGGGTGCTGCCTCCGGCCTGCGCTGTGCCTCCGACCTGGGGCGCACTCCCGACCTGTGCTGAACCCCCGACCCCGGCTGTACCGCCGACCTGTGCTGTGCCTCCGGACTGGGCCGCGCTGCCGGCGTTTGAGGAGCTGATCGCGCTGGCCGACGGGCTGATAACGCTGCCGTGCAGCTCCAGCCCGCCGCTGCCGCGGAACGTCACCTCATGGACCGTCAGGTCACCCGGAACCGCAAGGCCACCGGGAGCCGCCTGGCCACCCACAGCCGCCTGGCCACCGAGAGCCGCCAGGTCCCCGGCAACCGCCAGGCCGCCGGGTACGGCGAGGCCGCCGGGAACCGCCAGGCCGCCCGGAACTGCCGGTCCCGCGCGATCGGGCTCGACCGCCCCGGCCCCAGCGCCGCGCCGTCCTTCACCGGTCATTGCAGCCTTCTGGCCGCGATCGGCCGTCGTTGCGGCGTTCGAGGTGACGTCGGCGGCGGGGGCGGCACGACCCAGTCCGGGCGTACTGAGCCATAACACGACGCCGGCGACGGCGCTTAAGGAGACGGCGGCAGAGGCCGTGAAGAGGTTCCGCATATCGCCGACAGTAGTCTGCAGAGACATCTCGGCAAAGACATGTCTGCAGATATCGTCCTCAAGGACTAGCCTGCTCCTCATGAAGGACGACGAGCCCCTGGTGCTCCACGATCCCGACCGGCTCAAGGCCCTGGCCCATCCCATGCGCCGCCGCATGCTGACCCACCTGAACATCCACGGCCCAGCCACCTCCACCACCCTCGGCGAGCTGCTCGGCGCCAAGACCGGCACCACCAGCTACCACCTGCGCCAACTGGAGAAGTACGGCTTCATCGAGGAGATCCCCGAACGCTCCTCCGGCCGCGAACGCTGGTGGCGCCGCGCCGAACTCCCCCGGGACATCCGCCTCCCCGAGCCCGGCGACCTCGGGCCGGAGGATCAGGCGGTCTTGATCGAGTTCCACCGGATCGGGCTGGAGGAGGACCGCGCCCTGCTGGACCGCCTCCCCGCCGCCTTCCAGACCGACCCAGACTGGGTCAAGGGCTCCCGGGGCCTCGCCCGCATGACCAAGGACGAGCTCAGGGAGTTCCACGACACCTACGTGGCCCTGCTCCTGAAATACAGCCACCCCGCGGACGAGGCCCCACCCGACGCCCGCCCCCTGTACGTCCGCATGTACACCCTCCCCGCCGACGACTCCTGACCCCACAACGCCGCCGCCCGCACGCATCCGGCCCCAGGGAGGCCGACCGGCCGCGGTGGCGTGGGCCTGACCCCCTCTCCCTGTCCGACGAGCCCGACCCTGGACGCCAGACAAGGGCCACCGAAGGGCTCCCACGCGCTGGGAACCGGAAACGCTGGTTGGGGGTGGGCAGGCGCGTACACCCTCCCGTCCGACGAGCCTGACCCGGATGCCATGTCCAGGCCGCCCGGACCCGTGCGGTGCCTCAAGGGGGGCGACATGGGATGGGTCGGGTGGCTACGGCTGAGTGGCTCGGGCGGCTCGCGGAGGGAGGTTGGGCGGTGGGTCAGGGGGTGTCGGGGAGGGCTGTTTGGATGGGGGTGATGTTGCCGGTGGTGACCAGGAGGCCGCGGCCAGGAGGGCCGCCGCCGGCCCCGCGGGGCAGGCGGATGCTGAACAGGTCGCCGTCGGTCGGGCCCTGGACCGACAGCAGCACGCCCGTACGGGACTTGCGGGTCTCGGCCACGAACCCGCGATAGGCGACCGCCAGGTCACCGGTGGAGCCGGCGATCAGCAGGCCGTGATCGCCGTCCCTGCCCGAGCGGAGCACCTCCTCCAGGGACGTGCCCAGCGGTGAGTCGGGGTTGACCAGTTCGGCGTCGTCCACGACCACGACGTACTGGCCCAGGTCGGCGACCAGTTCGGCGAGGTCGGCGGCGTTCCCGTCGAGCACGGCCACCGCGTCCGCCAGGTCGCGCAGCGGGCTTCGTCTGGGGGCGACGGCGACGACCGGCGTGCCCGCGGCGATGAGCGACCGCGCCGCCGTCACCAGGACGGACGACCGCCCCGACCGCGACGGCCCCGCGATCACCGCGCCCGGCCCGTGAGCCAGCAGGTCGACGCCGAGCGGGGTGAGCGCGTCCCCACCCGCCCCGACCAGCGCCCACAGCGGGGACGGCGGAGTGAACGCCGGATCGAGGTCCATCGTCTGGGACGCGGTGACCCGCATCGGCAGCGCGTCGACGCGCAGCGGCTGTTCGCCCTCCCCGGGGCGCCCCCCACGCCCGGCGGCCTGCGGGCTCGCGCTGCGGGCCAGGGCCTGGAGGGCGGCGACCTGGGCGGGGCCCGCGGGGTCGGCGGAGAGGAGGGCGATGTGGTGTTCGGTGATGCCGTGCTCGCCCAGCGACAGGGCACGGCCCGGAGGCATGGACGCGGGCAGCCCCTTGAGCGGGAACCCGGCCAGCCCGTAGTCGGCCGTGTCGGACAGGCGCAGCAGCAGGCGGTCGTCGAAGACCGTCGAGACCTGGCCGAGCAGGCCGGACCGGTCGCTGGTGACCACCGCGCGCAACCCCACCGCCGGGCCCTCGCGCAGGAGCTGGAGCAGGGCTTCGATCAGGCGGCCGTAGTCGTAGCTCTCGAACGCGGCGACGAAGCCCTCCCAGCGGTCGAGCATGAACACCAGCCACGGCAGGCGGTGACCGGCCTGGCGGTATTCGGCGAGCGAGGCGTGGCCCGCCTCGGCCAGCAGTTGCTGGCGGCGGCCCACCTCGGCGCGCAGCCGGCCGAGCAGCCGCTCCACCCGTTCGATCTGGTCGCGGGTGACGACGGCGCCGCAGTGGGGCATCGCCATGACAGGCAGCAGCGCGCCCGAGCCGCAGTCCACCGCATGGACGTGCACGTCGGCGGGCGACGTCCGGGCCGCGATGGCGCCGGCGATCGTCCGCAACGCCGTCGAGCGGCCGCTGCGCGGGGCGCCCGCGATCAGCAGGTGGCCGCCGTTGGCCAGGTCGAGCGCCAGCGGGCAACGATCCTGCCGCCACGGACGGTCGGTCACCCCGAACGCCAACGGCGCCACCTCCTCGAACCCGCCGCCGGCCCCCTCGTACGCCACCCCAGCCGCACCTTCCGGCACCCCAGCCCCCTCGTACGGCGACGCGGGACCGGCGTGCCCGGCTCCGAGCGAGCCCTCCGACGAGGCGGGCACCGGCGTGGCGGCGGGCAGGTCGAGCACCAGGTGGGTGGGCAGGGGGTCGAGCCACGGGCTCGGCTGGGCCGGGACGCCCGCCAACCGGCCAGCCTCGACGAGCGCGTCCGCGACCAGGCCCAGATCGGTGACCGCCGACTCCTCGGCCGGCTCCGGAGGCGGCGGAAGCGGCCTGCCGAGCGAGCGCCAGTCGACGTCGAGCACCCGCACCCGCCCGGCCGGCCCCCCGGCGGACGGAACACGCGCGGGGCTGCGCCCGCCCACCCGGGCCGTCTGTACGGCGATCGCCGCCCCCACCCCCGACCGCACGTAACACCGGCCGGGGGTGGACTTGGAGATCGCAGCCGCGTCGGGCAGGTCGATGACGTCGGTGGACTCGGCGGGCTCGGTCACCCGCAGCGCGATCCGCAGCGAGGTGTTGGCCTGGATGTCGGCCGTGACCACGCCGGCCGGCCGCTGGGTGGCCAGGATCAGGTGGATGCCCAGCGAACGGCCCCGCCGCGCGATGTCCACCAGGCCGGCCACGAAGTCGGGCAGCTCGGCCACCAGCGCGGCGAACTCGTCGATGATCAGCACCAGGCGCGGCATGGGGGCCTGGCCGGCGTAGTCGTCGATGTCCTTGGCGCCCGCCGCCAGCAGCAGGCGTTCCCTGCGCCGGATCTCGGCCGCCAGCGAGTCGAGGGCCCGCTGGGTCAGGTGCCCGTCGAGGTCGCTGACCATGCCGACGGTGTGCGGCAGGCGTACGCACTCCTTGAAGGCCGCGCCGCCCTTGTAGTCGATCAGCACGAACGTGAGCTGGTCGGGCCGGTTGGCCACCGCCAGCGAGCAGATCAGCGTCTGCAGCAGCTCGGACTTGCCCGCGCCGGTGGTGCCGGCGATCAGCCCGTGGGGGCCGTCGAGCTTGAGGTCGACCGAGAACGGGCCGTCGGGGCCGACGCCGATCAGCGCCTCGGTGGTGCCACGGGCCCGCCACCGGCCGGCCAGCTCCTTGCCGGACGGGTCGGGCATGCCCATCAGGTCGAGCAGGCGGACGGCTCCGGGCAGGTTGCCCGACGGATCGTCCCGGCTCACGTCGCGGATGGGGGACAGGGCCCTGGCCAGCCGGTCGCACCAGGCGGCCGAGACCAGGTCGCCCAGCACCGGCCCGATCACGTCGAGACCGCCGCCGAGCAGGCGGACGAGTCCGTCGGAGCCGCAGGCCGCCACCGTCTGGCACTCCTCGGGCAGCAGCCGCTGGTCGTCGTCGATGGCGAGGGTGAACACCCCGGACCGGGGGCCCTGCCGCAGGACCTGGGGCATGTTGGGCAGGCCGCGCAGGATCTGGGCGCCGTCGAGGATCACCAGGACGTCGTGCGGACGGACGTCGTAGGAGGAGAAGCTGGGCTTCTCGGGGCCGCCCAGATCGTCCCAGCCTGTGGGGATCTTGCCGAACTCGGGGATGGCGGTGTTCTGGCGTTCGTCGATGAGCGCGGCCAGCTCGGCGACGCGGCGGGCGGCCGACTCGGGGTCGGTGCCGACCAGGGCCACGCAGTCTTCGCCCGCACGCGGGGCGCAGTGCGGCAGCCAGCGCGTCCAGCCCCAGCGGCGTTCGCCGTCGGCGCGCGCGGACACGACCACGATGGCCAGGTCGCGCGGGCTGTGCAGGGTGGCGGCCTGGGCGATCAGCCAGCCGGCCAGGCTGGTCGCGGCCCCGCGCGGGCCGGTGACGCCCGCGACGCCGAGCCGGCGCATGGCCAGCGCCACGGGCACGGCGCGGCAGAGCGGCGGCTCGATCGGACCGCCCTGCTCCTCCGACAGGTCGAGGTTGGCGGGCAGGTCGGCGAGGCCGACGCGCAGCCGCAGGGAGTCGGCGTCGTGGATGCGGCGCTCCCACAGACGCCTGCGCGGCCCGGTCGCCGTGAGCAGGACCTGGGCCGGGTCGGGCGCGTCGGACCTGCGCGCGGCCTCGTCGGCGGCCCTGGCCCGCTCGACCTCCTCGTCGTAGGCCCGGACGCGTTCGCCGAACTCCTTGAGCGCCTGCTTGTGCTTCTTCCTGCCGTGGCGGCGGTCGCTGACCCATTGGCCGATCATGATGATCGGCGTCATCAGGGCGACGAGCAGGTAGTAGGGGGCGTGCAGGGCGAACGCCAGCGTCACGCCGAGCACGGCGGGCAGGAGCGCGGCCAGCAACTGCAGCCGCATGCCCTCGGACCTGGTCGGCTCCTTGGGCTTGACGAACCTGCGCTCCGGCTCGGGACGGCGCAGCCTGGGCGGCCGGTTGTAGGCGAGCCCGGCCTCGCCCCTGGGCGCGAGGTGGGCGTCCTTGGGCTCGATGGAGGTGAGCACGAACACCGAGGACCCGCAGGTCAGCACCGCCTGGTCGGGCCACTCGGCGGGCCCGGTGAGCGCCCTGCCGTCGAGCTCGGGCATGTCGCCCTGCTCGGCGGCGAACTCGGCCGCCTCCCGCTCGGCGACCCGCGCGGTCAGCTCGGCCACCTCCTCGGCCCACCGCCCCTTCAGCTTCAGCCTGGAGGGCTGCTCGGAGCTCTGCCGGTGCGCCCGTTCGACGGTGATCGCGTCAGGCGTCACGCGCACGGCGACGGCCTCGGCGGCCAGGAGGGGATCGGCGACGGCCATCGCGCAGGTCGGGTCGGACCCGATGACGTGCACGCCCAGCCCCAGCCGGTGGACGGCCCCCGCCGCCGGGCCGCCGATCACGCGGATCTCGGCCACCCCGCCGGGCTCCTCGACCACGGTGGCGCGGGCCAGGCGCGGGTCGAGCGTGACCTTGTCGCCGTCGCGCAGGACGGCCGCCGCCGGCGCCCGCGGATCGAGCGGACGCCCGTCACGCCAGAGCAGCGCGCCGGAATCGCCGGGCACGTCGGCGGGGACGTCGAGCCGATCGGGGACGCGCGGACGGGGGATGCGCCCCTCGGCCCCGCCCCGCCCCCCGGCCTCGGGCGCCAGGCCGTAGGGCGCCCGCGTCCGCGGCAGGTGGACGACCTTCGCCATGGACGTGCGCCCGCTCAGCGCCTCGGTCACCCCGGCCACCGTGGCGCCGCCGTCGCCGTCGATCACGACGTCACGGTCGCCCTGCTCGCCGAGCACGGTGAGCATGATCCGCATGTGCCGTCTCCTCGCTCGACCTCGGGCGCCAAGGTAGCGCCAGAAGCGAGAGTAGGTGTCCCGGTTGACGCCACCGGCATGAGAACGCGGTTCTGTGGATAACTCGCGCGCCCAGCGTCACGATCAAGCCTGAAAAAGTTGTGATTAATGCGACTGAAGATAAAACTGTGACCAGCATGCCGATAAATCGGTATTCGTCAACTTGGTAGAGAGAATAGGCATCGATTATTCCGGGTTGACATCGCGCCACCTGCGAAACAAGCATGGGTCCTCGCATTCCGCCCACGCCCCACCCGGGCGCCCCACATAATGGGCGTGAATTCCGCATTTCACAATGGGAGCCCCCCACCCATGAGGACCAGTGAAAAACCTGTCGCCGACAACGCGGCGGCGGGGTTGTCCGGCCCGGCCTCGCGCAAGCTCCCCGTGCCCCCACGCGAACGCAAGCCGGCCCTCGCCGCGCTGGCGGTCCTGCTCATACTCGGCGGAGCGCTGGCCACCACGCTGCTCGTGCTGCGCAGCGGCGACCGCGTCTCCGCCATCAGGATCACCCAGCAGGTCGGCGCGGGCCAGAAGTTCGTGGACGGCATGCTCGAAGAGGTGAAGATCGCCTCGGACGCGGGCGTCGACTACGTCCCCTGGTCCCGGCGGTCGGAGGTGACCAAGAGCTTCGCCGCGGTCACGATCCTGCCGGGCACCCTGCTGACCAACCAGATGGGCAGCAAGGCCAGCGACGAACTGGGCCCGGGAAAGGCGACCGTCGGACTCGCCCTCAAACCCGGCCAAATGCCCGCCGGCATTCAACAGGGCGACCGCGTCCAGGTCGTGTACGTGCCGAACCGGACGGCTCAGGGGCAAAGTCGCGTACTGGCCGAGAGCGCGCTCGTGTTCAGCACGGGCGACAAGAACCGGACCGGCGGTAATTCCGGGCAGATCACCGTGATCGTCGATTCGTCGGACTCACCGCAAATACTCGCCTATGCCTCCAGCGGAGAGATCGCGGTGGCCGAGCTCCCGGGAGCGCGCTGACGTGGCGCTGATCGTTCTGGCCGCCGACAAGGGCGCGCCCGGCGTGACCACCGCGGCCACCGCCCTCGCGGCGGTGTGGCCGCGGCCCGTGCTGCTGGCCGAGTGCGACCCGGCCGGCGGTGACCTCGCCTACCGGCTGCCCGCCGCCGACGGCGGCGTGCTCAACCCGGGCAAGGGCCTGCTCACGCTCGGCGCGACCGCCCGCAGGGGCCTCGAACCCGCCCAGATCCACCAGCACACGCAGAAGATCATCGGCGGGCTCGACGTGCTGGCCGGGCTCACCCACGGCGAGCAGGCGGCCGGGCTCACCTGGCTCTGGGGCCCGCTGGGCAGGTCGCTGGCCGCCATCCCCGACGCCGACGTGATCGCCGACTGCGGCCGCCTGGGCTCCCATCCGCAGATCGCCGACCTCCTCGCCGAGGCCGAGCAGGTGCTCCTGCTCACCAGGGCGACCCTCGACCACGTCGCCCACCTGCGCGAACGCCTCCAGATCACCAAGGCGCACGGCGTCGTCGTGATCGCCGACCCGCGCAACTACCGGGCCTCGATCGAAGACGTGCGCAGGATCGTCGGGCCCATCGTCCAGTTCGTCCACGGGCTGGCCCACGACGCCAAGGGCGCCGAGCTGCTGCGCGGGCAGTGGGGCGGCCGGCTCGACCGGTCCCTGCTCATCCGCACGGCCCGGGACCTCGCCGCGAGGCTGGTGAGCCACCGATGATCGACCACTCGCTCGTCAAACGTTTCCGCCAGGAGGTCGGCGACCGGCTGGCCCAGCAGCGCCGGATCGACCAGGCGAGCGGCGTCCCGCCGATGTCCGGCGAGGACGAGCGCCAGTTCGCCAGGGCGCTGATCTCGCAGGTGCTGGAGGAGCACGCGCGCAACGAGATCGGCCTCGGCCGTACGCCGCCCACCATCGAGGAGGAGGAGGCCCTGGCGGCCGGCATCCACGCCGCGCTGTTCGGCGTGGGCCGACTCCAGCCGCTGCTCGACGACCCCGAGGTCGAGAACATCGACATCAACGGCTGCGACCGTGTGTTCGTCAGCTACGCCGACGGCCAGGAGCTCATGCAGGACCCGGTCGCCGAGTCCGACGACGAGCTGGTCGAGCTGATCCAGATCCTGGCGGCGTACTCGGGGCTGTCCAGCAGGCCGTTCGACACCGCCAACCCCCAGCTCGACCTGCGGCTGCCCGACGGCTCCCGGCTGAGCGCGGTCATGGACGTCACCGTGCGCCCGGCAGTGTCGATCCGCCGCTCCCGCCTCGGCAAGGTCTTCCTGTCCGACCTGACCGGCAACGGCACGATCAGCCCGGAGGTCGGGAGGTTCCTGACGGCCGCCGTCGCCGCCCGCAAGAACCTCATGATCGCCGGGTCCACCAACGCCGGCAAGACCACCCTGCTGCGGGCGCTGGCCAACGAGATCCCGCCCAGCGAGCGCCTGATCACCGTCGAACGCGCCCTTGAGCTGGGCCTCGACCAGTTCCCCGAGCTCCACCCCAACGTCGTCGCCTTCGAGCAGCGCCTGCCCAACTCCGAGGGCCAGGGCGAGATCTCCATGGCCGAGCTGGTCAGGCGCTCGCTGCGGATGAACCCCAGCCGCGTCATCGTCGGCGAGGTGCTGGGCGACGAGATCGTCACCATGCTCAACGCGATGACCCAGGGCAACGACGGCTCGTTGTCGACGATCCACGCCAACTCCAGCATGGAGGTCTTCAACCGCATCGCCACCTACGCCCTGCAGGCCGGCGAGCGCCTGCCCATCGACGCCACCCACATGCTCATCGCGGGCGCGATCGACTTCGTCGTCTTCATCGAGAAGCGCAACGACTACCACGTCGGCGGCACCCTGCGCCGTTACGTCTCCAGCATCCGCGAGGTCAACGGCTGCGACGGCCGCGTGTTGTCGAGCGAGGTGTTCGTGCCCGGTCCCGACGGCACGGCCGTCCCGCACGCGCCGGTCTCGTGCCTGGAGGAGCTCGTCGCCCACGGCTACAACCCGGGAGGCTGGTGAGGATGGCGTTCGACCTCGACCCGCTCGCGATGGTGGCGGGCGCGGCCGCCGGCGGCGGCCTCTTCCTGTTCTTCCTCGCCCTGTACGGCCTGCGCCGCCGCCCGTCCCAGCCCAGACGGCCGCTCGTCAAGATGCTGACCACCCGCACCGCCGTCGCCGCGGTGGCCGCCGGCCTGGTCCTGGTGGTCACGGGCTGGCCCGTCATGGCGGTGGGCACGGTGCTGCTGGTGTTCGCCTGGCGCGGCCTGTCCGGCGGCGCGGCCGAGGAACGCGCCGCCATGCGCCGCCTGGAAGGGCTGGCCGCCTGGACCGAGTCGCTGCGCGACACCATCGCCGGGGCGGCCGGGCTGGAGCAGGCCATCCCGTCCTCGATCAGGGCCGCCGCGCCGACGCTCCGGCCCCACCTGCGGGCCATGGTCGACCGCCTGCACACCAGGATGGCGCTGCCGGAGGCGCTGTCCCGCTTCGCCGACGAGCTCGACGACCCCTCGGCCGACCTGGTGATCGCCGCGCTCATCCTCAACTCCCGGCTGCGCGGCCCCGGCCTGCGCGACGTGCTCGGCGCGCTCGCCGTCTCGGCCCGCGAAGAGCTCGACATGCGCCGCCGCGTCGAGGCCGAACGCCGCTCGACCAGGCGCAGCGTGCAGATCGTGGTGATCACGGCACTCGTCTTCGCCGGGCTGCTCATCCTGTTCAACCCCGCCTACGTCAGCGAGTACGGCTCCACCCTCGGCCAGGCCGTGCTCGTGGTCGTCGGCGGCCTGTTCGGCGCCGGGTTCGCGTGGATGCGGCGGCTGGCCAGGTTCGACAAGCCCACCCGGCTGCTGATGGGGGGAGGCGGCCATGGTTGAGGGCGTGCTGGCCGGGGCGGTGCTCGGCCTCGGCCTGTTCGTGCTGGTACGCGCGTTGTTCCCGGCCCGTCCCGGGCTCGTGGCGCGGCTGCTGGCGCTCGACGCCGTCCGCGAGGACGCCGACGCCCCGCGCATCCAGCTCCTGCTGCCCGACGAGGAGGTCAGCGCGTTCCGCCGCGGCCTCGGCGCCCGCCTGGCCCGCCTCTACGGCGCCCGCGGCTGGGAGGCCCGCTCGGTCAAGTCCGACCTGGCCCTGCTCGGACGCTCGTTCGAGGCGTTCCTGGCCACCAAGGTGCTGCTCGCCGCGAGCGGCCTGCTGGCCTTCCCGATCCTGCTCGGCTGGCTGGCGCTCATGGGGTGGGGCGTGTCGTTCACGGTGCCGTTCTGGTCGGCCGTGCTCGTGGCGCTGCTCTTCTTCTTCCTGCCCGACCTGCAGATCCGCAAGGAGGCCGCGGCCATGCGACGCGACTTCCGGCACGTCGTGGGCGCCTTCCTCGACCTGGTCTCGATGAACCTGGCGGGCGGGCGCGGCGTGCCCGAGGCGCTGATGATGGCCGTGTCGGTCAGCGGCGAGCAGCCCAACTGGGCGATGGGCCGCATCCGCGACGCGCTCGGCGGCGCCCGGATCGTCGGCATCACCCCGTGGCAGGCGCTCGGCCAGCTCGGCGAGGAGATCAACGTCGACGAGCTGCGCGACCTGTCGGCCGCGCTCGGCCTGGTGGCCGACGACGGCGCCAAGGTGCGCGCCTCGCTCACCGCCAGGGCCGCCACCCTGCGCCGGCGCGAACTCGCCGAGATCGAGGGACGCGCGGGCGAACGTTCGCAGTCGATGCTCGTGGCCCAGCTCCTCCTGTGCGCCGGTTTCGTGATCTTTCTCAGTTTTCCCGCCGCGATGAAGATGTTGGGGGCCTGATGAACCATCCCTGGATCGTCTATCTCACCGCCTACCTGGGGGTGCGGATCCAGCGCGCCCGCACCGCGCCCAGCAGGGGCGCCTCCGCCGTCGAATGGGTGATCATCACGGCCATCATCGCGGGCGTCGCGCTCGGGCTGGCCACGCTGATCAAGACCCTGGTCGAGCAGAAGTCCAGCGAGATCCAGGGCACGTTCGGCGGTGGCGGCGGCGGTGGTGGCGGAGACTCGTGAGCGGGGCGCGACCGTGATCGAGCTGGCGTTGCTGATGCCGGTCATCCTCGCGGTCGCGCTCCTCGTCGTGCAGGTCGCGCTCTGGTTCCACGGTCGCCAGATCGCCGAGGCGGCGGCCAGGGAAGGCGCGCGGGTGGCCAGGTCGGCGCCGTTCGACTCGGGCGACTGGCAGGGCGCGGCCACGGCGAAGGCCACCGACATCGTCAAGGCGGTCGGCCCGCGGCTGCTGGAGAACGCCGCGGCCACCACCTCCGAGCGCGACCCCGACCAGCGCTTCGTCACGGTCACGGGCAGCGCCGTGCAGGTCGTGCCGCTGCTGCCGCCGCTCACCTTCACGATCACGGCGACCGCGGGCGGGCCGATCGAGTGCTTCCGTCCCGACAACGGCGGTGATGACTGCCGATGAAGCCGGGCGAGCGCGGCTCGATGGCCGTGGAGACGGTGATGCTCGCCCCCGTCTTCCTGTTGTTCCTCATGTTCCTGGTCGGGGCGGGGGTGCTGGTGGAGACGCAGGGGCGGGTCAACGGCGCGGCCAGGGACGCCGCGCGGGCCGCGTCCGTGCAGCGGAGTTTCGACGACGCCGGCGCCGCGGCGGAGAGCACCGCCAAGACCGCGCTGGACGACAAGTGCGGCGCCAGCACGGTGAACCTGGACGGATCCACCTGGGAGGCGGGCGGCCAGGTGCAGGCGGAGGTGACCTGCGAGCTCGACCTCGGCTTCCTGGGGTTCGGCGGCACCAAGCGGCTGACGGGCACCGCCGTGGTGCCCCTTGAGCAGCTCGTCAGGAGGGAGCCGTGAAGGCGGGGGAGCGGGGGTCCATGTCGGTCTTCACCGTGCTCTTCTCGGTCGTGGCGTTCCTCCTGGCCGGGCTGCTGGTCGACGGCGGCGCGGCGATCAACGCCCGGCTGCGCGCCGCCGACGTCGCCGAGCAGGCCGCGCGGGCGGGCGCGGACGAGATCGACGTCGACCGCCTGCGCACCGGCGGCGAGGTCGCCCTGCTGGACGAGGGCCAGGTCTGCGCCAGGGCCGACGAGATCGTCGCGGCCCAGGGCGGCGACGGCGTGGCCCGCGGCTCCTGCTCGGTCCAGCAGCAGCAGGTGACGGTCAGCGTCTCGGTGCGGTGGGAGGCGTTCTTCCTCGGGGCCCTCGGGTTCCCGGGCTCGGAGATGAACGGCGAGGCCACGGCCGCCCCGGAAGCCAGGTAGACCGATTCCCGCCACTCGGTGGCCGGGGCAACGCACGAGGCAGGACGCTGGACGGAAGAAGGGAGCGGCGATGCCGACGCGAGAGCCGACGCGAGAGCCGGCGCGCCCCCCGGGGCGGCACCAGCCCAGGCGGCCGCCTGCGCGCATCCCGGCCAGGCGGACCTTCGGCGACGTGCTCGCCGGGCTCGCGGCGCTGGTGGCGCTGGTGGCGTTGGTGGGCGGGGTGCCGTACGCGCTGCTCAGGTTCGCCGGGCCGCCGGTCACGTCCGAGATGCTCGATCTGCGGTTCTTCACCGCCGAGGCCGGGCCGAGCACGATCCAGGCCGTCCTGGTGCTGCTGGTGTGGCTGGCCTGGTTCCAGCTCTTCGTGTGCGTGCTGGTCGAGGTGTACGCAGGTGTCCGAAGAGTCGGGATGCCTGCCCGCGTACCGCTGTCGGGCGGCACGCAGGCGCTGGCCAACAAGCTCGTCGGCGCGGTGCTGCTGCTGTTCACGGCCGGGGCCATGATCGCGCCCATCGCGCGGATGGCCGCGCCGCCCGCCGCGCCGCCGGTCACCGCGGTCGCCTACTCCGCGCCGATCGTCGAGCAGACGCTGGAGACCCACAAGACCAAGAAGGTGTACGTCGTGCAGCCCCCGCACGGGAGGCACCACGAGAGCCTGTGGGAGATCGCGGAGAAGTGCCTGGGAGACGGCCGCCGATATCCCGAAATTTACCGACTCAACCAGGCCAAGGAGCAGCCGGACGGCACCCGCCTGCGCATGGCCGACCTGATCAGGCCCGGCTGGGTGCTCGACATGCCGGACGACGCCAGGAACGTGCACATCGTCCCCGCCGGCCAGTCCCGCGAGCAGACGCTGCGCGAGCACCCCGGCGTGGCCCACACCCGCGCCCAGCCCGACGCCCGGCACCACGCCGCCAAGAAGGCCACGGAGGGGACGGAGGGCAGGGCCGCCGAGAAGAGCGAGAAGGACCAGGCCAGGCACCGCAAGCCCGACGTGCACCAGGACCAGCCCGAGATCACCATCAGGGAGGCCCAGAGCCTCGACCTGATCGACTACCTGGCCGGAGCGTCGCTGGCCGCCGCCGGGCTGCTGGCCCTGCTGGCCAGGCGGCGGCGGGAGCAGTTGTGGCGCAGGGTGTTCGGGCGCCGGATCGTCCGGCCGCGCGACGACGCCGCCCAGGCCGAGGTCGCGCTCAGGCTGGGCGGCGACGCGCCGGGCGCGCGCATCCTCGACATCGGGCTGCGGCTGCTCGGCGCCGAGCTGGCCGCCCAGCACCGCACCCCGCCCACCGTCTACGGCGCCCATCTGTCCCCGCGCACGCTCGACCTGTGGATCCACCCGCCGGACGACGACCCGCCCGAGCCGTGGACGGCCCAGGACGGCGGCCAGGTCTGGCGCCTGCCCGCCCACGAAGGCCGCCTGCTGGAGGAGCAGCCGGGCGGCGCGCCGTACCCGGGGCTGGTCTCGATCGGCACGGACGCGAGCGGCCGGGTGCTGATCGACCTGGAGGCCGCGCAGGGCCTGATCAACGTCCGCGGCCCGCAGACCACCGCGGCGCTGGCCGCGCTCGCCGTCGAGCTGGCCACCAACCGCTGGTCCGACCGCATGCGCATCACGCTCGTCGGGTTCGGCGAGGAGCTGACCGTGATCGCCCCCGACCGGATCAGGGCCGTCGGCAGCCTGGCCGAGGTGCTGCCCGAGCTGGAGGCGACCGCCGCGCCGCGCCGGGAGGTGCTCACCGGACGCGTCTCCGGCAGCCCGCGCGACGCCCACTACCTGCTGTCGGCCGTGGCGCCCACGCACGAGGAGGCCCGCCGCCTGGCGCTGCTGGCCCGCCGGGACACCGCCGGGTACGTCCTGGCCGGCGACGTCCCGCACGCCACCTGGACGCTGGAGATCGGCGACGACGGCAAGGCGCGCATCGCCGAGCTGGGCTTCGAGGTCGAGGCCCAGCTCCTGCCGCGGCGCCACTACAAGGCGCTGATCGACCTCTTCCGCACCGCCGGACGGCTCGACGGCGAGGCCTACCCCGAGGCCGAGCCGCTGGAGGGCCTGCACCCGCCCGCCGTCGAGATCAGGATGCTCGGCCCGATCGAGATCGCCGGGCTCGCGCCCCTCGAAGAGGGCCGCATGGCGCTGGCCACCGAGCTGCTGATCTACCTGGCCACGCATCCCGGCGGCGTGCATCCCGTCGTGCTCGGTGGCGTGTTGTGGCCGCGCGGGGTCCAGACCATGGTCAGGGACGCCACCATCGCCCGCGTCGCCGACTGGCTCGGCCCCGAGCACCTGCACGTCGACGAGGCCGGGCGGCTCAGGCTCGGCCCCGAGGTCCGTACGGACTGGGCCCTGTTCCGCGAGCTGGTCCGCCGCTCCCAGCACGACCCGACGGCCCGCACCGTCCTGCTGGAGAAGGCGCTCGGTCTGGTACGCGGCCCGCTCCTGGCCAACCGCCCGTCCGGCCGGTACGCCTGGCTGGCGGCCGACGACCTGGAGTACGACGTCGCGGCCGGCGTGGCCGACGCGGCCCACCGGCTGTGCGAGCTGCGGCTGGCCCAGGACGAGCCGGACGCGGCGGTGGCGGCCGTCCGGGCGGCGTTGCTGCTGGCCACCGACGACGAGGGGCTCTGGCGCGACCTGCTGCGGGCCACCCACGCCACCGGGGACGCCGTCCGCATGCGGGCCGTGGTCGAGGTCCTGACCCGCAGGGCCGCCTCCCACCCGTACGGCGGCGGGATGGCCCCGGAGACCGAGGCGTTGATCGAGGAACTGCTGCCCTCGTGGCGCATCCACGTGGTGAGGGAGTCGTCCGCATGAGACGTATGACGGTGATCGCGCTCGTCCTGCTGGTGGCGGGGTGCGGGCAGGCCGAGCGGCCGTACACGCCGCAGCCGGGCCCGTCAGGGACCGCCTCGGCGACGGCGGCGCCCACGACGGGAGGCTCGGCGCGGCCCTCCGCGGACGCGCCCGGCGTCGAGACGGTCGAGGTCGGCGGCGGGAAGCTGCGGGTCGACATCGACTGGCCCGCCCGGCGCGACCCGCTCATGCGCGTCATCACCGACTGGTACCTCGCCTCCCGCAAGGTGATGGTCTCGGGAAGCGATCGATACCTGAAGGATCTGGATCTCGAACTCCAGGCGGTGCGCCAGGCGTATGACGGAGTACGCCGGTACACCGAGGAGGACAGAAGGGTGCAGGGCGTCGCCAGACTGTACGGCCTGCGGGTCACGAAGGTGCTGGACAAGGGCGCGCAGATCGACACCTGCGTGGACGAGTCGAAGGCACGCGTGGTCAGCGCGAGCAGCGGCGAGGCCGTCTCGCCCCAGCCCTCCATCATGCGCGCCCCCTACCTCCAGAGGGCCCTCGCGCACCGCGGCGACGACGGCGTGTGGCGGATCCGGGAATTCCTCTATGACAAGGAAGGATGCGCGCGATGAACCGCGTGATCTCGCTGGCCACCGCGGCCCTCATGCTGCTGGGCCAGCTCGACGACCCCGGCGAGACGGCCGGCAGCCCCATCGAGCACGGCCGGACCAGAGGGATCGAGCTGCGCAACTCTCGGATCGTCATCTCCGGCAACGGCGCCAAGGGCGGCAACACTGACGGATACGTCCTCAAACGCCCCTGCTGGTACGAGCCCGGCATGACGGGCGCCGAGATGCTGAAGTCGCAGGAGGCCCTGCGCGACTACTGGTTCAGGTACACCAAGGACGCGTCCGAGGAGGGCTTCCAGGAGTTCCTCAAGCAGTTCAAGGACAAGGTCGGCAAGGACGGACGCTGGTGGGGCCCGGCGTACGACGCCTCCGACCCGAAGGGCCAGGTCTGCTTCGCGGCGCTCGACCCGTTCGTGTTCGTGCCGCCGGGCACGACGCCGCCCGCCGGGATCACGATCCGGGAGCTCGCCGAGATCGCCAGGGCGTCCCTGACCGTGCCCGAGCCCACGATCAGGCTGAGCCCCGACGCCAAGAGCTTCGTCAACCTGCCCACCTGGGTCTGGCTGGAGGGCCTGGGCGAGCGGCGCAGATCGGTGACCGCGGAGATCCCGGGCGTCATGAGCGTGACCGTGGTGGCCACGCTGAAGAGCATCAAGATCGACCCGGGCACCACGAAGGACCGGGCGGAGGTGCACGAGGAGGGCTGCGGGGCGGCCGGACGTCCGTACGCCAAGGGGGCCGCGTTCACCTGCGGCGTGCGTTACCTGCGGGCCTCCATCGACCAGCCGCGCGAGGCGTACCGGCTCACCGTCACCACGTCGTGGCCGGTGGAGACGACGGGTGACGCGGTGCCGTTCCAGTTCGCGCCGGTCGAGGCGGGGGCGACCAGGGACGTGCCGGTCGGCGAGATCCAGAGCAACGTGCAGCCGTAAGGAGCCGAGCAGGGCGATCACCGGGGCCGGCGGGCCTGGGCGATCTACCGCGGCCGGGCGGGCCTAGGCGATCACCGCGGCCAGCGGTGCCAGCTCGGGCTGCTCGGCCGCCTCCGCCAGCACCTCCTTCAGCACGGTGTCGTGCGTCGGGCCCGCCGCGGTCAGCAGATCGCGGCCGTCGGGGGTGACCTCGGAGTAGATGCCGCGCCGGTCGTCCTCGCACAGGTAGCGCTTGAGCAGGCCACGCTTCTCCAGCCGGGTGACCAGCCGGGTCGTGGCGCTCTGGCTGAGCACGACCGCGCGGGCGAGCTGCTGCATGCGCATGTGCCAGCCGTCCTGTCGGGCCAGGGCGTCGAGCACCGTGTACTCGCTCACGCTCAGGCCGTGCGCCTTCTGCAGCGCCTTCTCCAGCCTGTCCTCGATCTTCGCGTGCAGGGCGGCGAGGGTGCGCCACCCCTGGGCACGCGCCTCCACGGCGTCGTCGGCCAGAGGCATGTGAACCCCCTCCTCGTGCTCGTGTCAACGATTAGCAAGCGCATGCAAATGATGCCTACGCCGTCTAACGTCGCATGAGCCCCATTCTATGCCGCGGCTCAGTTGGTGAGCTCGTCCACGTTCTCGGTGGTGACGGCCCAGTCGACCCAGGGGGCGAGGAGTTCAGGGTCGGGGCACTGCAGTATCCGCTCGGCCGCGTCCTCGGGCACGGGGATGCCCCTTGCCCTCAGGATCCGAACGATCGCCTCGGCCATGCCCTTGGCTCTGCTGGACCTGCACAAGGCCCTGATCTGGGCCCTGTGCAAGGCTTGGTCGAAAGTGAGGCCTTCGGCTCTCCCTTCCGTGAACCATGCGAACGCATTACCGAACGCTGTTATCTCATTACTGTAGGTTGAGGGTTTGTCCGCTTTCGTGGGCGAGGAGCCATTCCTTTACCGGGACGCCGTAGTAGTAGCCGCCGTAGCCGCCCGTGCTGGGCAGGACGCGGTGGCAGGGGACGAAGGGGGCGATGAGGTTCTGGGCGCAGGCGGAGCCGGCGGCGCGGGCGGCGGTACGGGGGAGGCCGGCGGCCTGGGCCAGCTCGGCGTACGAGACCGTCGTCCCCGCGCGGACCTCGCGCAGCGCTTCGTGCAGGCGCTTGCGGGTGGGGGAGCCGGGCTGCGAGACCGGGACGGCGTCCAGGGCGTCGAGGTCGCCGTCGAAGTAGGCCCGGACGGCTTCGGCGGGGGCGCCGAGGTCGTCCACCACGTCGAGACCCTCCGCCTGCAGGGCCGGGGTGAGGCGGACGAACATCTCCGCCGGGTCGGCCGTGAAGCCGCCCGCGACGAGGACGCCCTCGCGGGTGAGCAGCGAGAGCGAGCCGATCGGCGTCGGCAGGACCTGGGCGGTGATCATGAAGAGCTCCAGAGGTGCAGGGCGGCGTAGGCCCGCCAGGGCCGCCACCGTTCGATGTGGTCGTCGGGGATGCCCAGGGCGGCCATGCGCTTGTTCAGCACGAGGTCACCCGTGGGCCAGGCGTCGGGGTCGCGCAGCGCGCGCAGCGCGATGTAGCTGGCGGTCCAGGGGCCGATGCCGGGCACCTTCAGCAGCTCGGCGCCGGCCTCGGCCGGGTCCTGGCCGCCGTCGAGGTCGATGTCGCCGTCGGCGACCCGGCCCGCCAGGTCGGCGAGGGTGGCGATCCTGCGGTTGGTCAGGCCGAGGCCCGTCAGGTCGGCCTCCCGCAGCTCGGCCGCGGTGGGGAAGAGCGGGCCGCCGGTCCTGGCGACGATGCGGCCGAGCAGCGTACGGGCTCCGGCGACCGAGATCTGCTGGCCGACCACCGCGCGTACGGCCAGCTCGAAGCCGTCGAACGTGCCCGGCACCCGCAGTCCGGGCCGGGCCTGGACGAGCGGGGCCAGCGAGGTCTGGCCGAGCGCCTCGGCGATGGCGTCGGGGTCGGCGTCCAGGTCGAGCAGGCGGCGGCAGCGGGCGACGATGCGGGCGAGCTGCCGGGTGTCGGCCAGGGCCACGTCGAGCGCGATGTGGTCCGGCCGGGGGGTGAGCGTGATCGTCCCGCCCGGCACGGCCCTGGAGTACGACTCCGGGCCCGCGACCTCAAGGCCGGGGATGGCGCGTGAGGTCAGGAACCCGAACACGCCCGCCACGTCGTACGGCTCGCGGCGGTGCAGCCGCAGCCTCAGCGTGACCGGCCCGGCGGCCTCGGGCTCGGGCGGCGCCGCCGGACGTCCGGCCGTGGCGCGCAGCTCGCTGGGCGTGAAGCCGTACGTCTCCCGCATCGTGGCGTTGAACTGCCGCACGCTGCCGAACCCGGCCGCGAACGCCACCTCGGTGACCGGCAGCCCGGTCTCCGTCAGCAGCTGCTTGGCCAGCAGGAGCCGCTTGGTGCGGGCCACGGCCAGCGGCCCGACGCCCAGCTCGGCCACGAACAGCCGGTGCAGGTGGCGTTCGGTGATGTGCAGCCGCCGGGCCAGCCCGGCCACGCCGCGCTCGTCGGCGGCTCCGTCGTCGATCAGCCGCAGGGCCCGGCCGATGAGGTCGCCGCGCAGGTCCCAGCCGGGATCGCCGGGCGACAGCTCGGGACGGCAGCGTTTGCACGGCCGGAACCCGGCCGCCTCGGCCGAGGCCGCGTGCCGGTAGAAGCGCACGTTCCTGGAGGAGGGGGTACGCGCCGGGCAGATCGGCCGGCAGTAGATGCGCGTGGTCGTCACCGCGGTGTAGAAGCGCCCGTCGAACCGGGAGTCCCTGGCGGAGACCGCCCGGTAACAGGAGTCGAAGTCGAGCTCTAGGGGTGACATGCCCCCGAGACTATGCGCGGGCCGCGGATGCCGACCGGCGGAAATCGGACCTCACCATGAAAACGCAGGTCAGCAGGTCAGTACGGCCGATCAGCGGTATTCGGACCTGATCGGCGAAGGGCTGAGAAGTGGATCGGCAGCCAGCTCACGGCCATGATCACCGCACCCGCCCAGAGCGGCGCGCGCACCCCCCACACCTCGCCGAGCAGCCCGGCCAGCAGCCCGCCGAGGCCGACCGCGCCCATCAGCAGCAGCCGCATGGTGGCCGTCATCCGGCCGAGCAGGTGGTCCGGCGTGACCCGCTGCCGCATGCTGACCAGCAGCACGTTGTTCACCCCGGTACGGAACGTCAGCACGAACCACGCCGCCGCCGCGGCCCACAACCACGGCCCGGCGTCGAGGAACGGGATCACCAGCGCGGCCGGGGCGGTGGCCAGGCTGACCAGCCACACCGCGCGGCCCGTGCCGAAGCGCCGGCCGAGCAGATGGGCCGACGACGACCCGGCGAGCACACCGAGCCCGCCCACCGCCAGGTACGCCCCGAACACCCACTCCGGGTAGCCGAGCCGCCCGACGATGAGCACCGGCAGCAGGACCGAGCAGAGCGGGAACGCCAGGTTCGCCATCGTGCCCTGGACCAGGGCCGCGACCAGCACCCGGTTGCCGAGGATGAACCGCACGCCCTCCGCGATCCGGGCCCGCAGGGACCCCGCGGCCTCCGGCGAGCCGTCCCCGGCAAGCGCCGGTTCGGGGACGCCGCGCAGCCAGGCCGCCGACCACAGGTAGCTCAGCGCGTCCAGCAGCACGGCCAGCGGCGCGCCCACGACCTGGGCCAGCACCCCGGCGAGGCTGCGCCCGGCGACGTCCATGCCCGCGGCCGTGCCCACCAGCAGCGAGTTGGCCGACGTCAGCCGCTCGCGCCCGACCAGCCCCGGCACGATGCTCATGGACGCCACGTCGAACAGCAGCGACCCGGCCCCCACGAGGACCGTCACCACGTAGAGCTGCGCCATGGACAACGTCCCGGCCCACCAGGCCGCCGGCACCGACAGCAGCGCCACGGCCCGTGCGGCGTCCATCGTGATCATCAGGCGGCGCCGCCGGACGCGGTCCACCCACGCCCCGGCGGGCAGTCCGATCACCAGGGCCGTGAGCGTGGCGAGCGCCGAGAGCAGCCCGACCTCGCCCGCGCCCGCCCCGAGGGCGGTCACGGCGAGCAGGGGGAGGGCGACGTAGGTGATCTGGCTGCCGAGCTGGCTGACCGCGCCGGCGACGAACAGGTTGCGGAACGCGCGAAGCCGCAAGAGTGGAGCTTCCACCAAGGTTGCTGACATGTCGGCAGGATGCTGAAATGTCGGTCAAGGCCGCTATCGATTAAGTGACAAGCAAATTCAATGACCCTCGACCTGACGTTCACCACCCACGACCTCGCCAACATCCGCTTCGCCGTCTCCCCGCTCGGCGAGGTCGTGGCCAGCGCGCGGGTGGTGAAGAACCCGGCCGCGCACCCGCTCCTGCGTCCCTGGGCCGACCAGGTGCGCCGCCGCCTCCAGGACGTGGACTGGCGGCTGCTGTCCGACCTGGTCCCGGTGCCCACCGTCTCGATCGCGGGCTTCACCTGCACCCCGCCCTCGACGTCCATGCCGGACCTGGAGCTGGAACTCGCCACGATGCGGGGCGCGGCCGCCCGGGTGCGCACGGATCTGGACCACATCGGCGGTCCCCGGACGAAACGGGTGCAGGCCCTCTACGACGACCCGGAGCAGGGCCTCGAACGCCTGGCCACCGAGGTGGCCGGTTACTGGGAGGCGGCGATGGCGCCGTACTGGCCGCGGATCAGGTCGCTGCTGGAGGGCGAGATCCTGCACCGCGCCCGGCTGCTGGCCGAGGGCGGCGCCCAGCGCATGCTGGCCGACCTCGACGACACCGTCACCTGGGACGACGGCACGCTGCGGCTGGAGCACCGGTACGTGTCCGGCCGCCGGTCACTGAGAGGGCTCGGGCTGCTGCTGGTGCCGTGCGTGTTCGCCTGGCCGCGGGTCCTGTCGGTCACGACGCCGCCGTACCAGCCGACCGTGCGCTACGCGCCGCGCGGCATCGCGACGCTCTGGGAGCGCCGCGAGGTGGACCCGCCCGAGGCGCTGGCCGCCGTGCTCGGCAGGACGCGCGCCCGGCTGCTGGCCGAGCTGGACCAGCCCGCCTCGACGCGCGACCTCGCCCAGCGCGCCGGGCTCTCGGAGCCCGGCGTCAACCAGCACCTGACGGCGCTGCGCAAGGCCGGCCTGTGCACCGCGCACCGCACCGGCCGGTACGTGCTCTACGCCCGCACGGCGGTCGCCGAGACGCTGCTCTACTTGGAGGAGACCCCCACCCCCAGGTCGAACTCCCGGTAGACGCGCGCCCAGAACCCGTCGCGCAGCCAGACCCGGGCCTCCGGGTAGGGCCGCAGCGAGTGCCCGAGCTCCTTCTCCGCCTCGATCAGCAGCTCGGTGTCGATCACCGTCGGCAGGATCGGGCCGGGCAGCAGGTCGCGGATGTTGTCGCGGCCGCGGGTGAGTATCCACTTCTGGGCGACGTGCTCGCCGACGTCCTCCACGCGCGGACGGCTGGGCCCCAGCTTGGCGACCTGGCCGGGCTTGGCGTGCGGCTTGACCGGCGCGCGCCCGGCGAACACCTGGGCGGGCGAGGGAGCCGTGACGGGCGGGGTGACGGCGACCGGCTGCGGAGCGCGACTGAAAAACGGTCTCAGGAAATCGGCGGAGATCACTTCCACCGTGTCGGACTCCCACACCAGGCGCTCGGCCTGGTTGGTGCCGTAGGGCGGCTCGACGCCCCACAGGTGGATGCGCACGCCGTAAGCCTGCGCCGCCTCGACCGCCGGAACCATGTCCTCATCGCCCGCCAGCAGGATCGTGTCGGTCACCGCGTGATGCCGGGCGAGCGCTTCCAGGTCGCTCCTGATCTGCGCGTCGACGCCCTTCTGCTGGCCGCGGGCGTTGAGGTTGCCGAGGCGCACCTTGACCCACGGAAGCTGGGCGATGACACGCTGGTCGACGGTCGGCACACGGTCGCGGGCGGCGTCATACCAATAGATCCGCAGAAGTTCGCCGGAAATACGTTCCTCTGCATGTTTCTGTAGACTCTGGATGAGCTCATCGGCGGCCACCCGATATTCCTTGCGTTCCTTCGCGCCGAGCAGCACCTCACCTGCCGCAGCGTAGAGATAACCGACATCCACTAGGACGGCGTACTTGGCTGCCACAGGATGCGGCATGAGGTCTGGGATGGCCATGTCGTCCTCCAGGCCGCGGTGTTAGTTGATCGGCTGACTATATACGCCTACTTTCTCTAGATAGTCCCAACTCCCGGGGAACTTGACACCCGATTCCCGGGATCTATCTAGGGTAGTGCGCTCATCCGCCAAGCCGCCTTCCCCGGCAGGCCAGGGTTACGCATACCTCTGGCGGGGTTTCGCCATGTTTGTCTACGGGGTCTCTCGGGTTCGGCGTACGAGCTCCGCCGCGTGGCGAGCACGGCCACCACGGCCGCGATCTCCTCGGGCGTGGCGTCGCCGCGGACTATGCGCAGGTGGTCGCTCATAGAGGAATGTTCCCATGCTTCTTCGGCGGCAGCGAGGCTCTCTTGTTACGCAACGCGCGAAGTGCCCGGACAACTTGCGGCCGGGTTTCGGACGGCCGAATCACCGAGTCCACATAGCCGCGTTCGGCCGCGATGTACGGATTGGCCAAAGTGTCCTCGTACTCGGTGACGAGCCGGGCGCGCTCGGCGTCGGGGTCGTCGGAGGCCGCCAGTTCGCGCCGGTAGAGGATGTTGACCGCGCCCTGCGCGCCCATGACCGCGATCTGGGCGGTGGGCCAGGCGAGGTTGACGTCCGCGCCGAGGTGCTTGGAGCCCATGACGTCGTACGCGCCGCCGTACGCCTTGCGGGTGATGACCGTGACCAGCGGGACCGTGGCCTCGGCGTAGGCGTACAGGAGCTTGGCGCCGCGGCGGATGATTCCGTTCCATTCCTGATCGGTGCCGGGGAGGAATCCCGGTACATCAACAAAAGTCAGGATCGGAATATTAAAGGCATCACAAGTTCGAATAAATCTGGCGGCCTTCTCGGAGGCGTCGATATCCAGACATCCGGCGAAATGCATCGGTTGGTTGGCGACGACCCCGACCGGCTGGCCGTCCACGCGGCCGTAGCCGACCACGATGTTCGGCGCGAACAGCGCGTGGACCTCCAGGAACTCCCCGTCGTCGAGCACGTGCTCGATCACCTGGTGCATGTCGTACGGCTGGTTGGGGGAGTCGGGGATCACCAGGTCGAGCTCGGGGTCGGGCTCCAGGTCGGCGGCGGCGGCGAAGGCCGGTGGCTCGTCCAGGTTGTTGGAGGGCAGGTAGGACAGCAGCGCCTTGACGTAGTCGAGGGCGTCCTCCTCGTCGGCGGCCTGGTAGTGGGCCACGCCCGACTTCGTGTTGTGCGCGCGGGCCCCGCCCAGCTCCTCGAACGTGACCTCCTCGCCGGTGACCGTCTTGATCACGTCAGGGCCCGTGATGAACATGTGGGACGTCTGGTCCACCATCACCACGAAGTCGGTCAGGGCGGGCGAGTAGACGTGGCCGCCGGCCGCGGCGCCCATGATGAGCGAGATCTGCGGGATCACGCCGGAGGCGTGCACGTTCCGCTTGAAGATCTCCGCGTAGAGGCCGAGCGCGACCACGCCCTCCTGGATGCGCGCGCCGCCGCCCTCGTTGATGCCGATGATCGGGCAGCCGGTCTTGAGCGCCAGGTCGATCACCTTGACGATCTTCTCGCCGTACACCTCGCCGAGGGAGCCGCCGAAGACCGTGACGTCCTGGGAGAACACGCAGACCTGGCGGCCGTCGATCGTGCCGTGGCCGGTGATGACGCCGTCGCCGTACGGACGCCGCTTCTCCAGCCCGAACATCGTGGACCGGTGGCGGGCGAACTCGTCGAACTCCACGAACGAGCCCTCGTCGAGCAGCGCGAGCACCCGCTCGCGCGCGGTCATCTTGCCCTTGGCGTGCTGTTTGTCCACCGCCGACGACGAGCCGGCGTGCACGGCCTCGTCGAGTCTTCGCTCCAGGTCGGCGATCTTGCCCGCGGTGGTGTGGATGTCCGGCATCTCCGGCATGGGATCGGCGGCTGCGCTCATGCGCGTTAGGCTAACCCGTCCTCCTAGAGTGGATCCATGACGGATGCGGTTCGCTCCCACGGCCTGTACAAGCGCTACGGCGCGCAGGTCGCGGTGGCCGGGGTCGACCTCGTGGTCCCGGCGGGCAGCTTCGCGGGCCTGGTCGGTCCCAACGGGGCCGGCAAGACCACCACGCTGAGCATGATCACGGGCCTGCTGCGGCCCGACGGCGGCCAGGCCGCGATCGACGGGTTCGACGTCTGGCGCGACCCGGTCGCCGTCAAGGCGCGCATCGGCGTGCTGCCCGAGGGGCTGCGGCTGTTCGAGCGGCTGTCGGGCCGCGAGCTGCTGCTCTACAACGGCCGGCTGCGCGGCATCCCCAAGGCCGACGTCGAGCAGCGCGCGGGCGAGCTGCTCGACGTGATGGACCTGACCGGGGCCGCCGACAAGCTCGTCGTCGACTACTCCACCGGCATGCGCAAGAAGATCGGGCTGGCCGCCGCGCTGCTGCACAACCCGTCCGTGCTCTTCCTCGACGAGCCGTTCGAGGGGGTCGACCCGGTCAGCTCCAACACCCTGACCGAGGTGCTGCGGCGTTTCACCGCCTCCGGCTCGACGGTCATCTTCTCCAGCCACGTCATGGACCTCGTCGAGCGGCTGTGCGACTGGGTGTCGGTGATGAGCGGCGGCCACATCGTCGCCCAGGGGCCGCTGGAGCAGGTGCGCGGCGGCGCCGGCCTCAACGAGGCGTTCATGCGGCTGGTCGGCGGCGGCTCCCGCGCCCACGGCGAGGCCGGGCTGAGCTGGCTCGGCGCCCGCCCCGGCAACCAGCCCCCGACCGCACCCCCTGCCATGCCCCCGACCGCACCCCCTGCCATGCCCCCTGCCGCACCCCCTACCATGCCCCCGACCGTGCCTCCGGCCGCCGCCACGCCCCAGGACACGCCGTGAGCGCCGCCGGGAAGGTGCCGGGGAGCCCCGCCGGGGCCGTCCCGGACAGAGCCGCCGGGGCGTCCGCCGTCACGGGGTCGCCCATGGCGACGGCCGCGCTGTTCGCGCGGCTCAAGCTGCGCCTGATGGCCGGCAACCTGCGCGGCGACGTGCAGCGCAAGCTCGGCTTCGTCTTCACCCTGCTCGCCGCGGCCGGCCTGGCCGTGCTCGGGTTCCTGCTGATGAGCCTGCTCAGGCTGGCGCCCTCCGACGTCGCCGCCGAGCTGGTGATCGTCGCGTTCGCGTTCTTCCTGGTGAGCTGGATGATCGTGCCGCTGCTGGCGTTCGGGCTCGACGACACGCTCGACCCGGCGCGGCTGTCGCTGTTCCCGCTGCGTACGCGCGAGCTGGCCGTCGGGCTGTTCACCGCGTCCGCGACGGGCGCGTGGCCGCTGGCGATGCTGGTCGTCACGGCCGGCGCGCTGGTCGGGCTGCCCACGGGCATCGGGGGCGTGCTGCTCGGCGTGCCCGCGGTGCTGCTGCAGTTCGCGCTCTGCGTGGTCACCTCGCGGCTGATCACCACCGCGCTGTCCGGGGCGCTGCGCAGCCGGCGCGGGCGTGACGTGCTGGCCGTGGCCGCCCTGTTCGTGGTGCTGCTGGCCCAGCTGCCCAACCTGCTGATGAACCGCGGCCTCGGCGACCCCGCCGCGATCCTCCACCGGCTGGCCGGCGTCCTGCGCTGGACGCCCCCGGGCATGGCCGCGCACGCCATGGCCGACGGCGGCCTGGTCGGCGTGGCGGAGCTGGCCGCCGTCGCGGTGCTGGTCGTGGTGGTCGCCTGGCTGTGGATCAAGGCGCTCGGCCGGGCCCTGGTCTCGCCGGACGCCTCGACGCAGGCGGCCTCCGTCCGCCGGGAGCGCGGCCTGGCCGACCGGCTCCTGCCCGACGGGCCGCTGGCGGCCGTGGTGACCAAGGAGCTGAAGTACATCAGGCGGGAGCCGAGGTTCCGCGTGGGCTGGTTCTCCTCGGTCGTGGTGACCGTCGTCCTGGCGTTCTCGCTGAACAACAGCACCGGCGGGCAGGCGGGGGCGGTGCTGCCGGTGCTGATCACCGGCATGGGCGCGCTGATGATCTCGTTGCAGTCGGGCAACGCGTTCGGCATCGACGGGCGTTCCCTGTGGATGAACGCCGTGGCCTTCGGCTCGGAGGAGGACCTGCGCCGTGACCTGGCGGGCCGCCACCTGGCCAACATCCTGGTCGCCGCGCCGCTGCTGCTGCTCGTGGCGGTGGCGGCGGCGTTCCTCACCGGCAGCCAGGAGGCCGTCGTGCCGGCGTTCCTGACCGGGCTGGGCGCCCTCGGCGTCGGGCTCGGGGTCGGCTCGGTGACCAGCGTGACGATCCCGTACACGCTGCCCGAGCGGATGAACGCCTTCAGCGGCGCCGCGCCCGGCCAGGGCGGTCAGGCGTTCGCGTCGTCGATCGGGGCGATGCTCGGGATCGCGCTGATGTCGCTGCCGATCGTGCTGCCGCTGGCGTTCGGGCTGATGTGGGTGTCGGTGCTCGCGCCCTTCTACGGCCTGCTGATCGAGGTGCTCGGCAGACGCCTCGCCGGCAAGATCGGCTTCCCCCGCCTCCCGGAGCTCCTGGCGGCCGTCTCGAAGCCCAGCTAGGGAGTGGTCTAGTCCAATGGGCGAGACCGCCATGCGGTCGCCGAAAGTGAGTCGATACCCTTCGAAGCATGATTGACCAGGGGCTCGAGCGTCGTAGTGCCGCCGTGACCGAGATGCCTGACGAGCTGCGCCACGACGTGCGCATGCTCGGCAAGCTGCTCGGCCAGGTGATCGCCGAACAAGGTGGCGAAGACCTGCTGGCCGACGTCGAACGGTTGCGCAAAGCCGTCATCGCGGCGCGCAGAGGCGAGATTTCCGCCGACGAGATCACCGAAATGGTCGCCGGATGGGAGATCGAGCGGGCGGTCGCGGTCGCCCGCGCGTTCACCTGCTACTTCCACCTGGCGAACCTGGCCGAGGAGCACTACCGGATCCGCACGCTGCGCGAGCGCGACGCCGAGGGGAGGGTGCAGCGGGAGTCGCTGGCGCAGGCCGTCCACGAGCTCGGCGAGGAGCGCGTGAGCGAGCTGTTGCAGGGGCTGGAGCTGCACCCCGTGCTGACCGCGCACCCCACCGAGGCGCGCAGGCGCGCGGTCGTCACCGCCATCCAGCGCATCAGCGGCCAGCTCACCGAGTACAACGCGCCCGGGCGCGGCGCGTCCGAGCGCGCCGAGAGCAGGCGCCGCCTGCTGGAGGAGATCGACCTGCTGTGGCGGACGGCCCAGCTGCGCTCCACCAAGCTCGACCCGCTCGACGAGGTGCGCACCGCCATGGCCGCCTTCGACGAGACGCTGTTCCGCATGGTGCCCCAGGTCTACCGCTCGCTCGACGCGGCGCTCGACGCGGGCACCGGCACGCGTCCGCCGCTGGCCAGGCCCTTCATCCGCTACGGAAGCTGGATCGGCGGCGACCGCGACGGCAACCCCAACGTCACCGCCAAGGTCACCCGCGACACGATCCAGATCCAGTCCGAGCACGTGCTGACCGCCCTGGAGACGGCCTGCACGCGCATCGCCCGCACGCTGACCGCCTCCGCCCAGTTCTCGCCCTGCTCGGCCGAGCTGAAGGGCGCGCTGGCCGCGGCCGTCGACGCGCACCCCGAGCTGGTCTCCGAGCTGGCCACCCGCTCGCCGCGCGAGCCGCACCGCCAGTGGCTGCTGTACGTGGCCGCCCGCATCGCCGCCACCCGCCGCCGCGACCTCGACCTCGCCTACCGCGCGCCCGCCGAGCTGCTGGCCGACCTGCGGCTGGTGCAGGAGTCGCTGGCGGGCAGCGCGCCGCGGCAGGCGTACGGGGAGCTGCAGCACCTCGTCTGGCAGGTCGAGACGTTCGGCTTCCACCTGGCCGAGCTGGAGGTGCGCCAGCACTCCCAGGTGCACGCGGCGGCCCTGGAGGAGATCAGGGCCGGCGGCGAGCTGTCGGAGCGCACCGAGGAGGTGCTGGCCACGATCCGGGTGATCGCCTGGATCCAGGAGCGGTTCGGCGTCACGGCCTGCTCCCGCTACGTGGTCTCCTTCACCCGTTCGGCCGACGACATCGCGGCCGTCTACGAGCTGGCCGGGCACGCCCTGGGCGACCGGGTGCCGGTGCTCGACGTGGTGCCGCTGTTCGAGTCCGGCCAGGACCTGGCGAACTCGCCGCGCGTGCTGAGCGGCATGCTGGAGATCCCGCAGATCCAGGACCGCCTGGCCGCGACCGGCCGGCGCATGGAGATCATGCTCGGCTACTCCGACTCGGCCAAGGAGCTGGGCCCGGCGGCCGCCACCCTCCGCCTCTACGAGGCGCAGGAGGAGCTGACCGTGTGGGCCCATGAGCACGACGTCAAGCTGCGCATGTTCCACGGCCGCGGCGGCGCGCTCGGCCGCGGCGGCGGCCCGGCCAACCGGGCGGTGCTGGCGCAGGCGCCCGGCTCGGTCGCGGGCCGCTTCAAGGTCACCGAGCAGGGCGAGGTCATCTTCGCTCGTTACGGGCACATCGCCATCGCCCGCCGCCATCTGGAGCAGGTCACCAACGCCGTGCTGCTGGCCTCCTCGCCCACGGTCGGCGCCCGTACGGCGGCCGCCGCCGAGCGGTTCCGCGGCCTGGCCCAGCAGGTGGCCACGGCCTCGGAGCAGGCCTACCGGGCGCTCACCGAGGCCCCCGGGTTCCCCGAGTGGTTCGCGCTGGTCAGCCCGCTGGAGGAGATCGGCTCGCTGCGGCTCGGCTCCCGTCCGGCCCGCCGCGGCCTTGGGGCGCCGCGCTCGCTGGACGACCTGCGGGCCATCCCGTGGGTGTTCGCCTGGGCCCAGACCCGCGTCAACCTGCCCGGCTGGTACGGCCTGGGCACCGGCCTGGCCGCCGTCGGCTCCCTCGACGAGCTGCGCGCGGCCTACGCCGAATGGCCGCTGTTCAACGCGATGCTGGACAACGCCGAGATGTCGCTGGCCAAGACCGACCGGTCGATCGCCAAGCGCTACCTGGCGCTCGGCGGCCGCGACGACTTCGCCCGCCAGGTGCTGGAGGAGTACGACCGCACCCGCGAGCTGGTGCTGCGGGTGACCGGCCACACGCGGCTGCTGGAGAACCGCAAGGTGCTCTCGCGGGCCGTGCAGCTGCGCGACCCGTACGTCGACGCGCTGTCGCACCTGCAGCTGCGGGCGCTGCGCGCGATGCGCACCGAGGACCTGTCGGAGCAGGAGCGGGAGCGGCTGTCCACGCTGCTGCTGCTGTCGGTCAACGGCGTGGCCGCCGGCCTGCAGAACACGGGCTGAACACGCGCGGACGGCCCGGCGGGTGGCCGGGCCGTCCGAAGCGCGCGGAATCAGCGCAGGCTGTCGAAGAAGGCCGTGATGTCGGAGGTGAGCGCCTCCGTGGCGGTGTGGGCCGTGTAGTGGCCGCGGGCGGGGGCGGGCAGGGTCTTCCACGAGACGATGCCGTGGTGGTCGCGCTCGGCGAAGCGGCGGATCGACGTGAAGTCGCCCTCGGCCATGGCCAGCGCGGTCGGGGTGGTCGTCGGCTCCTGCGGCTGCTCCATGCGGGCGTTCTCCCAGTAGAGCCGCAGGGCCGAGCCGGCGGTGCCGGTGAACCAGTGGATCGAGGCGTTGGTCAGCACGAAGTCGTCGTCCAGGTCCTCGTCGAAGAGCTGGGCGAGCCAGCCGACGAGCCCGGCGGGGGAGTCGATGATGGCGTGCGCGAGCGTCTGCGGCTGCTGCGACTGCAGGACGTTGAACGCGCCCTTCTCCTTCCAGAACCAGTCGAGCACGGCCAGCCCGGCCTGGTCCTCCTCGCTCAGGTCGGCGAACTCGGCCGGGTCGCCGGAGGGGAAGGAGAACAGCTGGGTGACGTGCACGCCGACGACGTGCTCGGCGTCGATCCGGCCCAGCTCGGGGGAGATCATCGAGCCGCCGTCGTTGCCGACGGCGCCGTAGCGCTCGTAGCCCAGGCGGGCCATCAGCTCGGCCCAGGCCCCGGCGATGCGCCGGTTGTTCCAGCCGAGCTCCTTGGTCGGGCCGGAGAAGCCGAAGCCGGGCAGCGACGGGACGACCACGTGGAAGTGGCGCGACAGCGGCTCGATCGCGTCGAGGTACTCGGCGACGGTGCCGGGCCAGCCGTGGGTGAGGATCAGCGGCAGGGCGTCGGGGTTGTCGGAGCGTACGTGGATGAAGTGGATGTTCTGCCCGTCGATCTCCGTGGTGAACTGCGGGTGGGCGTTGAGCCTGGCCTCCTGGGCGCGCCAGTCGAAGCCGGACTGCCAGTGGGCCACCAGGCGCTTGACCCGCTCGACGCCCACGCCCTGGTCGGCGCCCGGGATCTCGTCGGCGAAGCGGGTCAGCGCCAGCCGGGCCCGCAGGTCGTCGAGGTCGGCCTGGGAGATCTCGATGCGGAACGGGCGGATGCTCATGAGGGGTCCTCTCGACCGAAGAAGCGGAACGGCTTGTTCTGTTCCAACTATAGCAGAACGGAACGCTTCATTCCACAACTGTCACAAGGCGGTTCCAAGTGACTTCCAAGGATCACTGAGCAGCATGGGGGCTTTGACGAGCCAGAAAGGGACCCCCTCATGAAAAGGACAGCCTTGCTGCTGGGCGCGGTGATGCTCGGCAGCCTGCTGGCCGCTCCTCCGGCCCTGGCCGCCGCCGCCCCGGCGACCTCGGTGACCCGGGTCAGGGCCGTTCCCGCCGGTCAGGCGGGCGAGTGCCCCACGACCGTGGCCTTCTCCGCCACCGTGGCCGCCAAGGGGAAGGGCACCGTGCGGTACCGCTGGGTACGCGGTGACCGCAGCAAGAGCGCCATCAGGAGCTTCCGCGTCAACGGCGCGCGCAAGGTCGTCGTGAGGGACCGCCAGACCTTCGACCGCGACACGACCGGCTGGCAGGCCGTCGAGGTGCTCGGCCGGCGCGGCCTGTCGGCCAAGGCCCGCTTCCGCGTCGCCTGCGCCGGAGCTCCGCAGCGGTACGACGTGGTCAACCCGCTGCCCGCCCAGCCGGACAAGCCGCTTGAGGCGGCCGCGAGCGTGCAGGCGAGCCCGCCCCGCCAGGACGGCCACTGCCCGGCTGCCGTGACGTTCACCGCGACCATCCAGGTCTCGCGCACCCCCGCCAAGGTCGGCTACCAGTGGATCGACAGCGCCACGGGCGAGGGCGCGGTGGAGTCGCTGTACTTCGCCGCCGGCGCCCCGCGCAGCAGGCAGGTCACGCTGCCGCTGTCCGTGGGCACCTCCACCGCGGGCTGGAAGTCGGTACGGATCCTCAACGCCGGCGGGCACGACTCCGCGCGGGCGTCGTACGAGGTGACCTGCCGCGCCACGCCGGGCCCCAAGCCCACCAGCACGCCCACCCCGACGCCGACGACCTCCCCGACGCCCACCCCGACCACGACCACGGAGCCCCCGGCGCAGCAGCCGCAGGCGGCGATCAGCGCCCTGACGCCCGGCGACTACGAGGGCTACTGCGACGAGCCCATCGCCTACCAGGCCACCGGCCGCATCACCCTCCCGGCGGGCCCGGCCGCCAGCGTCGGCTACTGGTGGACCCTCGACGGCACCGAGTGGCAGCACCAGACCGTCAGCTTCCCGGCCGGCACCCAGCCCAGGTCGCAGGACGTCACCGCCGCCTGGAGCCTCGACCAGTCGAAGTCCGGCTCCCACAAGCTGGCCCTGACCACCCAGCCCGCCGCGGCCCAGGCCGCCGAGCGCACGTTCGCCCTGTCCTGCACGACCGACCCCGACCCGGCCAAGCTGGCCATCCCCTACCTGCTGACGCCCGTCTACCAGGGCGACTGCACCGGCTCCATCGGCATGCGGGCCGACGCCCGGATCACCACCGACCGCCAGGCCGAGGTCCGCTACCGCGTCGTCGTGGACGGCAAGCCCGGCCCGGTCAGGACGCAGGAGGCCAAGCCCGACAGGGCCCAGATGATCGGCGACCTGTTCTACATCTCCCCGAAGGCCAGCGGAAGCGGTGTGATCCGCATCGAAGTGCTGAACCACAACAAGCTGGTCAGGGAGAGGCCGTACACGGTGACCTGCGTGCCGGTGGACCCGTCGCCGGGCACGGTGCGGATCAGCGAGTTCCGGCCGGTCCACTACTTCGGCGACTGCGCCGAGGCCCCGTACGTGACCGCCCATGGCGCCTTCCGCGCCGCGCCGGACACCGAGATCACCTGGCGCTGGGTCATCGACGGCAAGCCCACGGAGCCGGCCACGTACAAGACCAACTCCGGCGGTCTGCTCCAGGTGCAGGCGGCCAACTGGCACCGGGACACGAAGACCTCCGGCGTGGTCCGGCTGGAGGTGCTGAACCACAACAAGCCGGCCGTCGAAGGCACCTATCCGGTGACCTGTGAATAAGCCTCACAAGGCACATCCGACCCGGACACCAGCCGCCTTGATCATCCTGACCTCGACCCGGCGCGTGGTCCGCCGCTGACTAGGACGTGACGACGCGCTCCTGCCCGGCGTAGACGTTGCAGCGCTCGCCGCGCAGGAACCCCACCAGCGTCAACCCGAACTCCCTGGCCAGATCGACGGCCAGGGACGAGGGCGCCGACACCGCGCAGACCGCAGGGACGCCGGCCGCCAGCGCCTTCTGCATGATCTCGTAGCTGGCCCTGCCGCTGACCATGAGCACGTGCTCGGCCAGCGGCAACCGGTCCGCCAGCGCCGCCCAGCCGACCAGCTTGTCCACGGCGTTGTGCCGGCCGACGTCCTCGCGCAACGCCAGCAGCGTGCCCGTCGCCGAGAACAGGCCCGCCGCGTGCAGCCCGCCGGTCTTGCCGAACACGCCCTGGGCCGCGCGCAGCGCGCCCGGAAGGCCGTAGAGGACCTCGGGGGTGAGTTCGAGCGAGCCCCTGGGGATCGGCTTGCACCGGCCGTGCAGCGCGTCGAGGCCGGCCGAGCCGCAGACGCCGCACGCGCTGGAGGTGACGAAGTGCCGGTCGAGCGCGGGCAGGTCGGGCACCGGGCCGTGCAGGCGGACGGTGACGGTGTTGTAGCGGGCCTCGGGCGGCAGGTCGTCGTCCGTGCAGTACGCGATGGCCGCGATGTCGTCCGGCCCGGCCAGGCCCTCGCCGCTCAGGAACCCGGCGGCCAGCTCGAAGTCGTGCCCCGGGGTGCGCATGGTGATGGCGACCGTCTTGCGGGTGCCGTCGCCGCCGGTGAGGCGGATCTCCAGCGGCTCCTCCGTGGCCAGGTCGTCGCGCCGGTCGCGGGAGCCGGAGCCGGCCAGCTCCCGGATGCGGACGCGGGTGGTGGGCCCGGGACGCGCCTTCACAGCGGCCGCACGGTGACGAGCGCGTTGTAGTCGGGAATGCGCGCCTGTGGCGAGCGCCGGGCCTCGTCGAGCAGGACGTTCCCCTCCGGCCAGTGGATCTGCAGGTTGCCCGGCATCAGCGGGGCGCGCAGCACCTTGCCCTGGTAGGAGCGCTCACCCGCGCGCAGCTCGACCGGCGCGCCGTCGGCCAGCCCGAGCCGGTCGGCGTCGTACGGGCTCATCAGCACGGCCTCGCGCGCCGCGCCGTTGAAGCCGTCGAGCCGCTCGTGGACCATGCTGTTGAACTGCTTGCCGCGCCTGGTCGCGACCTTGAACGTGCCGTCGGGGCGCTCAAGGGCGGGCGGCTCGACCACGGAGAAGACGGCCAGCCCGTCGGGCGTCTGGAAACGGCCGTCGGCGAAGAGGTGGCGGCCGCCGTACTGGACGTTGTCCCCGAACTTCCGCAATCCGGAGATGCCCTGGTAGAACGGCACGACCTGCTCGATCTCCGCACGGATCTGCGGAGTGCCGGTGAACCGCACATGGTCGGCTATCTCCGGACGGGTACGGGCGGCCAGCTCGGCGAAGATCTTCCACTCCGGCCACGCCTCGCCCACGCGCGGCCCCTCGACCTCGGGCGAGAAGATGATCCGCCGTTCGGTGGAGGTCTCGGTCACGCCGCCGACCATCTCGTAACGCGTCTGGGCGGGCAGCAGCAGCACGTCGCCCTCGCCCGGCACGAGCATCTGCGAGGACAGCACGATGTCGATGTGCACCCGCAGCCCCAGCCTGGACAGCGCCTCCCGGCAGTAAGCGGGGTCGGGCAGCACCTCCAGGAAGTTGCCGCCGGAGGAGACGAGCGCGTCGAGCTCGCCCCGGTGGGCCGCGTCGATCATGTCGGTCGCGGTCAGCCCGGCGGTGTCGGGCACCTGGAAGCCCCACAGGTCGGTGAACTTGGCGGCATTGGCGGACGTGATCGGCAGGCCGCCGGGGAAGCCGGTCGCGTACGCGCCCATCTCGGCCCCGCCCTGCACCCCGCTGTGCCCCCGGATCGGCATCAGCCCGCACTTGTCGCGCCCGAGGAAGCCGCGCGCGAGCGCCAGGTTGACGATCGCCCGGACGTTGTCCTCCCCGTAGGTGTGCTGGGTGATGCCCATCGACCAGACCAGCACCGCCGAGCGCGCCCGGCCGAGCAGCTCGGCCAGCCGGAACATCTGCTCCTTGGTCGCCCCCGAGAGCGCTTCGAGCTCGGCCCACGACTGGGCCTCGACGGCCTTGCGCGCCTCCTCGAACCCGGACGTGCGCCCGGTCACGAACGCCTTGTCCACCCAGTCGTTCTCGATGAGGTGCTTGAGGACGCCGTTGAGGAAGCCGATGTCGCCGCCGACGTTCACGCCGAAGAACTCGTCGGTGATCTTCGTGCCGAACAGCGCGGACTCGGCGTTGGAGGGCACCCAGTACTTGTCCATGCCCGGCTCGCGGTAGGCGTTGACCATGGCGATCCGGGTGCCGGCCTTCTTGGCGTGGTAGAGGTACTTCATCGCGACCGGCTGGTTGTTCGACGGGTTCGAGCCGATGAAGACGATCAGGTCCGAGCCGATCCAGTCGGTGTAGGAGCAGGTCGTGGCCGCCGCGCCGATGGTCTGCTTGAGGGCGACCGTCGAGGGCGAGTGGCAGATGCGGGCGGCGTTGTCGACGTTGTTCGTGCCGAGCGCCCGCACCGCCTTCTGCGCCGCGTAGTAGTTCTCGTTGGGCACCCCGCGGCTGGTCAGGTACGTGCCGAAGCGCGCGCCGCGCAGCCGTTCTGCCGCCACCCGCAGCGCCTCGTCCCACGTGACGCGGGTGAAGCCGGGCTCGCCGGCCCGCCGCAACATCGGGTACGGCAGCCGCCCAAGCTCCCGCAGCTCCGCGCTCTTGCGCCCGGCCAGCCCCGAGACGTCGCGCAGCAGCGACACGTCGAGCGCGGGCATGGTGTTGAGCGGCAGCAGGCGCAACCTGATGTTGCACAGGTGGATCTCGTCCATCGTCCAGTCGCGCATGCCGTGCGTGCCGAGCGCGCAGCCGTCGCAGGTGCCCTGGTTGAGTATGCGCCAGGCGTAACGCCTGTTGCCCTTGACCGACCTGAACGCCTTCCACAGCTCCAGGTAGTTGTTCGGCTTGCGCAACCCGAGGCCGAAGGGCCGCCACGATGCCCAGTTGCGAGGGTCAGGACGTCTGCTCATCCCCCCATCTTTACCCCTCATGCGGACTTCGAGACCAGCCGGTGCGGTGCGACGACCTCGGCGCGGGTTCGGCCAAGATAGGGGGATGGCCTCCTCGCGCTACTCCGACCTCGACCGTCCGCCGCTCTCGGAGGCCGCGCTCAACCGCGCGCTCGTGCGTCCGGGCGGCCTGTGGACGGGCGTCACCGTCGTCGAGACCACCGGCTCGACCAACGCCGACCTCGCCCTGGCCGCCCAGGCCGGGGCCGAGCAGGGCCGGGTGCTGGTGGCCGAGTCGCAGGTCGCCGGCCGGGGCCGGCTCGACCGCGCCTGGTCGGCGCCGCCGCGGTCGGGGCTGACGTTCTCCGTCCTGCTCAGGCCCACGACGCCGGTTCCGACCCAGGGGTGGCTGCCGCTGCTGTACGGCGTGGCCGCCGCCTCGGCCGTGCGCCGGCTGGCCGAGGTCGACGTGCGCCTGAAGTGGCCCAACGACCTGCTGGTGGGCGAGCGCAAGCTGGCCGGGGTGCTGGCCGAGCGGGTCGACGACGCCGTCGTCATCGGCATGGGGCTCAACGTCTCGCTGCGCGCGGAGGAGGCCCCGGTCGAGACGGCCACGTCGCTGGCCATCGAGGAGGCGGCCTGCGTCGACCGCGACCCGCTGCTGCGGGCCGTGCTGCGCGAGGTCGAGAGCCACTACCGCGAGTGGCAGGCGGCCGGCGGCGACGCCGAGGCCGCCGGGCTGCGCGCCGCCTACCTCGCCGTCAGCGCCACGGTCGGCCGCGACGTCCGGGTGGAACTGCCGGGCGAGCAGGTGCTGACCGGGCGGGCCACCGGCATCGACGGGTCCGGCCACCTTCAGGTGGAGTCCGGCGGCGAGCGCTACACGCTGGGCGCCGGAGACGTCGTGCACGTGCGGGCCGCCCGATGAGCAAGGGCGTAGCCGCTCGGCCGGGTTGGTGGCAGCATGTGCGGCATGACCCTTCCCGACCACCATCTGACGCAGGGTGAGCAGCGCGTCCGATCCTTCCATCCCCACTGGAAGCGCCTTGTCGGCCCGTTCTTCGCGCTGATCCTCATCGCCGCGGCAGCGGGTGCGGCCCTCTACTTCTTCCCCACCGCGTGGGGGGAGAGCGTCACCTCCTACGGCAGGATCGCCGTCGTCGTCATCGCCGTGATCCTGCTCACGATCTTCTCGTTCGTGCCCTACCTGCAGTGGAAGAACACCGGGTACGTCCTGACCACCCACCGGTTCACGATCAGCATGGGCGTGCTCAACAAGTCCACCGACGAGATCCCGATGGCCAAGGTCAACACCGTCAGCTCCGACCAGACGTTCCTGGAGCGCATGCTCGGCTGCGGCACGCTGACCGTCGAGTCCGCGGGCGAGCGCGGCCAGATCGTCCTGCGCGACATCCCGCGCATCCAGGACGTGCGCATGGACCTGTTCAAGCTGGTCGAGGACGCGTCCGACGGAGAGATCGACGGCCACTGAGGGTGGCGTAGCCTGCTGATCGTGAACGCCACCCAACCGCCCGGCAGGCCGACCGCCGAGCAGATCGAGCGCACGCTCGTCGGCATGCCGGCCCGCCACACCCGCGCGCAGGTCGCGGCCGGGGCCGGGGTGTCGCAGGAGCTCGCCCAGCGCATCTGGCGGGCGCTCGGCTTCGCCCAGTTCCCCGACGACGCCGTGGCGTTCAGCGACGCCGACGTGGCCGCGCTGCGCCGGGTGCGCAGCCTGATCGACGGCGGCCTGCTCGACGAGCAGACCGTCATCCGCATGGCCCGCGCGCTCGGCCAGACCACCGCCCGGCTGGCGCAGTGGCAGGCCGAGATCGTGATCGGCACGATGGTCCCGGACTCGCGCACCGACGCCGACCTGCACGGCGTCCTCGACACGGCCAAGGCCCTCCTGCCGGACTTCGAGCACCTGCTGGTGCACGTGTGGCGGGCCCAGCTCGCCGCCGCCGGCACCCGCCTGCTGGCCGTCGCCGACGACCAGGACGAGCGGGGGCCGGCCCGCGTGTCGATCGCCGTCGGCTTCGCCGACCTGGTCTCCTTCACCCGCCGTTCGCGCGAGCTGGACGAGCGGGCGCTGGCCTCGCTGGTCGAGGGCTTCGAGTCGCGCGCCGCCGACGTGGTGGCCGCGCACGGCGCGCGGCTGGTCAAGACGCTCGGCGACGAGGTGCTGTTCACCGCGCCCGCCCCGGCCCAGGCCGCGGCGATCGCCCTCGACCTCGCCGACAGCCTGGAGCTGCGCATCGGCATGGCGTACGGGCCGGTCGTGCCCATGATGGGCGACGTGTTCGGCACCACCGTCAACCTGGCCGCCCGGCTCACGGCCATCGCCCGGCCGGGCACGATCCTGGTCGACTCCGAGCTGGCCGAGGGCCTGGCCGGAGCGCCGGACGGGATCGAGGTGCACAAGATCAGGAGGCGGCCGGCAAGAGGGCTCGGCGTGGTCCAGCCCTATGTCTTGCGGAGATCATCCTCCTGACACAAGATGGCTGCCATGCCGTACGAAGTGCAGGGCGTGATCGCCCGCGGTAAGGGCCAGGAAGTTTCGCTGGAGACGGTGGTCGTCCCCGACCCCGGGCCGGGCGAGGCGGTGGTGAACGTGCAGGCCTGCGGGGTCTGCCACACCGACCTGCACTATCGCGAGGGCGGGATCAACGACGACTTCCCCTTCCTGCTGGGCCACGAGGCCGCGGGCACGGTCGAGGCCGTCGGCGACGGGGTCACCGGGCTGGCGCCCGGCGACTTCGTGATCCTCAACTGGCGCGCGGTGTGCGGTCAGTGCCGCGCCTGCCTGCGCGGCCGGCCGTGGTACTGCTTCGCCACCCACAACGCCACCCAGAAGATGACGCTCAAGGACGGCACCGAGCTGTCGCCCGCGCTCGGCATCGGCGCGTTCCTGGAGAAGACGCTGGTGGCGGCCGGCCAGTGCACCAAGGTGTCGGCCGAGGCGCCGGCCCAGGTCGCGGGCCTGCTGGGCTGCGGCGTGATGGCCGGCATCGGCGCGGCGATCAACACCGGCGGCGTGACGCGCGGCGACAGCGTGGCCGTGATCGGTTGCGGTGGGGTCGGCGACGCGGCGGTCCTCGGGGCCTCGCTGGCCGGGGCGTCCCGGATCATCGCCGTCGATGTCGACGACCGCAAGCTGGAGTGGGCCCGCGGGTTCGGCGCCACGCACACGGTCAACTCGCGGGAGAACGACCCGGTCGAGGCGATCCGCGACCTGACCGGCGGGTTCGGCGCGGACGTGGTGATCGAGGCGGTCGGCCGGCCGGAGACGTACGAGCAGGCGTTCTACGCCCGCGACCTGGCCGGCACGGTGGTCCTGGTGGGCGTGCCGACGCCGGAGATGCGGCTGGAGCTGCCGCTGCTCGACGTGTTCGGCCGCGGCGGCGCGCTGAAGTCGTCCTGGTACGGCGACTGCCTGCCCTCGCGGGACTTCCCGATGCTGATCGACCTGTTCCTGCAGAACCGGCTGCCGCTCGACCGGTTCGTCACCGAGACGATCGGGCTCGACCAGGTCGAGGAGGCGTTCGCCAAGATGCACCGCGGCGAGGTGCTGCGCTCGGTGGTGGTGCTCTGATGATCGACCGCGTCATCACCTCCGGCACGTTCTCGCTCGACGGCGGCACCTGGGAGGTCGACAACAACGTCTGGCTGGTCGGCGACGCGCGCGAGGTCGTGATCATCGACGCCGCGCACGACGCGGACGCCATCGCCGCGCGGGCCGGCGGCCGCCGGGTCAAGGCCATCGTGTGCACCCACGCCCACAACGACCACGTCAACGCCGCCGCCCGGCTGGCCGAGCTGACCGGCGCGCCGATCCTGCTGCACCCGGCCGACCAGGTGCTCTGGGAGCAGGTGTACGGGCCGGAGGTGGCCTACACGCCGTTGGCCGACGGCGAGAAGATCACGGTGGGCGGGGTGGCCCTGGAGGTGCTGCACACGCCGGGCCACTCGCCGGGCGCGGTCTGCCTGCACGTGCCCGACGCGGGCGTGCTGTTCAGCGGCGACACGCTGTTCAAGGGCGGGCCGGGGGCGACCGGGCGGTCGTACTCGTCGTTCGACACGATCATCGAGTCGATCGCCGGGCGGCTGCTGTCACTGCCGCCCGAGACGGTCGTGCACACCGGCCACGGGGATTCCACGTCCATCGGGGCGGAGGCGCCGCACCTGGAGGAGTGGCGGGCGAGGGGCCACTGACCTGCGGGGTCAGGTGAATGTGACGCCTCTAACATAGGCAAGCCTTACCGAAGTGAGCTATCTTAGGTGTGCCTAACCTAAAGGCGTCCCCTTCCTGCTCGCTTGAGAGGCCTGTCCCCGGATGTATGTATGCATTTGTCGTGCTGTGACCGAGAACGAGGTCCACGACTGCATCGCCTCCGGGGCGAAGAGCGCGAAACAGATTCGCGACACCACTGGGGCCGGTGGGGACTGTGCCCGTTGTGTACGGAAGATCTGTGCGATCCTGAAGCAGTCTGAAGAACTGACGACCGCATAGCCGCACCGTGACGAGGGGCCCGTTCATGCAGGGCGACAAGCAGATCATCGAACTCCTCAACGAACAGCTGACCGCCGAGCTCACGGCGATCAACCAGTACTTCCTGCACGCGAAGATGCAGGAGAACTGGGGATACACCAAGCTGGCCAAGCACACGCGCGACGAGTCCTTCGAGGAGATGCGCCACGCCGAACGGCTGACCGACCGCATCCTGTTCCTCGAAGGGCTGCCCAACTACCAGCGCCTCGGCACGCTGCACATCGGCCAGACCGTCGAGGAGCAGCTCAAGGCCGACCTGGAGGTCGAGCTGGCAGTGGTCGAACGGCTGCGCCCGGCGATCCAGCTGATGCGGGAGAAGGGCGACATCACCTCCGCCCGCATCTTCGAGGACATCCTCGAGGACGAGGAGGAGCACATCGACTACCTGGAGACCGAGCTGGGCCTGATGCGCAGCCTGGGCGAGCAGCTCTACCTCGCCCGCTACGCCGAGCCCCAGTCCGTCGACGACTAGAGCCCCCCGTTCTCTCCGGCCCCGCCGCCCGCCCGGGCAGCGGGGCCGTCGTCGTTCCCGCCGCCCAGCTCACGGGCCGCCCACGGCGGCCTGACGGATACTGGGGGAGGCGAGCCCAGGACACCTGTGAGGGAGTGGTCTCCATGCTCTATCTCTTCGGCTTCGAGCGCATCGGCGTGGCCGTCGGCGACCTGTACTTCGTCGACCCCGACCCGGGAGAGCACCAGGAGGGCGCCGAGCACGGCGTGCGCCTGGAGATCCGCAGGCTCGCGCCGGGCGAGCTCAAGGGGTCGATCTACTCGGCCCGTCCGATCGTCGTCGATCAGCTCATCTGGCGGGTCGACCTGCTGGAGTCGGTCGACGGCACGCCGGGCAGCTTCGACCGCACGCACCACCACCCGGGCTCCAGCGGCTGGGAGCCCGACCGGCGGGTGTTCGACGAGGAGCTGTCGGCCGAGCCGCTGAAGTGGCTGGGGGAGCGGCTGGCCGACCTCGACGGCGTGCTGCGGCAGTCGGGCGTCGATCCCGCCGAGGTCGGCGCGGACGACGCGGCGAGCCTGCGGGAGACCGCCCCCGAGATCGTCGACACCGTCCGCCGCCTGCTCGACCGGGTGCGCGCCGGCGAGCTCGGCACCGCCCCGGCCGGCGGCCCGGCGGCCTCCGTCCGGTCGAGCTGGCTCTGAACGGCACGTTCCAGGCATTCCGGCGCCCGGATCGGGGTATCACGCTCCGGGCGCCGCGCCGGGCGCGACGCGTCCCGCGGATGCGGGCGTACGTGGTGTGATGGGAAAGCCTGGAGCGCTTTGTGTTTTCCCCTCGATAATCGCGGTAATTTAATCACGACTAACCCTTATTTAGCTTCGTTTGCCCAGGTCAATGGATAGGTCAACGACAAGTCAAACCGCGCGCTGTGCCCGGGAAACGATCGCCTAAGGTCCTACGATCGCTTCATGACCTGCGTACTTCTCGCCGAGGATGACACCTCGATCTCCGAGCCACTCGCGCGTGCGCTACGCCGCGAGGGCTATCAGGTAGAGGTGAGCCCCGACGGCCCGCAGGCCCTGGAGAGGGCCCTGTCGGGCGGCATCGACCTCATCGTTCTCGACCTCGGGCTGCCAGAGATGGACGGTCTGGAGGTCGCCCGCCGGATCCGTGCCGAGGGGCACGGCACCCCGGTTCTGATACTCACGGCCCGCGTCGACGAGGTGGACACCGTCGTCGGCCTCGACGCCGGCGCCGACGACTACGTGACCAAGCCGTTCCGGCTGGCCGAGCTGCTCGCCCGGGTGCGCGCGCTGCTGCGGCGCGGCACCTCCGAGACCCCGGTCGTGCAGGGGGTCCGCATCGACGCCGACTCCCGCCGCGCCTGGATGGGGGAGAAGGAGCTGCACCTGACGACCAAGGAGTTCGACCTGCTGCGGGTCCTGGTCCGCGACGCCGGCAAGGTCGTCACCCGGGAGCAGATCATGCGCGAGGTGTGGGACACCAACTGGTGGGGTTCGACCAAGACCCTCGACATGCACATCTCCTGGCTGCGCCGCAAACTCGGCGACGATGCCGCCAAGCCCCGATACATCACGACGGTCCGGGGAGTCGGCTTCCGGTTCGAACGCGAGTAGGCGCATGCGCCGTCGACTGCTCTCCTCCACACTGGTCGTCGCGGTCATCGCGGTCCTGTTGCTGGGGGTCCCCCTGGGCGTCGTGGTCAGTCGTCTGATCGTCGACGAGGCGGCTCAGGAGCTCGGGGCGGAAGCCAAACGTCTCGTGGGCGAGGTCGAGTACGCCCGGGTCCAGGAGACCCCGCTCGACCCGCAACAACTGGAGCAGAAGTACCCGGGCAGGTACATCCAGATCTGGGAACGCGGAACCCCTCTGCGGGTGACCGTCGTCGGCACCGCGCCGGCGTCGGGTCACCTGATGACCGAGGACGCCCAGACCAACACCGGGGTCTACGTCCGGATAAGTCGTGACCGGGATCAGGTCGAGCGCGACGTCCGGGCCAGGCTGCTGCTGATCGTGGCGCTGGCCGTCGCGGCGCTCGCGGTGGCCGTCAGCCTGGCCGTCGTGCAGTCGCGCAGGCTGACGCTGCCCCTGCAGGACCTGGCGAAGATCGCCGAGCGGCTGGGGTCGGGCGACGCGCGGCCTAGCAAGCACCGCTACGGCATCCCCGAGCTGGACCGCGTGGCCCAGGTGCTCGACCGCAGCGCCACCCGCATCTCCGACCTGCTCACCCGCGAACGCGAGTTCGCCACCGACGCCTCCCATCAGCTCCGCACGCCCCTGACCGGCCTGACCATGCGCCTGGAGGAGATCGTCGCCGCCTCGAACGAGCCGGAGGTCGTCCGCGAGGAGGGCGAGGCGGCCATCGTGCAGGCCGAGCGCCTGACCGCGGTGATCGACGAGCTGCTCGCGGCGGCCCGCCGCCAGCGCCACGCCCAGGCCGAGCCCGTCGCCATCGACGAGGTGCTCATCCAGCAGATCACCGAATGGGAGCCGGTCTTCCGCGAGGCGGGCCGCACGCTGCACCTCGACGGCACCCGCGGCCTGAAGGCGATGGCCACCACCGGCGGCTTCGGCCAGGTGATCGCCTCGCTGCTGGAGAACTCCCTGCGCCACGGCGGCGGCACGGTCACCGTCACCAGCACCTGCGGCGACAACTACATCGTGATCGAGGTCGCCGACGAGGGCCCCGGCATCGCCGACGAGATCGCACCCAAGATCTTCGAACGGAACGTCAGCGGCGGCGGAGGCACCGGCCTGGGGCTCACCCTCGCCCGCGCGCTGGCCGCCGCGGACGGCGGACGCCTGGAACTGGTGCGCCGCCGGCCGGCGACGTTCGCCATCTTCCTGCGCCCGGCCGAGGAGGACAGCAGGAACCGCGTGGTCAGCGGTCCTGCCTGATCTCCGGCAGCTCCACCGGGATCGGCTCGGTGGCCTCCAGGAACACCCACTTCTTGTACGACCAGTAGCGGAACAGCGTGCCGAGGCCGACGCCGGCGAAGTTGGCGATGTTCAGGCTCAGGCCGTCGTGCAGGTGGAGGGTGTACTTGGTGAAGCCGATCACCAGCAGGCCGAACAGCAGGGCGACGCCGTTGAGCAGGAAGAACAGGAAGTACTCGCGGCCGAGGCCGCTCTGCTCGCGGTGGCGGAAGGTCCAGAAGCGGTTGCCCAGGTAGGCGAAGGTCGCCGAGAGCGTGGTGGCGAGCACCTTGGAGGTGAGGGGGCCCCACTCGAAGCCGAGCAGGAAGAGGTTGTAGACACCCGTGTCGAGCAGAAAGGCGACGGCCCCGATGCTCCCGAATTTGGCCAGTTCGTGAACCAGGGACTCGAACCGCTGGTAGAGGCGCTTGGCAAACTCCACGTCCGCGCTCGGTCCTTTCCCTCGTCGAGACTGACCACCTCAGCGTACCGGCGATGTCGTACGGCCGGTGTCAGAGGGCCGAACATACCCCGCAAAGACCACTTCTAGAAATATCGCCTTATGGGCGGCATTTCTGAAAGATCGGCATTACGCTGCCGTTCAGATCGCGGGCCCGCCCGCGATGTCGGACCTGCCGCTCCAGACGGCCGCCCTCCCGGGAGCCACCTGTGCCGCTTCGACTGCTCGCGTTGGTCCTGGCCCTGCTCGCCGCGGGCTGTGGCGCGACCGGCGGCGCCCCGGTGCTCCAGGAGGACCGCACGCCTGCCCCGGCAGCCGCGCCACGGGTCGACCCGGCGACCGCCGAGCAGGCGTTCTCGCTGATCCGGCAGCTCGACGGGGCCTGGCAGCGGCGGGACTGCGCCGCCGTACGGGAGCTGACCACGTGGGCGGAGCGGACGCTGGACGGCCGTGCCTGCGAGGCGACCCGGAACGGCCGTCCAGCCCGTCCAGCCGACCCCGTCTACGTGCTGCCCGACGCGGGCGACTGGTTCGCCGCCCTGGCCCGCGAGCCGTCGCCCGCGTACTACCTGTTCTTCCTGGAGGACGGCCGCTGGCGGCTGGGCGCGGGGCCGGTCCCGGTGCCCGGCGAGCCGGCGCGGGAGGCCGCCGAGGCGCCGTCGTCGTTGATCAGACAGGCACGGCTGGTGCCGCAGCGGCATCTGACGTACCTCACCGACCCGGCCGGGGTGGCGGGCGTGCGCTTCCCGGCGGGGGATCCGCTGCGCGGGCTGCTCAAGGACGTCACCGCGAACCGCGCCGACGTCGAGCTGTTCGGCACGCGCACCCTCGCGATCCCGGTGGCCGCCGGTTCCGTCCTGGTGTTCGACGCCCTGCGGCTCACGTACCAGGGAGGGCGCACGGATCTGGTGGTGATGGCCAGCCTGGTCGGCCCGGGCAACCGGATCAGGACGCTCGGGCTGCGCCGGGGACGCGCCGGTTGACGGCGGCGGGGTGCCGCGGCGGGAGGGCGTGAGTTGACAACGGCGAGGTAGTCGTTCCGTCCCGGTAAGCTCACCTCACGTGAGTTCCTACAGTCCCATCGGGCCGGTCGTCGGCATCGTCGGCGCCGGTCAGCTCGCCCGGATGACGCAGTCGCCGGCCATCGCGCTCGGGGTCGAGCTGCGGGTGCTGGCCGCCGCCCCCGGGGAGAGCGCCGCACGAGTGATCGTCGACACCCAGGTCGGAGACTACCGCGACCTGGCCGACCTGCGGGCGTTCGCCCAGGGCTGCGACGCGATCACGTTCGACCACGAGCACGTGCCGACCGAGCACATCAGGGCCCTGATCGCCGACGGCCACGCCGTGCACCCGGGCGCCGACGCGCTCGTGCACGCCCAGGACAAGGCCGTCATGCGCGAACGGCTGACCGCCGTCGGCGTGCCCTGCCCCGCCTGGGCCCGGGTCGCCTCGGCGGCGGACGTCGCGGCGTTCGCCGACGAGCACGGCTGGCCGGTCGTGCTGAAGTCGGTGCGCGGCGGCTACGACGGGCGCGGCGTGTGGGTCTGCCGCACCCCCGACGACGTGGCCGAGGCGTTCGCCACCGGCGTCGAGCTGATGGCCGAGGCGTTCGTGCCGTTCGAGCGCGAGCTCGCGGTGCTGGTGGCCCGCTCGCCCCACGGGCAGGGCGTCAGCTACCCGGTCGTGGAGACCGTGCAGCAGGACGGCATCTGCGTCGAGGTGATCGCTCCCGCCCCCGGCATGGACCCCGAGGAGGCCGCCGTCGCCCAGCGCATCGGCCTGAAGATCGCCCACGAGCTGGGCGTGACCGGGCTGCTGGCGGTGGAGCTGTTCCAGACCGCCGACGGCCTCGTGGTGAACGAGCTGGCCATGCGCCCCCACAACAGCGGCCACTGGACGATCGAGGGTTCCACCACGTCCCAGTTCGAGCAGCACCTGCGGGCCGTGCTCGACCTGCCGCTCGGTTCGCCCGCGATGACCGCCCCGGTCGTCGTCATGGCCAACCTGCTGGGCGGCGACGACCCCGACCTGTTCAAGCGCTACGAGCACGTGCTGGCCCACGACCCCGGCATCAAGCTGCACTTCTACGGCAAGGAAGTGCGTCCGGGCCGCAAGATCGGCCACGTCACGGCCCTGGGCGCCGACCTCGACAAGGTGCGCGCCCGCGCCCGCCACGCCGCCGTCTACCTCATGACCGGGGAGTACACGTGACAGAGCGAATCGGCATCGTCATGGGGTCGGACTCCGACTGGCCCGTGATGAAGGCCGCGGCCGAGGCCGTGGCGGAGTTCGGGGTGCCGTTCGAGGCCGACGTCGTCTCGGCCCACCGCATGCCGGTCGAGATGATCGAGTACGGCCGGCAGGCGGCCTCGCGCGGCATCCGGGTGATCATCGCGGGGGCCGGCGGGGCGGCGCACCTGCCCGGCATGCTGGCCTCGGTGACGCCGCTGCCGGTGATCGGGGTGCCGGTGCCGCTGAAGTACCTCGACGGGATGGACTCCCTGCTGTCGATCGTCCAGATGCCGGCCGGGGTGCCGGTGGCCACGGTGGCGGTCGGGGGCGCGCGCAACGCGGGGCTGCTGGCCGTCCGCATCCTCGGGGCGTCCGACGCCGGGCTGCGCGAGCGCATGGAGGAGTTCCAGGGGCGCCTCAAGGAGCAGGCGTACGCCAAGGGTGAGAAGCTGCGCGCCGAGGCCGCGGAGCTCTGAGCAGGCAACTCAGGGCCGTCCAGGGGCAGACCGGACTTTCCGGGCGCCCGGTTCCCCGTGGTGAGGGGTCCCGGGCGTTCGGAGAGGTGCCGCGGCGGGGTTACGGGCGGCCGAGCGCCCGGTAGTGCCAGCCGGCCGAGCGCCACACCTCGGAGTTGAGCGCGTTGCGGCCGTCGACGATGCGCCGGGTCGCGACCACCGCGCCCAGCTCCTCCGGATCGAGCTCCAGGAACTCTTTCCACTCCGTCAGCAGCAGCACCACGTGCGCCCCGCGGACCGCCTCGACGGCCGACTCGCCGTAGTTCAGCTCCGGGTGAGCCTTACGAGCGTTGTCGAGCGCGATCGGGTCGTAGACCGTGACCTGTCCGCCCTGGTGGCCGATCGTCACGGCGACGTCCAGGGCGGGGGAGTCGCGAATGTCGTCCGAGTTCGGCTTGAAGGCCGCGCCCAGCACGCCGACCGTGCACCCGTGGAACGAGCCGCCCGCCAGCTCCCTGGCCAGGTCGACCATGCGGGCGCGGCGGCGCATGTTGATCGCGTCGACCTCGCGCAGGAACGTCAGCGCCTGGTCGGCCCCCAGCTCGCCGGCCCGTGCCATGAAGGCCCTGATGTCCTTGGGCAGGCAGCCGCCGCCGAAGCCGAGCCCGGCGTTGAGGAAGCGCCCGCCGATGCGGTCGTCGTACGAGAGCGCCTCGGACAGCTGCTTGACGTCGGCGTGCGCGGCCTCGCAGACCTCGGCCATGGCGTTGATGAAGGAGATCTTGGTGGCGAGGAAGGCGTTGGCCGCCGTCTTGACCAGCTCCGACGTCGCGAAGTCGGTCACCACGAACGGGACGTCCCCGAGCGGCGCGTACACGTCGCGCAGCACCTTCTCGGCCCGCTCCGAGCGCACGCCGAGCACGATGCGGTCGGGGTGGAGGGTGTCCTCCACCGCGAAGCCCTCGCGCAGGAACTCCGGGTTCCACGCCAGCTCGACGCCGACGCCGGCCGGCGACAGGCGGGCGAGCTTGTCGGCCATGCGCTCGGCGGTGCCGACCGGCACGGTGGACTTGCCGACGACCAGGCACTCGCGGTCGAGAAGCGGCGCGAGCGACTCGATGGCGCTGTCCATGTACGACACGTCCGCGGCGTACTCGCCCTTCTTCTGCGGTGTGCCGACGCAGACGAAGTGCACGTCGCCGAAGGCGGCGACCTCCTCGTAGGAGCTGGTGAAGCGAAGGCGTCCGGAGTCGAGCCCACGGCGGAGCACGGGTTCCAGCCCGGGCTCGTGGATGGGGAGCTCACCGTTGTTCAGCCGGCGGATCTTGTCCGCGTCAATGTCGAGGCCAAGGACTTCGAATCCGAGATCCGCCATGCAGGACGCATGCGTGATGCCCAGGTATCCGGTCCCGATCACCGTGAGGCGATATGGCACGAGCGAGCTCCTTTCGATCGCCAGGCATGCTACCGGCCTTCGCTACCTCCTTCGTGCCACCTGCGTCTGTTCGCAAACCGTACTAGCTGGTAACAAAGTGCTCGGACGTCCTAGTATCTATGCATGAGCTTCCCTCTCTATGCGCCCGCCGAAGAGCACGACATGCTCAGGGAGACGGTCCGCGCCCTGGCCGACGAGAAGATCGCGCCGCAGGCCGCGGCCGCCGACGAGTCCGAAGAGTTCCCCTGGGACGTCTACAAGGCGCTCGTCGCCGCCGACCTGCACGCCGTGCACGTTCCCGAGGAGTACGGGGGCGCCGGGGCGGACGCGCTGGCCGCGGTGATCGTCATCGAGGAGGTCGCGCGGGCCTGCGCGTCGTCCTCGCTCATCCCGGCCGTGAACAAGCTGGGCACCGTGCCGCTGCTGCTCTCGGCGTCCGAGGAGCTCAAGCAGCGTTACCTGGCGCCGGTGGCGAGGGGCGAGGCCATGTTCTCGTACGCGCTGTCCGAGCCGGAGGCGGGCTCCGACGCCGCCGCCATGAAGACCCGCGCGGTTCTCGACGGCGACCACTACGTGCTCAACGGCACCAAGATGTGGATCACCAACGCCGGCGTCTCCGAGTACTACACGCTGATGGCCGTGACGGACCCCTCCGCCGGCGCCCGGGGCATCTCCGCCTTCGTGGTGGAGAAGTCCGACGAAGGCGTCTCCTTCGGGCCGAAGGAGAAGAAGCTCGGCATCAAGGCCTCGCCGACCCGCCAGGTGATCCTGGAGAACGTCCGCATCCCGGCGTCCCGCATGATCGGCGAGCCCGGCACCGGCTTCAAGACGGCCCTCGCCACCCTCGACCACACCCGCGTCACCATCGCCGCCCAGGCGCTGGGCATCGCCCAGGGCGCCCTCGACTACGCGATCGGCTACGTCAAGGAACGCAAGCAGTTCGGCCGCCCGATCGGCGACTTCCAGGGGCTGCAGTTCATGATCGCCGACATGGCGATGAAGCTGGAGGCGGCCAGGCAGCTGACGTACCGCGCGGCCGCCAAGAGCGAGCTGGCGATGCACGGCCGGCCGCAGAAGGACCTGACGTTCCTGTCGAGCGCCGCCAAGTGCGCCGCCTCGGACGCCGCCATGGAGATCACCACGGACGCGGTCCAGCTCTTGGGCGGGTACGGGTACACGAAGGACTTCCCGGTGGAACGCATGATGCGCGACGCCAAGATCACCCAGATCTACGAGGGCACCAACCAGATCCAGAGAATGGTGATGGCCCGCCAGCTCCTCAAGTAGCCCTTGACGTGCGAAAACCCCGCCTGCCCGGTCGGCTGAGGCGGGGTTCGCTGTCTTGTGGTTGTCGCGTTAGCGATCACTGTTCCGTGGCTGTTCCGTGAGAGACGCCGCGCGGACGGAACAGACGGTCGTCGATCGCAGAGCGAGCCCGGTCGTGGGAGCCGGGCATCATGTGGGCGTACACGCGGAGGGTGAAGCCGGGGTCGGCGTGGCCGAGGTATTCGGCGAGCTCCTTGACCGAGACGCCGCCGGCCAGCATGACGCTCGCGTAGTAGTGCCGGAGTTGGTGCAGCCCTTCCTTGCGAGAGGTTGCATAGCGGCTCCGCTGGCGTCCGTCCCTGTCCGGTGCAGGGATCACACCTGCTTGGACCAGGGCGGGCTTCCAGACCGTTTCGCTGTAGCTTCTGGCCTTGATAAAGCGGTCGTCCGTCCAACGGAACAACAGGTTGTGTGTACGAAGCTTGCCGTCTGTCCTCTCCCAGGGCAGGGAGCAGGTCAGCGGGGGATGAGTCGAGACGTGCCGTTTGATGGCTTCAGCGGCCCACTCAGGCAGCGGCACGACCCTTTCACGGTCGTTCTTGGGCAGCGCGAAGACGTGGTCGGCTCCCAGCTTCTTGATCTGTCGTCGTACGCGGAGAAGACGCTCCTCGAAGTCGATGTCTTCGAGGGCCAGGCCGAACAGCTCCCCCTGCCGTAGTCCGCACGCGGCCCCGAGCATCGGCAGTGGGCGGAAGAGGGCAGGGTGAGCGTCGATCAGGGCGTGGACCCGTTCGTCCGACCAGGCCGTTATCTCTTCGGACACGCGCTTCGGCACCTGGACGATCGGCGACTTGGCGGGGCTTCGTTTGATGGCCTCGTCCGCGACGGCAAGGTCAAGGATGCCCTGGAGGACCAGGAAGGCCGTCTGTACGGTCGAGGTCTCGAAGCGGCTGCTCAGATCACTGATCCATGTCTGGATCTGGGATGGCTTGATGGTCTTCACCTGGCGCTTTGCGAAGGTCGGTGCGACGTGAAGACGGTGGATGTACTCGTACCGGATCTTGGTCGAGGGGTCGACGATGCGGGAGGCGAGCCATCGGTCGGCGAAGTCGGCGAAGAGGACTTTGCCAGCGTTCGGATCGATGTAGTCGCCACGGGCGATGTCGGCCCCCATGGCGGCGATCTTCCGTTCGGCGTCGGCCTTCCGGTCATACGCGGCCGAGCGCTCGTTGCCATCGGGGTCCATCCAGACGGCGAGCCAGCGCTTGCCCTTGCCGTGGCGTGCGGTTTTGACCTTCTGCGAGTTGCCGTCCGTCCTTCGGACGGTCTTGATCCAGAGATCTTTCACGAAGGCCATCGGCTACTCCTGGTCCTGGACCCAGGACATGACATCCTCAGGCAGGTAGCGCAGGTGTCGGCCGATCTTGCGGCCTCTTGGACCTGTGTGGTGGTGTCGCCACTGGTAGAGCGTGGCGATCGGTACGCCGAGGAAGGCGGATACGTCTTTGACCGTCCAGAGCTTGTCTAGGGCGTTCATCGATAACCTCCCTGGATTGCTGCGGCGAGGATCGAGTCACCGAGGGACAGCCCTTGTCCGGCGTACTCCCAGTGAGCGACGACGAGGATGGTGTCTTCGTCGAAGAGAGGTAGCCGCCCGAGGCTGATCTCTTCTGTGCGCATGTGTTCTTCGCGGGCGGCTCGGAGCTCGCCGAGGGTGGTGGAGTAGTGGCGGCTTTTGGTGGAGAAGTGGCCGCGGAAGCCGAGCATGTGGGCCCAGTGGACGAGCCGCATGTCTTCCAGGTCAGCGTTGCTGCCTAGCCGCGTACAAGCCGCGATGAGGCGGCGGGCGTGGTCGCGGATCGGCAGGGTGTCGAGATCGTCGAGCGGTTGGATCCGGCGATCCAGCGTCCCGACGCACTCGGCGGCCTTGGTGGCGTACTTGGCGATGTAGGCGGCGACGGCCTGTTCGGTGAGGTCGCCGTTCATGGTGATGCGGCGGACGTCGAGCTGCGTGCCCCAGCGGAACGTTCGGCTCAGCGGCTTGACCTCGGCCGTCACCACCATTACCGCGTGCTGGACGGCTTCGGCTAGGGCATCGGCGGTCGCCCAGGTCGGTGGCGGGGAGTCGGGCCCGTCCGGGCCGTCGAGGCGGATGACGGCGTGGAAGTGGACGACACCGCGACGCTGATATTCGGCAACCTTGGCGAAGGCGATGGTCACCTGTTCGTGCAGGGTCTTGACGGTCAGGCCGTTGAGGCGGGCGAAGCGGCGGCGTAGGGCGAGGGTGAAGCGACGCCAGAGCTCGGGGCTGATGGCGTTGAACAGGACCGAGCCGTCGTAGTCGTAGCAGTCGGGGCACAGCGGTTCGCCGAGCCTTGGGTCGTCGGCGTGGTGCCGGTCGGCGCAGGACATGAGCTGTCCGTGCGGGCAGGTCTGGGCGTCGCGGCGGGCGTGACAGGGCAGAACCTTGCCGTTCTTCTCCCGCCGCACGTGAACCGCCCCGAAGGAGGGTGCTGTGAGGGTGACGAACAGGCACGGGTGCGAGCTGACAGTCTCGGGTACGCCCTTGCCGCCGACGAGGCCGGCGCGGACGAGTTGGTAGGTGTCGGCGCGGTAGACCTCGGCGCAGGCCGGGCAGCGGGACGCGCGGCGGGTCTTACACGGGACACGCAGGACGCTGCCCGGTTCGCGGTCGGTGCTGTAGCGGTGGAGCAGCTGGCCGGTGGCCTGGTCGAAGTGCTCGACCTTGCCGCGCAGGTGAATGGGCTGTCGGCAGCCACCGGTGCGCTTGATCTGGTGCGCCCAGCGGTCGTAGTCGGGCTGGTGGAGCCGCTCGATCATCCCGGCTATGGCGTGTGAGTGGTGCAAGATGGATCCGTCCTGTCCGGATGCGTTCTGGAGTGGGATGGCCCCTCACCTGGCGCGGAACTTGGCGGTTGTGCGGCCAGGTGAGGGGATCTCGGCTATGCGCCGTGGTTATCGATGCCGCTGCCGTCGCAGTCGCGGCAGGTGTTGCTGTCGCCGTCGAGGCCGGTTCCGTTGCAGGTGCAGCAGCGGCCGTTGGCGAGCGGGACGGCGGCGAGGATGGCGGGCCAGTCCGTCCAGGGTTCTTCGGTCGTCATGGGCGGTGGTCCTTGCGCGGGGTGATGGTGACGTAGAGGCGGTAGTTCCGCGGTCGGCTCCTGTCGGGTAAGGCCCGCGACATGCTGGTGACGGTGAAGATCTGGCGAAGGTCGATCACGCCGAGGGTGAGTTCGGCGCGGTTGCCTTCGAGGCGGATGCGCATGGTCAGGACTCCTGGGTGGTGTCGATCTGGATGCAGTCGCGGTAGCTGTCTTCGGCGGCAAAGCGGGCGCGGGCGGCGGCGAGGATGGCGATGAACTCGTAGCGGACCGGTCCGAAGCCGATGCCGGTCATGTAGTGGTCATGGGGCAGGTGGTGGGGGTCGATCTCCGTGCCGAGCAAGGCGGCGACCTTGTCGACCTCGGCGCGCATGTCGTCGTCGGAGCCGTTGTCGGGAAAGGCGTGGAGAGTGACGGGTGCATGCGAGGTCGGAATCTGAGGGTGGGCCTTGAGGAAGCCCGCCATGGCGATGAGTCCGGCGATGAGGGCGTCTCGGTCGTTGTTCATGGTGGTGCGCCTTTCAGGAGGTTTCTGGGACGGTGCGCAAGGTGTGGAGCAGGTCCGAGGCGAGTTGCTCGGACACGCCCAGGCGGGCGCGGAGAACGTCGCGGGTGATGGGCTTGCCGTGTCGGACGTGGTGTTCGTCGGCGACACGGCGGGCGTAGTCGACCAGTGCCGGGGACGGGCGAGGGTGTTCGGCCTGGCGGTCCTGAGCGGGGACGAGGGCTGGACGGTCGGCGGTCGGGACGGCTACGGGTGCGGCGGGACGCGGAGGGGACGCGGGGACGTCCTTCGGGGACATCCCGAAGACGTCTGGGGACGAGTCGGGACGCGGGCCAGACGTCCGGCGTTCGAGCATGGAGACGGCGACGAGGAACGCGGCGGCCGGGGTGGCTGCGGCGATCCAGCCCCAGGCGGTCGGGTCGGCTTGTTGGAGGTTGGCGGCCAGGGACAGGACGATGCCGCCGGTCAGGACGAGGACGGGCCAGGAGATCAGGCCGCGTCGTACGCGGCCGGTCTTCTTGTCGCGTTGCCGCTCGCGGGCGGCCATGACACAGGTGAGGTCGATGCAGACGGCGATCGCCCAGGCCATCCAGCCGGACTGTCCGTGGTCGCTGGCGGTGTCGCGGATGTGGGTGAAGGACCCAGCTCCGGCGATGAGGCCCAGGACGAGGACGGGGCCGGTGTCGAGCAGCCAGCGGGCGAGGCGTCGCATCGGAGTTCAGGCCTCTCGTGGGTCAGGGATGGAGTTGAGAAACTCGGCGAGATCGGTGTCGCTCACCTGGGCCACGTGGCCGGCGACGACGTCGGCCCAGACGGGTGAGCGGTCGGCGTAGGTCGAGGCGGCGAGTTCGGCGGCTTGTTCGCTGACGTAGTAGGAGCGGGCGCGGTACCACTGGCCGTCCTGGGAGGCGACGATGGCGACGCCAGGCGTTTCGGCGGGAATCGCGCGAGCCGAGGCCAAGGCGGCCGGGTCGAGGTCGCCGAGCGTCATGGTGGCGGTCTCGGGATCGTTGACGCGGTGGCAGATCCGTCCGGAGCACTGGGCCCGCAGGGCGGTGACGCCGGGTCCGAGGTCGGAGCCGATGCGCTGGCCACAGCAGAACAGGTAGATGCCGAACGCCCGCCCGAGCTGGGCCACCCGCAGCAGGGCCGTCGAGGTCTTGGCGATCTCGTCCTTCTCGCTCTTGTCAGCCATCAGGTACAGCTCGGCTAGTTCGTCGACCAGGACGACGACGGGCACGGGCCGCTGATCGTCCGGGAGTTGCCAGATGTTGCGGGCGCCGGCCTCCCGGCACTGGGCCATGCGGCCGGTCATCAGGCCGACGAGGTCGTCCAGCAGGGCGACGCATTCAGTTCGTGTGGTGCCCAGCGCCGACAGGCGAGGGCTGTACGGGGTGAACTCCACGCCGCCTTTGAGATCGAAGCCGACCAGGGCGACCGGTTGCGGGGCCAGTCCCTGGACCAGGGCGTTGGCGAGGTTGGATTTGCCGGACTGGGTAGCTCCGGCGTTGAGCCAGTGCGGGACGGTCCTGAAGTCGATGGTCCAGGGGCCGCCAGTCTCCAGGCGTCCCACGGTGACCTTGAGCAGCTCAGGAGAGGTGGGCAGAGTCTCGACCCGGACGAGTGGGTCACGGACGGCGGCGGACAGGACGACCCGTCCAGGGCGAGGGGAGGAGACGCGGATCGCATGCACGCCCCACGAGTGAGCGAGCCGTTCGGCGGCGTCGGCGTAGTCGGCGGGGATCTGTCCTTCCAGGATGTGCAGGGTGACGCGCCAGCCGTAGCGGGTGGGTTTGGGCAGCCACATGAACGGTTTGGTGTCCACGGCGATGCGCTGCCACTTGCGCCGGACGCGGACGACGCCGGTCGAGGCGACCAGGCCGGGGACGGTGGTGAACCAGAAGCGCTGCCGCTGCTTGGTGAGGTGGCAGCCGAGGGCGACCTTGCGCCAGCTCGCCCGTACGCTGATCGCGACCAGCGGGAAGGCGGCCACGAGCCAGAACGACGGGTAGTGCCAGCGGCGCCAGGCCCAGAGCCCGGCCGCCGCAGCGGCCAGGACTCCGAGCGCGAGGAGCGTGGTGTCAGACACGGAGCGGCTCCGTGTCCGCCGGTAGGAGGGTGGCGGCGCGGTAGGAGATGCCCCAGCGGCCCGCGATCTCCCAGACGTAGCCGACCATGCCGGTCGGATTGACCTGCTGACCGGCGGTAATAGGGGGTTCCCCCGAGGTGCCGATCTTGACCAGCTCGATCCGGCCGAACTCGTCTTCCACCGAGACGGTGATCTCGTAGACGGTGTTGCCGTTCTTGTCGGTTTTGATCTCGCCGGTGTCCTTATTGACCAGGCGCGGCTTCGGCGCCTTCACGCAGGTGATGATGAGCTTGGAGGTGTCGACGGGGATCGGGATGGTGCGCATGAGAGCTGGTCTCCTTCAGGGTGACTGTGCTAGTTATCAAGGTACCTAGATATCTAGCTCTGTAAACTGAGATAGCTAAATCGCTTCAAGATTCCTTACAGGTTGCCCAGAGACCTAGGCATCTAGAACGACTAAAGTTGAGTCATGGCAACCACTGACCGGCGCCGGCCGTACCTGCGGATTGCCGAGGACATTCGGCGCGACATCGCCTCAGGCCGGTATGCAGTGGGAGAGCAGCTCCCCGTAGCGCGTGAGCTGTCCGAGAAGTATGGCGTGGCCATGATGACCATCGGCAACGCCCTGGCCATACTCCGCGACGAAGGGATCATCGAGACCCGCCAGGGGGCGGGCAGCTTCGTCACCCGCACCCCTGACAACGTCGAGGCCGTCCCCGCCTCTAGCGAGCACAGCGAAGAGTTCCGCATCATCTCCGAGCAGTTGCGCGAGATCCGTCAGCACATGAACAAGCTGACGGTCAGGCTGGACGAGCTGGACGCTCGGACTCGCCCTGATCAAGCCGAGTAGAGACCCTGCTCGCACGCCGTTGGAGTTCGGCCAGGTCGACCGCGATCTCCGCCAGCTCGCGAAGCAGGATCTGTCGTTCAGTCTCGCTAAGACCCACGTATCACCCCATCGTGTAGGCAGGACGCCGAAGCGCCCCCGGGTTACCTGCTGGGTGGGGAGCCATTGCGCGGATAGCCCTCCGCTTGTCGTGCTCAGAGCAGCCGCATCACCTTGGCGAGGTTGAGAATCTCGCGCTGACGATGCAGCTTGCCGCTGTCTCGCAGGTCGCGCACGATGTTGCGGACCAACGGACGGTTCCGGACGTGCTGAGGCGCGATCCGGTCGGCACGGAGTAGAGCGTCTGCGGCTTCGTTGTCCTTTCTGTTCACGTGGTAGCCCGCCGCGGTGCAGGTCCAGTAGTGAGCCTGGCGTTCGTACGAGGCGATCTCGGCTATCTCGACGTGTTGGGCCCGCGAGATGACCTCACGAGGCCGGCCCAGCTCCATGCTGACCTCGACGGCGTGAATGGTGGTGTTGACCCGGTTGAACTGGGTCTGGAACGCGTTGCCGTCCCGCGGCAGGACTTCGGCGACGCGGCGGGCCTCGTCCAGGTGGCTCTCTGCCTCTCTCTGGTCCCACAGCCGGGAGTACGCCACGGCGGCCCGCAGATGCAGGGCACCCCACATCGCCTTGATCGTGTCGTCCCCGCCCACGTACGGCTCGATCCGGTCCAACGCCGACAGAGCCGCGTCCTTGGCCGGGTCGAGCTGCGCCTCGTGCAGCCACACCCCGCACAGGTCCCAGCTCGCCGCCGCGATCAGATCAGGCGAGCCCACATGCTGTGCGGCCACGAGTTCGCGCTGTACCGCCGTCCAGCCGAGATCATGGTGACCCAGCAGGTTCGACGACACCCGCGCCATATGGCAGGCCCGCAACATCAGCGCCTCCGCCCGGTCGCGATCGGCCGACGAGCCGTTGATGATCGCGATCAGGTCGGTGAGAATCCTGGGCAGCACCTCACCCAGGGCGGTGAACTTGGCGTCCTGACGAAGCTGCTCCGCCAGGCGGACGTTCGCCTCCAACTCCTGCAACGTCCGCGGCTCCCCGCGCACTGGCAGCCCGATCCCGCTGGGCAACGACGCCCGCTGAAGCGCGAGCCGAAGCCCCGGAACGGCCGCGTGCCCGGAGTCGAGTTCCGTCGTCTCGTGCTGGTACGGCTGGCCGGTCAGCTCGCCGACCTCCACCCCGAGCGCCTCGGCGAGTTGCCCAACGACGCTCATTCGGTCCAGCGGCATCCGCCCGTTCTCCACCTTCGACAGCCAGGAGACAGATCGGCCGACCTTCTCGGCGAGGGTTGCCTGGTCCCAGCCCTTGCGGTGACGAGCCCGCGCGATCCGCTGGCCCTGCGTCACGTACTCTGTTGCCACGTCGCCGCCCCTCCTTCTCGTCGTCGCCTGCTTCGACGATAAGACGGGTGACCTGCGTCACTGGCAGAAAAACTGCCAGTCGGAGGGCATGCGAAACCGCAGGTCGGCCTTCGACCTGCGGGAACGCTCGTCACTGATCGGTTCCAGAAAGTGACGCTACGTGTGCATGGCTCGCCGGATCTGTGTGCCGTTACCTCGCTTCCCCGCACAAGAGCTGTCGCCACAGCGTCATGGCATCAGTGAGCCGCATACGCGGGCTCTCCACGACGCTCAAGGAGGGGGCGGACCGGTCGTAGCGCCGGATGAAGCTCAGCCCGCCGGCCATGCACTGCTCGAAGACGGGCGACCGGCATTCGCAGGTGTAGTTCAGGACCCGAACCCGATCGGGACGGCGCTCGACTGGGAGCCACCTCACTGACACCGCATGAGGTCGAGGTGAGGCGGGGTGCGTACCGTGAAAGTCTCCGACTTCGATCACTGGGCTCACCGTCCTTCGTACGCGCGATCGCCGGCGCAGTGCCTTCGGTGCTCGCGGATGTCGCGATCGATGGACAGACGTTGGTGAGCGGGGAGCCGTCTCCAGTCGCACAACGCATCTTCGCGGAGCAACAGACCGAAGCGTCCGAACGGAGCCCCACTCGAGGGGCTTGGAACAGCCGCTCACCTTCGCCATGCCCCCGCAACCTATCCCAGCCTGTCTTAACCTGTCTATAGCATTCCTAGCAATGCCTGTTCTATGCCGTTAGGTGCGGGGATACCTAGAGTCGTCCCGTGATCGAATGGGACCCGCGGCTCTACAAGTGGGAGCAGATAGCCAACGTCGTGGCCGAGCGCATCGGCGACGGCACCTACCCGCCCCTCACCCTCATCTCAGAGGTGAAGCTGCAGGAGGAGTTCGACGTCGCACGAGTGACCATCCGCAAGGCGATGGAAGCACTCAGGGAACGAGGGCTGATCACCACAAAGCCCGGCAAGGGCTCCATCGTGTCCCCACAGTAGTCATGCCTGCCCATCTCGGGTGACACCCTGATGAGGGATCTGTCCACGACACCCTCAAAGGCGCTGGTCTCCGCTATTCGACGAGGATGGGCCTGGAGAGCTTCGGCCTTAGACTCGGGCCGTGTCCAGGATTGACCGCGCCAACCGGCTGATCGCGGCACCACCGGCGACCGTCTACGGCGCTCTCCTCGACCGGAAGGCCCTCGAAGCCTGGTTGCCGCCGGACGGCATGCGCGGGCGGATCGAGCGGTGGGATGCCCGGCCTGGTGGTGGGTTCCGGATGGTCCTCACGTACCTCGACCCCACCGACAGCCCCGGCAAGACGTCAGACGCGACGGACGTCGTCGACGTCGAGTTGGCCGAACTGGTGCCGCCGGAGCTCGTGGTGCAGCGGGCAGTGTTCGAGGCCGATGACCCATCGTACGCGGGCACCATGACGATGACCTGGCACCTCACTGCCGTCGGCGAAGGGACCGAGGTAACCGTCACCGCAACGGACGTACCACCCGGCATCGACCAAGCCGTACATGAGGCCGGGATCGCCTCCTCGCTGGCCAACCTGGCGTTGCACGTCGAAGGGGCCGGCTGAGTCAGGTCGGCCTGCGACCGAGGGGCCCGTCCCAGTCTGAGCAGCCTCTCCCGGCCTGAGAAGTCAACAAAACACCAGGTCAGACGGTGCTTCACAATGTCAACCTTCAGTTGATGCTTGACGGTTTGGCATCGGTTGATGCTTCACACCGTGCCTAGATCTCGTAGTCGATATGGCCGCTGGCTCGCAGCCGGTTGACCTCCTTGACGATGGTGCGCGGGTGGACCGACAGCAGCTGGCCCTCGAACAGCACCCGCAACCGCGTCTCCTCCAGGACCACGGTGACGACCTTGCCCCGGTGCACCTGGCCGACCTGGATCTTGCAGCCGGCCACCTTCAGGCTGCCGTTGCTGGACACCACCCGCTCCACCCGCGGGAAGCGGCCAGGGACGGCTGGAGGTGTGCTGGCCAGCCGTACGCCGTGCAAGCGTCCGCGCTGCGCCGGGGCCAGCGGGGACGGCTTGGTGCGCACCAGCACCCCATCGGCGATCACCTGAACGGTTCGCGCATCGATCCGCAAGGTCACCCGCTTGCCGGCCAACGGCAGGCCGACGCTCAGCAACTGGCCCGCCAGGCCCACGCACCCGGCGTTGTTGACCTGCCGGTCGACCTCCACCACCACATCGGCCGGCAACGGGCCGGCAGGCAGCGCGTTCGCCGGCAAGGCCCGTCCCGCCCGTCCGCCGCCGGCCATCAACCCGCCCACGTCGGCGCTGGTCAGCGTCACCGGATGCGTCTTGAGCCGCTCATCGCCGGCAAAGACATGCATGGTGGTGCTGCTGGCCCAGATGGTGACCTGCTGTCCTGCTCGCGCCCGGCCCAGCCAGATCTGGCGTCCGCACGCGCCCAGGTTGCCGCTCGGCGGCACCGTGCGCTCGAACTCCACCGCCACCGGCACCGCTGCCGTCACCGCTGCCGTCAGCATGTCGGGACCGGCGGGCGCGTCCGGCCCCGCAGCGGGGCGGTCAAACCTGGCCGGCGCGCTGGGCAGCACCGCCAGGTCGGCCGGCAGGCGCAAGGACGGCTCTTCGTCGCTGCGCTTGTCGGCTTGTGCTGTCGGGCCGGTGAAACAACTGGCCGGGGTGGCCATGTCGAGCGCCTGATGCGGCCGCACCGTGTTGTAGTCGGCCACCCAGGCATCCAGCGCCAGCTGCGCCTGCTCAAGACTGTCGAACGGCCCGCACGCGGCCAGGAACTCCTCCCGCACGGTCCGGTGCCAGCGCTCCACCTTGCCCGTCGTGGTCGGCGAGCGCGGCCGGGTCGTGCGCGCCGTGATGCCGTTCTCCCGGCAGATCCGCTCGAACAACACCTCGCTCGGCCGCGGCTGAGTGAACCGGCCGGTGAACTGCTTGCCGTTGTCCGTGAGCACCTCCTCCGGCACCCCGAAAACCCGCATCGCCTCGGCGAAGGCCCGGCACACCGCCCTCGCAGAGGGACGCGCCACCAACCGCGCGATCACCACGAACCGGGAATGGTCGTCGATCCCGGAGATCAGCTTCAGCTCCCGGCCGTCGACGAGCATCACCCCGCCCATGATGTCCAGCTGCCATAACTCCATCGGCCGCTCACGCTGCCAGCGCACATACGACGACCGCGGCCGCCGCCGCGCGCCGGGCACGACCAGCCCGTTCCGCACCAGAATCCGATACAGAGTGACCAGCGACGGCACCGGCACCACATCGCGCCGCTCCAGCTCGTAAGCCAGCCGCTGCGGACCCCACCGAGGATGCGAACGTCGCAGCTCCCACACCAAAGCCTCCACCGAAACGGCCGTCTGATGCGGACACTGCTCTGGCCGATGGGATCGATCGGCCAGCCCTGCCAGCCCGCCGGCACGATAGCGACGCAGCCACGCGTGCACCGACTGCCGCGACACCCCATGCCGTTCGGCGACCTCGACCACCGGACAGCCCGCCTCTACTTCCAACACAGCGCGATACCGCTGCTCCATGACGCTCAACTCCACCAGCGCCAACCCGACCTCCCAGATGACCGTCACCGATCACCCAGGAACGCAGGTCAGCCGAAGGGGTGTAAAGCATCAACCGAAGCTCAGGTGTCAAGCATCAACCGGAGCAGGACAGACGGTGCTTCACAACCGGATGAGAACTTTCCCTACGGTTTCAAGGCAGCCCGCCTGCAGCGGCCTGCCGCGCTTCGGGCGGTCGCTGGCCGCGCTGCGGCTCTCCGGCCGGTCGCGGCCAGCACCGCCCCGAGTGCTATGCCAGCCTGCATCTGGAGCTTGCTGTCTCATAGATGGGTGTGTAACCACGTGGCGTGCTGAGGCAAACATGGCCAATTGCGCCCTTCCTGAAGGGGGAGCATGTACGGTTCAGAATCAGTGGCACGTCTTCGCGCGATTCAGGAGCGGTGGTGGCGCATGGGGCAAGTAAGCGACCTAGGCACGATCCGGACGGCGATCAACGAGATCAAGGCGGTCCTATCGATACAGCCGAGGCTCTTGGCCGAGTTGGCCGATGATGCAAGCTTTCTTAGCCACATAGCTGATGCTCTGCGCCAAGCTGAAATAGAGCCTTCTAAAGAGGGGGAAGAGGCCCAGAGCGTCTCTGATGGATCCGACCGCCTCGCAGACGCTCTTGCAGCTATCACGCGACTCAAGCCCACTCGGCACAGAGGCGAGATGGACAAATCTCGCGAAGCGTCGCTAGAAATCGTTGAGTCGACTGTCGGTGACATTATCGACTACTCGCGGGATATTCAGCAAATCTCTGTACTGATCTCTCAAGCCACGGCATTTCAAAACACCGTAGAGGAAGCATTCAACGCGGTTTCTACGAGTGCGCAGCGGTGGGCAACTCTCGTCCCTTCCGTGCTAGACCGGGCCTACCTCATCGACCAGAGTCGGATCATAAGCGCCGCCCTACTCGACCATTACAGGCGCGCCGCCGAGGCAAAAGTAGAGCTCGCAGAAATCGCTGACATCGACGTCGACGGTTCTAGTCTCGACCATGAAGCTAGACAATCTGGATCGCGCGTGAGGGTACCGCGTTTGCATTACCGACGCGCGGAAGAGACTCTATTCGCAGACCTTGATGGCCCGGAGCTGGAGAGGGCCCGCTCCCTGTATCGCGAGTTCAGGCGCAATCTGGCGGCCGCTGAGCACAACTTTAAGCTTGCAAGAGATATCGCGGAAGCCCTTGCATGGGTGCACCGGCTGGTGGGGCGAAATGAGATCTTCTCCTGGCTTGGTGAGCCTGCGGCTTGTATCGCCGATCTGGCTAATATACGTGGTGATGTGACACATCGAGAGGGGGATAGCGACCTCAGCGGACATTTTCTTGTCCCTTCGAGTTCGGAGGCTCGCCTGTCAACGCTGTGGTCTCGGTTGAGTTTGATTGCCGACCGAGTCAATCGACTGGCTCATCTTGTGGAGTTGGACAGGCCGGAGCATCCTGAGCCAGTTATTCTTGCTGCTAGCTTGCTTGAATCGCTATTGCAAGCGTCTATGGCGCTGGAGATAGTCGATCCTGACGAGCTGGAACGCCTGATTGTCGAAGCTTCAAATAAGCAGGACGCCTATATCAGGCTAAGGAGTCAGGCTGGCAACGACGCAAGCCGCATCTCAGGTCTCGGGCAACTGCAGCTGCAGATTTCCTCCGATGCCGCCAAGAATTCTCTCAAAGAAATTCGAAATAAGCTCGATATTGCCCTCACGGTGCGCGTAGCCATGCTCGGCGCACTGTTGGAGCAGGCCCGGTCTCTCGTATCTGCAACTCAGGACATTGAGAGAGACCTGCTCCTGGTAGAAAAATGGGATCGGCAGAACAAGGCAGCCGCGGGGGCGTTCGCTGAGCAGCTCGCCACAGTTGTACTTGCTGAAGCCGAATCAAGTCCTGATGCGATTGTCGTGATATATGTCAGCGATCATCGCGATGCGAACAAGATAGAAGAATCAGTCGAACGAGTTGTCGACGCCTTCGGTCGCCGTATTACTCAGCGTGGAGTTCCCCTCCTCGGCTCCTGGCTGCGGATTTTGAAGGCAAAAGCCAAGGAGGCCGCAAATACGGAGGCAGGCCAAGACGTCGCACTCAAACTTCAGCGTGCTATCGAGTTGAAGAGCCTTCATGAGACGCAAGCTCGAGTGGATGACGTACAGGCTGGGGCGGCCGCGAAGCTGATTGAGTCTGTGGAAGGTACGCCTCGCGCTTTTATTCAAATCGGCTCTATCGTACTGATCAAGGATGATGGCGTTCTCGCTGTCATAACGCTGTCACAGCGGCAACTTGTTTTCCTTGAGCGAAATCCCCATCTCATCCGCGATCCACTTGAACTATTGGCAGCGTTGCGGGCATGTGATTCTGATCCATCCCTGCAGCTAGTGAAGGGCGATGGGGTTGCTGGTGAACGGTAGGCTGCCGCGCCGCTACCGGTGCTCGGGCCTGGCGGCCCTACGCTCCGGGTCGGCTTGCCATCGGATATGCGGGTTGCTGTACTCCGCACTGTAAGCAGGGAGTACAGCAACGCTGCCTCACGCAGCCCGATTGTCGTCCCATGCGGCGTCACACAGCCTCGTTTGGGCTGAATCAGCCGCTTGGGCTACGGCCGCAGGCGGGGGCGGAGATAGCATTTCGAGGCGTAGAGTGACTTAGTCGCCGGGCGTCGCCAACGGCCGAGGCCGTTACCTTGGGTGGCCCCAGCACGCGTCCCCATACTCTACTCGGCCTGCTTAAATGTGGTCACCAATGGAGAAGGTGATGTTGGCGCCATGCTGCACCAGAACAAGCAGAACGATGATGACGATGACGACAGTCCAAATATAGCGCGGCACATGCTTTAACGCTGGTAGCGAGAGAACTAGGTCCAACGACATTACTATTGGCTCTCCATTCATCAGATCAGTAAGCGCCTCTTAGTGGGAGGGGCTGGCGCGATGCGCAAAAGGCCTGGCAAGGCCCCTCGGGTCTTGTTGTCTCGCGAGAGCTAGGCTATATCGAGTCCGCCTCTAGAGAGCAAAACAAGTCGCGATCAGTGTTTGTGGTTCTCTGGGTGAACCACAATGGCACCTGCTGGAATCCTGCAAGCGCCTCCTTATGCGTGAGTGGACTTCATGATGAGAGGTTAGCGGATATATGGCCGGAACTGGCGCCGTGCATTGCGAACGACTGCGAGATTCTGATACATGATGTATAGAAGATCTTGTGAAAAGGGTTGACAGCGAGACGGCTTGATGTGTGGCGGGATGAAGGTGGAGGATGTGAGGTTATGTCGCGGCCCGATGGCGCCGTTGCGTGGGTCCTTTGGGATGCTTCGCGCTTGGCCGTTCAACACGAGCCGTACAAAGTGATCGGATCGACGTGAGGTCTCCTTCACCCTGCTAGCGCCGCAGAGCAACCATGGCTGAGAGTGACAGCAACACTGACAGCAGCGTCCTCACACACCTCCATATCCATCCGACCGTCCACTCGTGTCTCACTAAGCTGTTGATCAGCAGAGCAGGGTGATTGCTCCGCCTGAGAAGAGGACGGTCGTTGCGCTCTGCCAGCCAGGATCCAGGTCAGTCGGGAGTCGGACGCTCTACGAGGGCACGAGCGAGGTGGATCAGGTGGGGCAGGTGGAGGGTTCGGCCACCGCTTCCGGGTAGCGGAACATGCAAGGCCTCGGTCCACTTGGTTGGAATCGCTGCCGATCCGTACACGGCCCCGGCCAATCCGCCGGTGACTGCGGCGACGGTGTCGGTGTCGCCGCCCAGGTCGATCGCGGCGCGGATGGCGTCCTCAAAGCTTCGGGTGGTTCGCAGTGCCCATACGGCCGAGCCGAGACAAGGCCAGACGGCACCGTTGAATTCGGTGGCCTGGTCGGGATGCCAACTGCGGGCGAGGATGGCGGCGTAGCGTTGACGATGGTCGGGGTGGACAGCGGTAAGGGTGCGGGAGAGCTGGCCCAAGGGGTCCGTGCCGCCCAGGGCGACACGTATCAGGTCGTGAAAGATCGCGGTACCTTCCCAGGCCGCCGGGTCGCCGTGGGTGAGGGCGGCGATGTGCCGAGCGGCGTCCATGGTGGCTTGCCGTCCGTCGCGGGCGAAGTACACCGCTGACGGGGTGGAGCGCATCAGCGCGCCGTTACCCGCAGCTCGGTGGCTGCTCCGGTAGTGGGCGGCGGCGGCCTGATCCCAAGGCAGGCCGCGGGTCAGTACGTCTTCGGTCTGCAGTCCGATGTCTTTCGGCTGATCGGCCGCCCATCGCTGGAAGCGGGCGAAGATATCCGGCAGGTCCAAACCGCCATGTTCCAACAACGACTCGGCTACATGAACGGCCATCTGCGTATCGTCGGTGGCCTCGCCGGCGTCCCAGCCGCCGCCTCCAACCATCTCGCCGCCGGCACCCGGCACCGGAAAGCGGGAGGAGAACGCGCCCGCCGGGCCGAACTCGAAGGGAGCACCCAGCGCGTCGCCCACAGCCGAGCCGACGACTGCGCCAACGGCACGCCGCACAAGATTCATACCAGCAGGCTACATAGCCTTGCAGCGCCGATCGTCTGATGCTTCGCAGCGGGGTGAGCAAACCAATCCGCAGGAGACGGCGAACGTTGGACTATGACAGGCAGATCGCCAGCAGGACGCTGTGTACAGCAGCGGACTACAGCAACGTCTCCTTACGCGATCACGAGTCGTCGACCCGCATTACCGCTTGACCACGCTCGCGAACCCTCAACGAGGTAACTGGCCTCTCGCTCGACTACAGCGAGAGATCAAGGCACAACAAAGATCATTCTGTGTAGGCGCTCTTAGTGGTGCCGCTGTCTGCGATGGCTGGGCGATCGGCGCCGCGCGGACAATGCGGACTCAGTGTGAGGCCCGAGACACCAACGAGGTCGTACCCTCACAATCGGGGTGGATGTAGTCGTACGATCGTCAACGAGTTTGTTGGCTACAGCTGCTTGATGTCTTCCCGCATTGTCTACAAGGTTCACAATCGCTCGAGGTACTGTCCATCCGTGGATGATGAGCACGACCCCCTACTGAACGTACGCGAAACTGCGAAGCGGCTCCATGTGCACGAGAACACGGTGCGGAACTGGGCGGCCAAAGGCGTCCTGCAGTCGGTTAGGCTCCCGGGAGGGGCTCACCGCTTCAGAGCGAGTGAGGTCGATCGGCTCGGGCGGCAGCGTGGCGCGCATGTTGCATCCGTTGAACGTGGGCGGCGTGCGGCAGGACCTGAGCTGGTGGACGCGACGCAACTCACGCAGTGGGCAGCTTCGAGGGATGCTCAAGAACGGTTTCCGGAACTCGTCCGAAGATTGCTCGCCGCTACCCCTGGCGTCACTCACGTTCAGATACGAGCAGGCGATGGAGTCGCCTTGTCAGGATGGGATGGGCTGGCGGAGTCAGCAGGAACGGCCTTCCTTCCGGCAGGAAAGCTGTGTTTCGAGTTCGGGGTTGGTAAGGACCCCAAGGGGAAGGCCGACGACGATTATCAGAAGCGTCTGGATGAAGCCGACACCGATGAAAAACTAGGGGAGTTCGTCTTCGTTTTCTGCACCCCCCGGCGATGGGCGGCGGCGGACGAGTGGGCTCAAGCTCGGCGAGATGAGGGGCTCTTCAGCAACGTTCATGTGCTCGACGCCGATGCTCTCGAAGGATGGATGCAGGCGACGCCCTCAGTCCACGTGTGGATCTCCGAGCGTCTGGGCCGCCGGCCAAGAGACGCCGAAAGCCTGGATCGCTGGTGGGACCGGTTTCGGTCTCGTACGTCCCCCAACCTGAGCAGCGCTTTTCTCCTGGCCGGTCGGGAAGGGGAGATGACGCGGCTTGAGCGAACTCTGATTAGCGAACCGGCTGTGATCGCGGTCAAAGCACCGTGGCGAGACGAGGCAGTGGCGTTCTTGGCGGCTGTGATCGAATGCCGGATGCCAGACGCGCCGATTGCCGTGGTCGTCTCATCGGCCGATGTCTGGGACCGGGTCATCGCCGAGACCGGCCGAGCGATTCTAGTCCCAGCGTTCGACGGAGCCGACGTCGTTGGCGCGCAGGCACACGGACACCATGTAGTTGTGCCCGCGGGGCGGGACCATATTGTGAATCACGCTGTGACGATTGACCTTCCACCGGTCGGGCGCCACCAAGCCACCACCGCTCTCCAGGAGTCGGGTGTCGCTGCGGATCGTGCATACTTCCTCTCCGCCTTGGCCCGCCGCAGCATGCCTTCGCTGGTCCGTGAGATGGCTCAGGACCCAGCCTTCGCCACACCCGCCTGGGCACGAACACCGGTGGACAATGCGATTCTGGCCTCACTGGCGCTGGTCGGTTCTTGGCTTGCGCCTTCAGAAGATGTGTCTGTGGTCGAGCGGATGACGGGACGCTCCTGGGATGAGGTCGAAGTGGTGCTCCTGCACTGGCAGAACACTGAGGATCCACCTTTCATCAAGTCGGGCACACAGTGGCATGCCGCCTCCGCCTTTCAGGTTTTCCAGGTTCTGCAGCCCCTCATTTCGTTGTCAGTTCTGGAACGCTGGCGGCAGATCGTGATCGACGTTCTGCTCGGTGGCAGCGGCTCAGGTGTGATGCGACGGGGAATTGCATCAGGGCTGGCGCTAATGGGCGCCGAAGGAGACCGGCACATGCCTGACGGCAACACCTGTGCCGATCACGCCACTCGCACTGCCACGCTGCTCCTGCGCGCGGCAACAGAAGACGAAACGTCGAATACCTGGGGCCTACTTAGCGATATCTTGCCCCTTATCGCTGAGGGGGCACCGGACGCGTTTCTCGCCGCAGTCCATGACGATCTCGACCGGAACCGAACTCTGGGAGGCTTGTTCCAGGACAGTGATGGAGTATTCGCAACATCCCCACACACTGGCATGCTCTGGGCTCTGGAGACTGTCTGCTGGCATGTCGAGCACCTGATCGACGGAGCCTTTGCGCTGGCACGTCTTGACGCCATTGATCCTGGCGGCCGGACCGCAAATCGCCCCTTGGAGAGTCTCGCCAGCATCCTCGCGGGTTGGATCCGCCATACTGCCGCTCCAGCGGAGATCAAATTGCAGGCAGTATCCCTGATATGTCGACGGCGGCCCGATGTGGGATGGAGGACCGTCATGGCGCTACTGCCAAACCCCCACCGGATCCTCACTCCTCCGGAGAGTCCGGTATTCCGTGACTGGAAGCCGGAGGACCAGACGGTGACTCTCGCCGAACTGATCTCCTACGTCAGCGCTTTAATGACCCATGCCCTTGCGAATGTAAGCACTGACGCCGGCCGATGGATTGAGCTACTCGGACACCTCCGCTCGCTGCCTTCAGGAGAACAGTCACGTCTGTTGGACGCGCTATCGAGGACGGCCGACCACCACGGTATGCCCATCAGCGAACAGGCGCGGCTCTGGGAGAAGCTGCGTGCGATGGTCGCTAACAGGGAGCGCTTCGGCGAGGCAGAACAAGCGCAGGATCGAGTACTCACGCGGCTGCGGGGCCTCGTGATTCGACTCGAGCCGTCAGGGGCGCCTCAACGGCTTGGCTATTTGTTCGACTGGCAGCCAGACTTGCCCGGTCTGGACGTGACAGCCGACTACGAGCAATACATCCACGGACTGGCCACAGCGCGGCGAGATGCGCTAATCGATGTCCTCGCAGAATCATCGCTCGACGGCATCCAGCAGCTCGCCAGAATGGCCGCGGTGCCGAACCAGCTGGGATTGACGCTGGGGGAGGTCGCGTCGGAGGAGCTGACATCTCCTCTGCTTGAATGGCTGGATTCCCCAGAGCCGCCTCTGCGCGACGTCGCGGCGGGCTGGGCACAGCGTAAGCTGCTAGAAAACGGCGCGGTGTGGCTGCACGACGTCCTGCTGCGTCCGGAAATGGCGTCTCATACGAGGCGGTTGTGCTTGGTGCTAAACGCGCTTCCCCATCGTGATATGTGGGACGCCATCGCAAACGTGGACCCCGCCCTATATACGGCTTACTGGGAGTCAGTGTCAGTGGTTGTGGTGCGCGGTGATGATCTCGAACGGGCGATGGAGGAGTTGGTGAAGCATGGTCGCCCGTGGACGGCCCTGGAGGTGCTACAGCTAGGTATTCATCGAACAGAAAACCACCCTTTCATCACCGCGGCGATGGTGCGCAACGCATTGGATAGCGCAATGGTTGGCGATACCTCATATGCCCGTTCTCCTCGTCAAGAATATGGCGTAGGACGCTTGATCGATTACTTGGCCGCTCAGGACGCTGATCTAAAAACCATCGCACGCTATGAATTCGCGTTTGCTCGGGTAACCGGCGACAGGCGGGAAAATAAGGCGCTTTACTCCGTGCTCGGTGGTGATCCCGACCTGTTCGCCGAAGTCGTGTCCTATGCCTACAAGGAGAAGAACGGGGACCGTCGGCAACTTGACGAGAATCAAATTGCTACTGGAGTTCTAGCGCATTACGTGCTGCGCTCCTGGTCTCGGGTGCCTGGCGCTCAGGAGAATGGAGCCATCGATGGCGAACACCTATGCGACTGGGTCACGCGGGCGCGTCTCAGGCTTGCCGGGATTGACCGAGAAGATATTGGTGATGAGATCATTGGCCAGATTCTCTCGGTCAGCTCTGAGGATGCCGATGGTTCCTGGCCCGCAGAAGAGGTAAGAGAGGTAATTGAAAGCATCGGTAGCTCGGGAATCGATTTCGGTCTATATCTCGGGATCCTGAACGGCCGTGGAGCGACCTTGCGAGGCGTGTTCGAGGGGGGTCGGCAAGAACGTGACCTTGCCGACAATTATCGAGACCTCGCGCGCCGGATAGCCAGTGGCTGGCCCAGGACTGCACGGGTATTGCGCGGCGTTGCCGATACTTATGAGCGCCGCGCACGAATGGAAGATTTGGAGGCACAAACGAGCGCCGACACAGATTAGCCTGATTCGTTCTGCCGACGACGTTGCCGGACGAGTCGCCTACGGTTCCCACGACTCGGAGCTTGCCGGAGCTGGAGTAGAACTGTGCCGTCTCGGTTCGAGCCCCCCTTGGATGTCGTCGGCGGGTGGCCGACTGTCCCAGAGTTCGAGTGCCACGTCGACGGTGCGCCAGGAGTCGCCCAGCTGGTGATGATGGCGACGTTCGCGGTGGTGAGGAACCAGTCGGTCATGTTCGCTCGATCCGCGAGATCCCAGAGGCCCTCGGCACTTCCGATTGCCCATTGGCCCCATCAAGGTCCGTGATCATGAAGCTGAAGATCTGGTTCCTCGTCCTGTCAGGGATGCGGTCGAGCAGGCGGGCATCGATGTCCTTGGCATGCGGTAGGCGGGACAGGCTGATGCTGTCTCCGGTGAAGCTTGCGGTGGTAGGTCATGACGTTGCTCGCTTTGGTGTCACCCACACCAGTGTCCGGGATCTGATCGTGTTCCGTCGCTGTTCCGTGGGAGCGCCGGAATCGACGAGAAGTGATGCGAGACGGCGGCAAGCATAACCGCTGGCCATCCACATGATCGGGCTGTATCCGCAGGTGACTGCATCGCGGACCGGAGATCACCCAGATCTACGAGGGCACCAACCAGATCCAGAGAATGGTGATGGCCCGCCAGCTCCTCAAGTAGGCATCCGGCCTGCAGAACCCGAGACCGCGGAGGCGGTCCCGGGTTTTCGCGGGGGAGGCCGTGGGGATCGCCGGACGACTCTGTTTCGAACGTGCCGAGGTGAGCATGCACGAGCTCGAACTGGTCGACCTGGTGGACGAATCTCTTTCGCGCTGCCAGATGATGACGTGGACCGATGGTGAGACGTACGAGCTGCGGCTGGATCGCGCAGGCGTTTCGCCGATCAGGGTTCTCTCGTCGGTCGACTTCGAAGACGCCTTGCGGCAGCTGAGAACGGAGCTGGAGCGGCGGAATCTGCTGTTGCTGTGCAACAGGTACCGTCGCGATGCGTTCGTCTCCTCGATGTCACGTCAAATGAGTGAGGGCCTTTCGTGCTATCTGGTCGTCGCCGGGGAACCTGTATCGCCGGAATTGCTTGTCGACAGCCTCGGGGCCGCCTTCAGGGGTGATGTCGTCACAGCCGAGGAGGCGTCGAAGTTCATCGGTGAGTGGATCGCCGGCTTCGATGACTGAGGAGTCTCTTTTTCGGGGTCGGCGTGAGCTGTGGCGATTTCGGGTTGGTCAGACGAAGCCTTCGGCGACGAGGCGGGTGCCGTGCTCGTCGATGATGTGGCGTTGGCCCGATCCGCCGACGACGCGGCACCAGCTTTCCACGGTCAGCCGGGTTCGCTCCAGCCGGTAGCTGAAGCCGCCGTACATGCCGGGGACGGCGAACCAGCAGGCCGGGTGACGTTGCTCGGTCAGAGGTTCCAGGTCGGGGAGGCGTAGCTGGTGCTCGGTGACCAGGTCGTCGGCGCGTTTGTGGATCAGCGCGTGGAAGTGGTGCTGGATCGACCTCAAAGTTCCGGCCGGCAGGTGGTGGTGGGTGACCGGGGTGAGGGGCGCCAGGAGGGCGTGGTGTCCCCGGCGGGTGGCGATGTCGATCGCCCGTTCTCCTTGAGCGGTACGGAGCGTGCGCCAGGCAGCGCGGGCGATCAGCCGGTGCACGACGCTGACGTCGGCGCCGTGCCAGGCGGCCTGGTGGAGTGGGGCGTATCCGCTGGTGCCGCCGACTCTGCCGCCGTTGATCCACTCGGGATGCTCTTCGACCAGCTCGAAGACTGTGGACCAGGCGCCGTCACGTGCGGCGTCGGCCAGTTCGTCGCGTTCTTCGAGCAGATGGTCCTTGTAGGTCGAGCGCAGAGTGACGCCGTCCCACCTCGAAGCCTGGTCCTGTTCCATGCAGCCTCTGTCCGTCCGGTCACGGAGACACACCAAGGTACGTCACAACGCGTTTAGGCTGGAGCTGCTTCTGAGGAGGTGGCCGGGGTGACGTTGACCGAGGTGATGGCCGAGCTGGCCGCGCTGGAGGATCCCAAGGCGCGCGAGGTGAACGAGAGACACGGCGACGATCACGGCGTGAACCTCGGCAAGCTGCGCGCCCTCGCCAAGCGGCTGAAGACGCAGCAGGAACTCGCGCGCGGGCTCTGGGAGACGGGTGACACCGCGGCGAGGTTGCTGGCGACGCTGGTCTGCCGTCCGAAGGCGTACGAACGGGACGAGCTGGACACGATGGTGCGCCAGGCACGTACGCCCAAGGTGCGCGACTGGCTCGTGAACTACGTGGTGAAGAAGAGTCGGTACGCCGAAGAGCTGCGGGTGGCCTGGTCGGCCGATCCCGATCCGCTGGTCGCGAGCGCCGGGTGGGCGTTGACCGTCGAGCGCGTGGCGAAGAAGCCTGAGGGGCTCGACCTGGTGGGGCTGCTCGACGTCATCGAGGCGGAGATGAAGGACGCCCCTGACCGTCTGCAGTGGGAGATGAACAACTGCCTGGCTCACATCGGGATCGAGCACGCCGAGCACCGCGCCCGTGCGATCGGCATCGGTGAGCGGCTGGAGGTGCTCAAGGACTATCCGACGTCCCCGGGGTGCACGTCGCCGTTCGCGCCGGTGTGGATCGCGGAGATGGTACGCCGGGAGCAGGGCGGGGCGGCTCACTAGAGGGTGGAGACGAAAAACGTTCGAGAGGGTCGCTGACTGTCCGACGTGCTGATCGAACTGCCTCAGGTGTTGCGTTACCTGGATTTCAAGAAGGATTTCTTCGGCTCGAAGAAGGCTAGCGGGGCATGCAGCGTCGTCTTGATGAGCTGGGACCGGATTTCGAGCTGCTGGCCTCTGTCGCGCACGACGTCCACGGGAGAATCACCGGCTCAGAGGCGTTTTCGGCGGCTTCCCTTTGATTCCGGCGCTCGGCGGCGTCCCGGACGGCGAGCAATGGGATTTCGATGACCCCACTGAATTGGTGCGGAGGCTGCCGCGCATAGCTCGTCATCGAGGATTGTGAAGGGCGGGGAGGAGTTTCGTCATCACCCGGGAGCCGTGCGGGGCCAAGGCAGAGAATTCTTCGGAATCCTGGAAGCCAGAGTCCCGGAAATCGTGACGCGTGTAAAGCGCGATGGCCGGTGCGTTTCCGGGTTTGACGGAAAGCCGCAGCGTCTTGGCCCCTCGCCACGTGGCCCATCTTTCGATCTCGCGGATCAGGTGGTCCCCGACTCCCCGGCCGCGGGCGGACGGGCTCACCCACATGGACACCAGCTCGACGCTGTCCGCCGTCTCGATCGGGACGCCGCCGCCCATCCCGGCCGGGCGTCCGTCGAGGAAGGCGACGACGTTGTGCGAGCCGCGCATCGTCAGGCGGGCCCGCCAGCGTTCCTCGCGGTCGCCGTCGCCCTGCCAGTCGGCCAGCGTGGAACCGAAGGCGGGGCCGGCGTCGGCGAGCGCGGCCAGCCGTAGTTCGCGCCAGAGCGGCCAGTCGTCGGGCTCCAGGATGCGTAGTTCGACCATGTTCCGACCTTGCCCGCCGACGGTGGGGCCGGGCAACGGGATTCCCCGCCGGAGGGGGCCGGGTTACGGCGTGCGATCGGTGCCGGCGCTTTCGCGGCTCCAGATTTGCCTGGCACGGGGGAGGTCCCTGATGGTGCCGCCTTCCGGGATCATGCCCCAGAGGAAGGGGACCAGGTAGGCGGGCGGGCCGCCCAGGAGTTCGGTCAGTTCGTCCTCGGTGATGGCGAGGGTGAAACGGGGGCCCGGTCGGGCGGGGGTCCAGCCCTGTTCGAGGGCGCGGCGGACGCATGCGGCGACGAGCGGCGGGCGGATCGCGATCGTCCGGGCTCCCCGCCAGTTGTCCGGACGGGCGCAGGGGAGTGACACGAGCAGGACGCGGCCGGGATCCTCGTCGCGTTCGACGACGAAGGTGAGCGGGGCCGCGGAACTGCCGTCGCCGAAGGCGGGTCTGTGGCTGACCCGCCAGCGGAAGGCGGTGCCGTCGACCGTGATGAGCCGCGAGCCCTTCCTGGGCATCGCCATGGGCGCCTCCGGGTGCTGCCTTCGCGACAAGTGGGTGCGGGACGGTCGCCAGCGTAACCCGCCGCCGCCCGCGACCAGGACCGGAACGGGCAGGACCGGAACGGGCAGGACCGGAACGGGGGCGGGGGAGGTGCGGGCCTGGGAGGCGCGGTCCGGGAAGGTGCGGTCAGGGGGGAAGTGTGGGACCGGTGCGGGGTCTCCGACCGGTCCTCGGTGCGTTCGCCGTCCGTGCGGGTGCGGGTGCGGGTGAGGGTGCGGGGGTGTGCGTTGCGGGACGTGCCCGAGCGCGGGGGTGTGCGGTTGTGGGACGTGCCGGGGCGTGAGGGGGTGCGGTTGCCGGACGTGCCGAGGGGGTGCGGGACGGGTGGGGCGGGGTCAGCCGCTGGTGTCCTGTGACGGAGTCTCGGGTTTCTGGGAGTTCAGCCAGGTGTGCACGGCCGAGGTGCCGGTGATCCAGAGTGCCGCGAAGCCGCCGGAGGCCGTCGCGCCCGCCATGATGGCGCCCGCGACCGTGCTGCCGTTCCCGGTGGCGAGCAGGCCGGCGACGACACCGACGAGCAGCGCGAGCAGGGCGCCGCTGACCGCCGACCAGATGAGGGTTGTCTTGCTCATTCGTGTCCCCTTGCCGTACGGGCTTGTTGTTGACGTAGGAGTACCAGCGGGACTCGGGGGCGCGTCCGCGCAATTGATCGTTCCGGCCGTGATCGCGCTTGCCTCGGACGTATTCGGACGACATCGGATGGATTCGGCCGAGTAGGGCTGAAGGGACGGATGTGTGTGATGCGCCTGGCACCCCGACAAGACCGACTTATGGCACTATGGCTGCTTATCTCAACGCAACGAGGGGGTGGCGCCTGCCCGCCTTCTCGAAATGCCACTTCCACTCTTAAACCGGACAACGGTGTCCGAACCGGGGCGGCTCATGAAGGATGTCGGTCAAGGTGAAGATCACCTTGCTGTGCTCGTGACACGTCTGAACAGATTGCGTGAAATCGAATGCGGAAACCCGTCGCTGAAACGGATTGAGAAAGTCGCGCTCGCCCTTTTGGCCGAAGAGCCCGAACGAAACAGATGGCGCCGGCCGTTGCCGAAGTCGACCGTGTCCGACCTGCTGAACGGCAGGTCGCAGAAAGTGCCGGATTTCCTGCTGATGCGGACCATCGTCGAGGTGTGTCAGGTGATCGCGGTGAAGTCCGGCATGCCCATCGAGTCCGTGGCGGAGCTGACCGCCGAGTTCAGCGCCCTGTGGCAGGCCGCCAAGGCGGAGGCGGGGGAGGCCGCGCGACGCCGGAACGGGTCGCCGGCCGCCGCCCGGACCGGCGGGGACGTCCTGGAGCCCGCGCCCGGCGAGCAGTCGTCCTGGCAGCCCTCGCCCACGGAGCTGCGGGTGCCGCTGCATTGGGGACGTCTGGGCATGTTCCGGCTGCGGTCGGCGGAGAGGGGTGACGCCAGGGCCGCCCACGAGCTGGCGGTCCTGCTGGCCTGCGAGGCGTGCGGCGCGGATGGGAAGGAGGCCGAGCACTGGCGGCGGCTGGCCACGTACTGGAACCACCGGGCGCTCGGCGCGGTGCCGGAGGCGGCGGGCTTCCAGCTCCGCGGACGCCGGCTGGTGGTGATGGCCAGGGCGCTGGCCGAGAAGTACGCCGAGGCGGGCAAGCCCAGCTCGACGTACTTCTGGAAGGCCGTGCGGCAGGCGGAGACGTCCGTGCGGACGGTGGAGGCGCGGCAGGAGGCGGAGGTCGGCTGACGCCCCCAAAGCCCCTACAGGCCGGAGGTCGGCTGACGCCGCCCGACACCAGCGCGCGCCCACAGGCTGGAGGAGACGCCAGCGCGGCCGGAGGGGTCAGCGGGTCAGGACGCGTACGTTCCCGTACGTGCTGCGGGCGAGGATGGTCCTGGAGCTGGACTTCGTGCTCTTGATGTCGGAGTGCTCGGAGCCGTCCTGGCTCTCGACCTTCACCTGGTAGGAGTCCTTCGGCACCCGGACGGTCACGCCGCCCTCGCGCGACTTCACATCCAGGTCCGCGGGCGGCGCGGCGAAGGCCAGGGAGATCGAGCCGTCCAGGGTGCGTCCGCGCACGCTGGACGATCGCAGCCCGTCGCCCTCGATCGTGCCGGAGTCGGTCATCAGACGCAGCTTGCCCGAAGTGTCCTTGACCTCGATGCGGTCGCCGCTGGAGACGTCGACGTCCTGGGTGAGGCCGTTCAGGATGACGCCGTCGGGGGAGTCGATCGTCAGCCGCACCCCGGCCGGGACCCTCACGTGGTAGCGCGCGCCGCAGTCGCCGACGATGAGCGTGCAGTCGGCGCTGAGCCGCAGCACGCCGTCGCGCAGCGACCAGGAGGGGCTGGTGGACGCCTTGCCACGCGTCCAGCGCCGCACCTCGACGGCCGGGCTGGTGGCGGGCAGCACCCGCACCCCGCCCAGCGACGACGAGATCTTCAGTTCGGCCCCCGTGAACGGGAACGTCCGGACGGCGGGCACCTCATCGCTGTCGAAGCGCACGCTGCACCCGGTGACCGCCAGGATTGCCACGATTACCAGCAAAAGCCTCATGCAAACGATCGTGGCGAAGCGGCGGCGGAGGCCCATCGGCCGTTCGACCGATGCCCCTCCGCCATTCGGCCATAGGAACCACGGCCCCGACGCCAAGGCATCGAGGGAATCCCAGCCCCGACGCCGGTGGGGCTACAGCGCCGACAGCAGGGCGTGCACGTGCGGCAGGGGATCGCGCCCCAGCGGCCGGACGACCACCGTCCCCGCACCCGCCGCCCACATGCTCCTGACCTGCTCCGCCGCCTGCTCAGGGGTCCCGGCCGCCATGACGACGTCGTGCGGCGACACGCCCAGGTAGGCCGCCTGGTCCCGGACCACCGGATGGGCGAGCCGGTCCGCCTCCTCGCCGATGTGCAGGAAGGTGAACACGCCCAGCTCGTGGTCGTCGCCCCCGGCGATCCGCTCGACGATGCCGGGCAGCTGTGCCGGGCCGACGCCCTCCGGCACGATCGTGCCCTGCGCGACGCGTCCCGACAGCGCCAGCGAGCGCGGCCCCTTCACGCCCGCCAGGACGGGCGGCGGCACGGCCGGCGGATGCACCAGCGACACGCCGTCGAGGTGCACCGCCTTGCCGTGCATGGTGACCGTCTCGCCGCGCAGCAGGGCGCGTACGGCCGTGATCGTCTCCTCCAGCAGGGCGAGCGGCGACGGCACGGCCGCGCCGACCTGGCGCATCCATTCCTGCACGCCGTGCCCGATGCCCGCGGCCAGCCGGCCGGGATGCATCCGGGCCAGGTTGCCGATCTCCATCGCCAGCAGCATCGGGTTGCGCAGCGGCGCGGGGGTGATGCCGATGCCGACGCGCAGCCGGGACGTCACGGCCAGCGCGGTGGCCGCCGCCGAGACGCCGCCGGTCCAGCCCAGGTCCTCCACCACCCACAGGTCGTCGACGGTGGTCTCGTCGAGCGCCCGGGCGAACGGGATCAGCTCCTCGGGCGGCAGATCCCGGTCGAACATCACACCAAGTCTCACGAAGCCCTCCAGTAGTAGCGGAACAGCCGGCCGACTTCCGAGTATCCGGCACGCAGGAAGGCGTTCGCGGGGTCCTGGCGGCGATGCGCCGCACGCCGGCCTCGGCCGGCGCGCGCGTGCCGTGCGCGAGCAGGTCGTCGACGTAGCCGCGGCCGCGGTGCTCGGGCGCCACGCGCGATGTAGGCGATGCGGTGGTCGTCGGGCGCGACCAGGCCGACGGGCGAGCCGCCGAGGCGGCCGACGACGAACCAGTCGGGCTTGGCCTTGCGGTCGACCAGGTCGTCGTCCATCCAGCGGGCCTCCTGCGCGGCGCCCGCGGAGGCCGGCTCGACCTGCGTGTCGTGGTCGAGCGAGCCCTCGGAGATGCCCATGAGCAGGGCGAGCACCTCGTCGGGGCGCAGGTCGCGGGCCGGCCGGTAGGTCAGCCCGGCCCGGATCCGGGGGGCCCAGAACGCCAGGCGCGCCCGCCCCTCCGGGAAACACCACTCCGGCTTGGTCCTGCCCTCGGCGAAGGCGAAGGCGGCGGCGAGCTGGGAGCAGGCAGGCTCGGGGAACTCATCGAACAACGTGCGGGCCTCCGGACGCGAGAGGGATCTTCCCGCGAGCCTACGAGCCATTGGCTCCGGGGAGATGTGCTCACGTCCGTGATCCGGGCCGGACGCGGTCAGGCGGCCGGGTCGAGGGCGGCACGGGCCTCGCCGAGCGAGGCGCTGGTCTCGAAGTGCCGGTCGAGATTGGTGATCGTGAGCAGGTGACGGATCATGCCGGGCCCGAGGACGAGGATCATGCGTCCTCTCATGTCCTGGACGTGACTGAGCGTCGCCACCAGGACGCCGAGGCCCACCGAGTCGCAGAAGGGCACCTCGGTCAGGTCCATCACCAGGTTGAGCGGATCAGCCGCCGCCAGCGCCTGATCGAGCTCGGCGCGAAGCCGAGGAGCGCCCGCCACGTCGAGATCACCGACGACGTGCAGGACGGTACAGGGGTCCTCCCGCCAAGACTTGACCACCATGCCAATCACGTGCCCTGGCTTTACCTGGTTATGCCTATTTCTTGCAGATGTTCTCCATGGCGGTCTTGGTGGTCGGCGTGGAGCTCGGCTTGCTCGCCGGGGTGTCGGGCTGCTTGAGCTTCTTGATCTTCGGCTGGTCGCTGCCGGCGATCACCTCGACGCCCTCGACGTCGGCCTGCTTCAGCTCCGCGCCCGGGATGACGGACGCCACCAGGCGGGCGGCCGCCTCCTGGCCCGCGGCGTAACGCACGAGGGTCTGCTTGTGGTCCTTCTTGCCGGTGTTGCCCGGCTCGCCGGGCACCTTGAACCCGGAGGCCACCAGCGCCGACTTGGTGCGCGCCCCCAGCCCCGTGATGAGCGTGCCGTTCATGACCTTGACCGTGACGCTCTCCGGCGGGACCACGGTCTTGGCCGGCGACGGCGTGGCCGTCTTGGTCGGCACGGGCTTGGCGAGGTCCTGGTCGGCGTCGATGCGGCGGAACATGTCGCGGGCCGCCGGACGGTCCCACAACACCGCCGACTCGCCGGTCGGGGCCTTGAAGTCGACGTTCGCGAGCGGCACGTCGGCGAAGCGGACGTCCTCCAGCGACACGTCGCGCAGCTGGGTGGCCAGCCCGATCAGCCCGTCGTCGGGGTCGACCTTCACCGTGCTCAGCGTGGAGTTGACGAACGCGGCGAGCTTGGCCGGGTTGGCCAGCGTGTCGGCGCTCAGCGCCCGGTTGAGCAGCGCGGAGATGACCTGCTGCTGCCGGTCGATGCGGTCGAGGTCGGAGCGGGCGGTGGCGCGGGTGCGGGCGTAGCCGAGCGCCTGGGCGCCCTGGAGCTGGTGGGTGCCGGCGAGCAGGTTGAGACCCGTCTTGGGGTCGTTGATCGGGATGGGCGTGCAGACGGTGACGCCGCCGAGCGAGTCGACCACGTCGATGAACCCGAGGATGTTCACCTCGATGTAGCGGTTGATCTCCAGCCCGGTGGCGGCCTTGACGGTCTGCATGGTGAGCTTCGGCCCGCCGAACTGGTAGGCCGAGTTGATCTTGTGGTCGCCCTTGCCGGGGATCGTCGTCCAGGTGTCGCGCGGCAGGCTCACCACGGTGACGCGCTGGTGGTCCTCCGACAGGTGGATGACCATCATCGTGTCGGTGCGCTGGCCGGACTCGCGGCCCAGCTTGAGCTGGTTCTGCTGCTGCCGGGTCAGGTCGTCGCGCTTGTCGACGCCGACCAGCAGGATGTTCTCGGCCCCCTGGGACTTGGGGGCGGTCACGCCCGCGTCGACCGTGCCGATCTGGCGCGGGGTCGCCCACACCACGCCGGTGGTGACCAGGATGCCCGTGGACAGCAGGCCGGCGACGATCACGTTGCGGCGGCGGGCCTTGGCACTCCGCACGGGCCTGCGTGGACGGGTGGCAGGAGTGAGCCTGACGCCGCCGTAGGCGTCGCCGCCCACCAGCACGCCGCCGTCCTCCTCGCCCGCTTCGCGCATGCCCTCCTCCTCGGATCCGCCGGGGACACCGGGGCTTTCGATTGCCCTTCTCCCCTGGTCGTACAGTAGCGTGAGCCCCGCCATGAAGCAGTTCCCCGACTCGCCGCACGCGCCCGCGGAGACGCGCGGCTGGCCCCCCATCTCCGTCGTCATGCCGGTCCTCAACGAGGAGCGGCACCTTCGCGAGGCCGTCGACCAGGTCCTCGCCCAGAGCTACCCCGGTGAGATCGAGGTCGTCCTCGCCGTGGGTCCGTCCCAAGACCGCACCCAGGAGGTCGCCGACGCCATCGCGGCGGCCGACCGCCGGGTGACCGTGGTGCCCAACCCGACCGGTCGCACGCCCAACGCGCTCAACGCCGCCATCGCCGCCGCACGCAACGGCATCATCGCCAGGGTCGACGGGCACGCCATGCTGCCCTCCGACTACCTGCGCGTCGCCGTCGAGACGCTGGCCGAGACCGGCGCCGACAACGTGGGCGGCGTCATGGCGGCCGAGGGCGTCACACCGTTCGAGCAGGCCGTGGCCTGCGCCATGACCTCCAAGATCGGCGTCGGCGCCGCGGCCTTCCACGTGGGCGGCACCGCGGGCCCGGCCGACACCGTCTACCTCGGCGTGTTCCGCCGCTCGGCGCTCGACCGGGTCGGCGGCTACGACGAGCACTTCCAGCGGGCCCAGGACTGGGAGATGAACCACCGCATCCGCCAGACCGGCGGGCTGGTCTGGTTCCAGCCGCGCATGCGGGTCACCTACCGTCCGCGGCCCAACGTCAAGGCGCTGGCCAAGCAGTACTTCCACTACGGCCGCTGGCGGCGCGTGGTCGCGCGCACCCACGAGGGCACGATCAACCTGCGTTACCTGGCGCCGCCCGCCGCGGTGCTGGCCATGGCGCTGGGGCTGGTGCTCTCGCCGTTCTTCCCGCTGACGCTCGTCGTCCCCGGGGGCTACGTGCTGGCCATCGTGGCCGGCTCGGCGGTCACCGGCAGCGGGCTGCCGGGCGCGGTCAAGCTGCGGCTGCCCCTCGTGTACGCCGCCATGCACGTCTCGTGGGGATGGGGCTTCCTCACCAGCCCGCGGAGGTTGTCCAGGCCGCCACGCTGATCACGAGCCCGAGAAGACCCGCTCGACGGCCGCGTCGAAGCGGGTCAGCGCGTCCGGGTACTCCGGCCCGAGCAGGTAGCTCCTGAGCTTGATCCTGGCTCGGGCCAGGGTGTCCTCACCGTCCAGGAAACCGGCGAGGGCCGCGAGGTCCTCGCCCAGGAGCACCCCCGCCTCGGTGCTCGGGTAGCGCTCGTGGAAGGCGCGCTCGGGCAGCCCCGCGACGTTCGTCACGGCGTACGGCTTCTCGCTGGCCAGGAAGTCGGCCACGACGCTGGAGATGTCGCTGATCAGCAGGTCGCACTCGTTGAAGCAGTCGTACAGGTGCGGGCTGTCGCCGGTGACGATCAGGTGCCTGATCTCCGGCGCCCCGCCGGGACTCGACGGATGCCTGGCCTTCGACCTGGCCAGCTCGGCCGCCTCGATCATCGACACGATCCTGCGGTGCGCCCGCGCGGCGCTCTTGTCGCGGTGGCCGGTCAGCGGGTGCGGCTTGTAGATGATCCGCAGCTGCGGGTCGTGGTCCAGCAGGGCGCGCACGATGCGCGGGCCCATGGTGATCAGTGACGTGTGGAACAGGTCGTCGTTCCAGCCCTCCCAGGTGGGGGCGTACAGGACGGTCCGGTACGGCAGCCCCGGCCCCTCGGTCGAGATGCCTTCGAGCTGCGGCCGGCCGACCTCGTGGATGCTCTCGTCCCGGACGCCCACGCGGGCGCGCCGGTAGCGGTCGCGACCGGCCGGCCCGGCCACCCACACCTCGTCGTACACCCGGGAGAACGGGTTGAACGAGGCCTCCTTGTCGCTGTCGCCGTGGTTGAGGAACACGCTGCGCAGCGTCGGGATGCGCAGCATGTGGACGTTGCGGCCGACGTTGGAGACGTACAGGCAGAGCTTGGCGCTGAACAGGGCGCGGAAGCTCATCAGGTCGGCCGAGGACGGGATGCAGACCATCGGCAGCGTGGTCGACTCCAGGTGCCTGGCCATGCCGCGCTCGCGCAGCACGACGATCGCCCGCCGGTTGATGCGTTCGAGGGTGGGCAGCCACATCCTGGCCTGGTAGGCGGCGGCCGTCGCGCCGGAGAAGTACAGGATGACCTCCGGGTCGTAGGCCCTGACCTGCTCGCCCACGACCTCCAGCACCCTCGCCCGGTCGCCGAGCGGCCGGGTGCGGCGCACGTACGGCAGGAGCGCGAGCACGCCCGCCACGCCGAGCAGCAGCGCCACGCCCGCGCCGGCCGCCCCGGCCGCCGCGCCGAAGGTCGCGCCGAGCACCGGCAGGGCGTCGAGCCCGAGGAAGCGCAGGCCGCGGTGGGCGCCCAGGAACGGGGGCGGCATCTTGGGGATGCGCAGCGCGGACACGTCGAGGTTGCGGGTGGTCACCGGCATGCTGCTGAGCGTCTGCCGCAGGCGGATGGCCAGCCCCGAGTGGGCGGCCCGCGCGCCGTGCAGCGCGAACAGCCCGGCGGCGAGCGCCACGAACCACGGCGAGGCGGCCCCCGACACCCGTGCCACCAGCAGCAGCGCGGCCGTCTCCCTGGCCGCGAACCGCAGCGTGGTCCCCAGGTGCATCCGGCTGAGCAGCTCGGTCAGCCCGCCGGCCAGGCGTGCCGCGGCGAACTCGACGGCGTAGGAGACCACGGCGACCAGCCCGAACAGCAGCGGCGCCGGCCACAGCGCCGAGGCCAGCAGGACGGGGTAGCAGCCGAGCAGCGCGCCGATCGCCAGCAGTCTTCTCATGCGACCGCACGGTAACAACCCGCAGGTCAAGGGCCTTCCACGCGAACGTCTACGACATGCCCGGACACGTCAGGAGATGGACCCCCTGATCGCGAAGAGCTGCTCGGCGATCCGCAGGTCGTCCGGATGGGTGACCTTGATGTTGCGCTCGCTGCCGGGGACCAGGTGGATGGGCACCTCGGGCAGGTAGCGCAGCACCACGCCGCAGTCGTCGGTGGCCGGGCGCTCGGCGAAGCCCGGGTCGGCCATGGCCCGCTCGTACGCCTCGCGGATCACCGAGAGCCGGAAGCACTGCGGCGTCTGGCTGCGGCGCAGCCGCGAGCGGTCGAGGACCTCGCCGATCACCTCGCCGTCCGGGCCGGGCACGGCCACCAGGACCGTGTCGGAGCTCGGGATCGCCACGTTGACGGCCCGGTGGGTGCGCAGCGCCGCCACGCACTCGGTGATGATCCGCGGCTCCAGAAGGGGCCGTACGGCGTCGTGCAGCAGCACGTCGCACTCCTGCGTGCCCAGCGCCCGCAACGCCCGCCACGTGCTCTCCGTACGGCTGCGGCCGCCCTCCACGATCCGGGTGACCTTGCGGTGGCCGCCGTTCGCCACGATCTCCTTCACCCGGTCGGTGAAGCCGGGCGTCATCAGCACCACGATCTCGTCGATCTCCGGCGCCTGCTCGAACACCGCGATGGAGTGCTCCAGGATCGTCCGCCCGGCTACTTCGATGAGCTGTTTGGGTATCTCATGTCCGACCCGCTGCCCCACGCCTCCCGCGAGGAGCACTCCGACCGACCGCCGCGCTGCATCCATGTCGGCAGCGTAACGGTCCTGTTCCGTGATATCGCGCGCCCCTGTCGCTACGCTGTGTCCACGCACTCCCTACCGGGAGGAGACCTGCGCTTTGCCCGACTCACTCACCCGCGAGGGCACGACCACCTCGGTGGTGCTGCTCGCCACGACCCCGGCGTGCCGGCTCTCCTGCGCCGACGGCACGCTCCTCGACCGGCTGAGCGACCAGTTCGCCGCGCTTCCCGTGCGTGACGTCCAGGTGGTGACCCCCGGTGGCGGGCTCGGGGCCGACCTGCGCGGGGTGGCCAAGATCGCCCGGGTCTCCTCGGGCACGGTCGTGGTGCTCCCCGCCGACCTCGTCGCCCACACCGAGGCGCTCGCGCTGCTGCTCGAACATCCCGCGCGCGACACCGGGGCGCTGGTCTCCCACGACGACGCCGCCGCCCCGATGCGGCCGCCCGTACGCGTCGAGTCCGGCAGGGTGGTCGCCGCCGGCAGCTCGTTCCACACCGTCCCGGAGGCCAACGCCACCTTCAGGGGCGTGCTCCAGACCGGCGAGGCCGACCTGGCGTCCCTGGCCGACATCGCCGAGGAGCTGGCCGAGCTGGCCGACCTGGGCAAGCTCGGCCCGGTCACCCCCGTCGAGGCGGTCGACCTGCTGCTGGTGGGCCTGGTCAGGGCCGGCGTACGGGTGCGCGCCGCCTCGATCGGCCCGCTGCACGCCGACCGCGTGACCGGCCAGCACGCCGCCGACAGCGCCCTGACCAGGCTCGCCGAGGTCGACGAGGCCAGGGTCCGGCTCGACACCTCGGTCAAGGAGGACGACGGCTTCTTCGCCACGTTCTTCGTCTCGACCTGGTCGCGCCACCTGATCAGGCCGGCCGTCCGCCTCAAGCTGACCCCCAACGCCGTCACCGGCGTCTCGATCGGCCTGGCCGCGCTGGCCGCCGTCTGGTTCTCGGCAGGCACCCAGGCCGGGCGGGCGGCCGGGGGCGCGCTGTTCGTGATGTCGTTCGCGCTCGACTGCCTCGACGGGCAGCTCGCCCGCTACACCCGCACGTTCTCCCCGCTCGGGGCCTGGGCCGACGGCATGGCCGACCGGCTGAAGGAGTACCTGGTCTACGTCGGGCTCGCCTTCGGCCACGGCGGGACCACGATCTGGTACCTGGCCGCCGCCGCGATGATCACGCAGGTCGTCCGCCACACCATCGACTACTCCTACGCCGGGGCGCTGGCCGACGCGGGCCGCGTCGGCGCCCTGTGGGCCAGGCCCGCCCGGTCGCTGCTGGAGCCGGCCGACGCGCGGCACGCCCACGGGATGCTCGGGCTCGCCCAGCGGCTGGAGCGCGACTCGCTCGCCCGCTGGCTGAGGAAGATCGTCGTGCTGCCCATCGGCGAGCGGACGGTGCTGATCGCCGTCACCGCCGCCGTGTGGGACGCCAGGGTGACGTTCGTGTCCCTGCTGTGCTGGGGCGGGGTCGCCGCCCTCTACCAGCTCGCCGGGCGCCTGGCGAGGTCGGCCCGGTGAGGGCCGCCGGGGCGGGCGAGGCGGCGGCGGTTCGCCGGATCGGGAGGCAGGCAGCGTGATCTCCGTGCACATGACCCCCGTGCCAGAGAGCAGGGTCGTCGCCTACCGCGACGACGGGCCGCTCTCGCGCGCGATGGGCCTGCTCGTGGCCGGGCAGCTCCCGCCGCTGCCGCCGGTGATCGCCGGCACGTTCGTCACCGGCGTGCTGCTGCTGATCGGCGTGGCCGGGTCCGACGGGCTCGCGGTGTTCGCGCCCGCCGTGACGCTGCTGCTGGCCGGGCCCGGCAGCACCCACCCGCACGACGGCCGTTTCGACTGGCTGGTGCCGCCGATCCTGCGGCTCATCGAGTACAGCTTCGTCGCCGCCTGCGGCTTCGCCCACGGGCTGCCGCCGGTGCTGACCTTCCTGCTGCTCGGCGCGCTCGCCTTCCACCACTACGACCTGGTCTACCGGCTGCGCCAGCGCGTCTACCCGCCGGCTTGGCTCTCCACGCTCGGCCTCGGCTGGGACGGCCGGATGATGGCGGTCTCGCTGGCCGCCCTGGCCGGCTGGATGACCGCGGGCTACGTGCTGCTGACCCTCTACCTGTGGGCGCTGTTCGGCTGGGAGAGTGTCACGTGCTGGCTGGCCGCGCCCCGATCGGGCGTCGAGGCGGGCGAGATGGGAACGCAAGACTAACGCCGGATTACCCGCGAAGGGGCCAAAGGCAACTAACCTTTGGGCACACGTAGTCATGCTCGACCGAGGAGTGCACGTTGCTGGGAATGGTTCTGGCCGCCGGGGCCGGACGACGCCTGCGGCCGTACACCGACACGCTGCCCAAGGCGCTCGTGCCGGTTGACGGCGAAACCACGATCATGGACATCTCGCTGCGCAACCTCGCCGAGGTGGACCTGCGGGAGGTCGTGGTCGTCGTCGGTTACGCGGCGCAGGCCGTGCACGACCGCAAGGAGGAGCTGGAGAGGCGCCACGGCGTCAAGCTCACCCTCGTGCACAACGACAAGGCCGAGGAGTGGAACAACGCCTACTCCCTGTGGTGCGCCCGCGACTACTTCGCCCAGGGCGTGCTGCTGGTCAACGGCGACACCGTCCACCCCGTCTCGGTCGAGAAGACGCTGCTGGCCGCCCCCGGGACGAGCGACGTCCTGCTCGCGGTCGACAACGTCAAGAAGCTGGCCGACGAGGAGATGAAGGTGACCCTCTCCCCGGAGGGCTCGCTGCGCCGCATCACCAAGCTGATGGACCCGGCCGAGGCGTACGGCGAGTACATCGGCGCCACGCTCATCAGGCCCGGCGCGGCCGAGCGGCTGGCCGACGCGCTCAAGACGACGTTCGAGCGCGACCCCCAGCTCTACTACGAGGACGGTTACCAGGAGATGGTCGAGCGCGGCGAGGCGATCCACGTCGCGCCCATCGGCGAGGTCGACTGGGTCGAGGTGGACAACCACGACGACCTGGCCAAGGCTCGCACCATAGCCGTTCGCTACTAGAGGGAGCGCGCATGCCGCTTCTAGCGAGGATGCTGCCGGCGCCCCTGACCATGGAGGTCAGGCGCGGCGCCGTCGCCGAGCTCGGCGCCCTGCTGGCCGACAGCCGCGTGGCCACCTCCGGCCGGGTGGCCGTGGCCGTCGGGCCCGGCCAGGGCGACCACATCGAGCGTCTGATCGCCCCCACCCTCGGCGAGGCCGAGGTGTTCAGGGTGAGCGACGGGTCGGTCGAGGCGGCCGTCTCACTCGGCGCCGACCTGCGCAAGGGCGCCTACGAGGTCGTCGTCGGGGTCGGCGGCGGCAAGACGATCGACGCGACGAAGTACGCCGCCTCCCTCGCGGGCATCCCCATGGTGGCCGTGGCCACCAACCTCTCCCACGACGGCATCTGCTCGCCCACCGCCTCCCTCGTCTACGAGGGGGGCAAGGGCACCTTCGGCGTGCCGATGCCGCTGGCCATCCTGGTCGACCTCGACTTCGTGCACAACGCGCCGAAGTCGCTGGTCAGGGCCGGCATCGGCGACGTCGTCAGCAACCTGTCGGCGATCGAGGACTGGCAGCTCGGCAACGTCGAGCGCGGCGAGCCCATCGACGGCCTGGCCTGCTCGATGTCCCGCACCGCCGCCGAGGCGCTGGTCGGCCGGAGCGACGGCATCGAGTCCGACGCGTTCCTGACCGTCCTGGCCGAGTCTCTCATCCTGTCGGGCATGTCGATGGTCGTCGCCGGGTCGTCGCGGCCCGCGAGCGGTGGAGATCATGAGATCCTTCATGCCGTGGATCAGCTCTTCCCCGGCACCTCCAACCACGGCGAGCTCGCCGGCATAGGTGCCGCCTTCTGCTTCTTCCTGCGGGAGGACGCCGCCAGGGTGGCCCAGGTGGTCGACTGCCTGCGCCGGCACGAGCTCCCGGTCGTGCCCGCCGACATCGGGCTGACCGGCGAGCAGTTCGCCGACGTGGTCGCGCTGGCGCCGTCGACCCGTCCCGGCCGTTACACGATCCTGGAGCACCTGCGCATGCAGGACTCCGAGATCCGCGATCGGGTGGGGGACTATGTCCGGGCCTTCGGTAGCTGAGCTGCGGCGGGTCGCCCAGCCCGAGGGCCATCTCGACCGCAGGAACGGCGAGCACTGGGCAGGCGTGCTCTACATGCGCCGGCTGTCCATCTACGTCACGTGGCTGACGAGCAAGACGTCGGTCACGCCCAACCAGCTCACCTGGGTGATGACGGTCGCCGGGGTCGCGGCGGGCTTCGTGCTGGCCCTGCCGGGGCTGTGGGCGGCCGTGCTGGCCGCCCTGCTCGTCCAGGTCTACCTGCTGCTCGACTGCTCCGACGGCGAGCTGGCCCGCTGGACGGGCAAGACGTCGCTGGCCGGGGTCTACCTCGACCGCGTCGGGGCCTACTTCACCGAGGCCGCTGTGCTGGCCGGGCTCGGCTGGCGGGCCTCGGCCGTGCTGCCCGACTGGTACACCGTGCTCGGCTTCGCTGCCGCGCTCGGCGCCATCCTCATCAAGGCCGAGACCGACCTGGTGGAGGTGGCGCGGGCCAAGGGCGGGCTGGGCGCGTCCTCCGAGGCGTCGGCGGTGCAGTTCCGTTCGGGGCTGCTCGGTCTGGGCAGGAGGATCCTGGCGGCGACGAAGTTCCATCGGATCATGCAGCCGATCGAGCTGTCGCTGCTCGCGGTGGCGGCCGCGGTGATCGACCTGGCGACCGGCACGCTCGGGGCCTCCCGCGTGCTCATCGTGGCCTGCGCGATCGCCGCCGCGCTGCAGACCGTGCTCCATCTGATCAGCATTATGGCGTCGAGGCGGCTTGGGTGATCTCATGTCGGAACCGGAGGAGCTTCCCGTCCGTCGTATTGATCGGACGTCCGCCGTTCGGTGGGGGTTCACCATCGGTTCCGATACGCTTAGCTCCACCATTGTCAACAAGATGCAGACCAGCAGACTCGGTGATCATGAAAGAATGCTCCGCTCGTGTCCTCAACGCGTCAGGACGATGACCCGTTGAAGATCTCGTGCGTCATCCTCACCATGGGCAACCGGGTCGCGGAGCTGAACCGGGCCGTCGAGTCCGCGCTCAACCAGGTCGACGGCGACGTCGAAGTGGTGATCGTGGGCAACGGCGCCGACGTGCCCCAGGTGTCGGCCACGCCACCCGAGGGCTCGGCCGCGGTCGTGAAGACGATCCGGCTCGACCACAACACCGGCATTCCCGCCGGCCGTAACCGCGGCGTCGAGGAGTGCTCCGGCGACGTCGTGCTGTTCCTCGACGACGACGGCTGGTACGCCAACCAGAAGGTCGTCGCCCACGTGCGCGACCGGTTCGCCACCGAGCCCGACCTCGCGGTGATCTCCTTCCGGGTGATGGACCCCGAGGGCGGCGTCGGCCAGCGGCGGCACGTGCCCCGGCTGCGCGCGGGCGACCCGCAGCGCTCCTCGCCGGTCACCACGTTCCTCGGCGGCGCCTCGGCCGTGCGGCGTTCGGCCTTCCTCCAGGTCGGCGGCCTGCCGGAGCGGTTCTTCTACGCGCACGAGGAGACCGACCTGGCCTGGCGCCTGCTGGGCGAGGGCTACCGGATCGAGTACGACGCCGAGACCGTCATGTACCACCCGCAGGTCCCGCCGACCAGGCACGCGCAGTTCTACCAGCTCAACGCCCGTAACCGGGTCTGGCTGGCGCGGCGCAACCTGCCGTGGCCGCTGGCGTTCCTTTACCTGACCAACTGGGTGGTGCTCACCCTGATCCGCGAGCGCCGTTCGGGGGTCGCGATCAAGGCGTGGTTCTCCGGCTTCTTCGAAGGGCTGCGCACGCCCGCGGGCGAGCGTCGTCCCATGGCCTGGCGCACCGCCTGGCGCATGGTCAAGCTCGGCCGCCCGCCGATCGTCTAGACCGCCTCCGCCTCGCCGAAGGTCATCGAGGCATGGGAGACGGTCGAGGCGAACAGCGCCCGCTTGGGCAGCCCCAGCTCGCTGAGCTCCTTGGCGATGGGGTGGTTGCCCAGGCGGATCAGCGCGCCGCCCGGCCGCACGCGCGTGCCCCCGGCCCGTACGGACCAGGGGACGCGCCGCGTGACGCCCTCCAGATGGGTGAAGGCGTCGAGCGGCGCCATGGCGGCCGGCGCCGGCACGCCGGGCCTGATCAGCAGGTCGAGCACGAGCCTGCCGTCCTTGCGCAGCACACACCGCTTGTACGGCGACCCGAGCCGCAGTTCGATGTCGGCCAGCTCCTTGGGGAAGCCCCAGATCGTCCGCCCCGCCTCCAGCGTGAACCGCTGGTCGACGGGCAGCCAGTGGACGAAGACGCCCGCGCCGCGCAGGTCGCCGAGCCCGACCGAGCCCGCCGCCCCCGGCCGCCGGATCAGGAAGGCCATCCCGAACTCGTGGTAGGTGTCGAGGTCACCGTCGCGATAGTCGACGAACACCAGCACGCACACGGCCTTGCCGGGGAACACCTCGGCCACGTCGAGGCCGGAATAGGCGATCACCGCCCGCGCCGCGTCGGCCCGCACCGCGTAGAAGGCGCTGCAGACCTCCGCGTCCTCCACTCGCACAGGCATGCCCACCGTCCGGCCCTGGATCAGATGCGATGCCATGGGTCCAGTACATCAACCAGGAAGCCCGCTGGCCATTCCTACACCGCCAGCGCGTGTTCCGGCAGGGCCGCCCACGACTCGGCCAGCTTGACGAAGTCCGCCGCCCGGTCGGGCCAGTGGTGGCGCAGCCGGGCCTCGGCGTGCCCGACCGCTCCCAGGTCGGCCCGCCGCACGGGGTCCTCCTTGAGGTCCAGGACGGCGTCCAGCAGCGCGTCCACGTCCCGGGGCACCACCAGGCCGCAGCCGACGGCCCGCACCAGCGGGGCGGCCTGCGGGGTGGCGATCACCGGCAGGCCCCGGCCCATGTAGTCGAGGATCTTCGTGGGCGGCCCGGTCACGGTGTCGGCGGCCAGGGACAGCCCGGCCAGCGCGCCCTCGGACATGCGCAGGGCGTGCCGGTTGGGCACGTACCCGAACCAGTCGAGCAGGCCGACGCGCTGGGCGTCGCGCAGCAGCGGGCGCACGTCGCGGTCGGCGGCGCCGATGAGGTCCATCCGGATGCCGTGCGGCGCCAGGCGCTCGGCCAGCGCGATCAGCTCGGCCACGCCGCGCTCGGCCGACAGGCGGCCGATGTGCACGACCCTGGTGTCGCCGGGAGGGGGCGGGCTGGGCGACACCAGGGTCGCTTCGGGCACCTCCGCGGAGGTGATCACGTGGTGCCGTCTTTCCGCGCGGGCCCGCCGTCTGGGCGAGACGTCCTCGCGGACGTCCCAGACGACCGGAGGGCGCCGGTGGGGCAGCGCGCGCAGCAGCCGGTGATCATGCACGATCAGCAGGTCGGCGTCCCGCACGCCGCGCCTGAGCGCCGCGCGGGCCTTCCCGTACGGGGCCTGCCGGGCGACGTCGACGGCGGTGAGCCCGACGGCCGGGGTGACGTTGTAATAGGTGAACGGCGCGACGTAGGTCACCTCGTGGCCCGCGTCGAGCAGCGCCCTGATCTGCCGGTGCATGATCCGGGCGTCCTCGGGATGATGGACGGTGGTGGCGACACATGCGCGCATGTGTCGATGCTCCGCGCCTACCAGGTCAAAGGCGTTAACTCAGGTGAAAGGGCCGCTTAACTTCCAGAGGGGCGGCGATAGAGCCAGGTCAGGCGGGGTTCGAGCACCCACTTGAAGACGGTGCGCGTCTCCGGCAGGCACAACACGATCGCCAGTGCGAACGAGCTGCACGCGATGGCCAGCACGCCGAGCGGCCCGTGCAGCCACGGCAGCGCCAGCCAGCCCTGGTCCTTGGCGATCAGGACGGGGATGCCGTGGAGCAGGTAGCAGTAGAGCGTGCGGGTGCCGAGGTCGGAGTACCAGGTCTCGCCGCGCGGCACCAGCGCCAGCACCGCGAAGGACATCGCCAGGGCGCAGACCAGCAGCCCGACCTTGAGCAGCAGGCCCATCCACCAGGACAGGTCCATGTCCTGGAAGCTGTGCTTGAAGTAGAACGGGTCGAGCGGCGCCTTGGGCGCGATGACGATGGCCACGGCCGCCGCGCAGAGCAGCGTGACCCCCGACGCGATCTTGATCCACAGCTTGTTGAGCATCTCGAAGTGCTCGGGCTGCATCACCAGGCCGATCACGAAGAACGGCAGCAGGCCGAAGAAGCGGTCCATGCTGAAGTCGCCGGCGATCTGCGAGAAGCCGGCGAACATGTAGATCACGATGGCCACCGGGACCGGGTGCTTCATCCGCTTCCACACCGGTGTGGACAACCGCCAGAACAGCAGCGCCAGCAGGTACCAGTTGAGCCACGCCGGATCGATGATCGTGAGGCTCCACTTCTGGCCGAGCCCGTAGCGGACGGCGGCGTAGCCGATCTCCACGATCACGTACGGCACGACGAACGTGTCGACGAGCTTGTTCGTCTTCGCGTTGGAGTTCCAGAAGTTCCTGGACAGGTAGCCGCTGATCATCACGAACAGCGGCATGTGGAACATGTAGATGTAGATGTAGAGCGCTCTGGAGGAATGGGTCGAGAGCGTGGGCACCAGCGAGTGGCCCAGCGGCACGAGCGCGATCAGGATGAACTTGACGTTGTCGAGGTAGGGGTCGCGCCTGCGCTTGGGCGGCTCGGGCTCCTCGGCGGGCTCCTGCCGCTCCTCGGGGCGCTCGCCCGTCGCGATGCCGTGGGGGTCGGTCTGGTTGCCCCAGACGGACTCCTGAGGCAGGGGCCAGCGAGCTCCAGTGTTCGCCGGCCCGCCTTCCTCGACGGGGCCGTCAGGGCTCCGCGGGGTCGTGACCGGTGGAGAGAACTTTGTGTCAGACACTGGGGAGCTCAGCTTCGCTAGGGGCCGGGGTGCACGACGCAACTCTGACATTTCATACTTACAACCGCCTTAACAGCGGCCGTGTCGCGCTGCGTCGCCGACCCGCAAACATTATCCCGATCTAGTGGTCCCTGTCTCACCAGAAGTCCGGTTCCACAGGGAACTTGGAGCCTCAGGTGCACACGTTCTTCTGGTCGGCGGCCGTGATGGTGCTGTTGTTCACGCTGTCAGGAAGCTTGGTGACCTTCACCGACTTGAAGTCGGAGCCGACCACGAGCTGGATCACCGGGGCGCCCTTGCCGCCCGCGCCGGCGGCCGTGCCGGTCGTGCCGGAGGTGTAGGGCTGCGGGTTGGTCGCGGTGACCTTGCCCGCCGAGGGAGCCGGCTTGGGCAGCACCGCGCCGGACAGCACGGCCGCGTAGTCGGCGCCGGTGGCGGCGCCCTTGGCGTAGTGGATCTCGCTGGAGGGCAGGCTCGCGCCGTCGGCGGCCTGGTAGTTGCCCACCCCGACGACGTTGAAGCCCTGCTTGGCCAGCTCGTCGGCCACCAGGCGGGCCTTGCCCGGCGTGGTGGTGCCGTTGAGCACCTGCACCTTCACCTGCTCGGGCTTCGGCGTGACCTTGGGCTTGGTGCTCGCGCTGGCACTCGCGCTCGGGGTCGGGTCGGGGAGTTCGGTGTCGCTGATGATGGAGGCCCACAGCGCGGAGGCGTCGGGCTCCTTCCAGATCACCCGGTTGGGATCCTGCGGGTCGGGCAGCCACGGGATCGTGGTGAGCTGCACGCCGCCCGCGGTCAGCTCCTTGGCGCTGGTAGCGATGTCGATGAGCTGCTGGGTGTCGTTGGCCAGCTCGGGGTCCATGGTGACCGAGCCCGCAGCCGCCTTGATGAAGCCGGTCAGCTTGCCGATGTCGGTGAGCAGCTCGCTGCTCGTGGCCTTGGCGATGACCTTGCTCAGGAAGATCTGCTGGCGCTTGATGCGCTGGATGTCGCTGCCGTCGCCGTAGTGGCGCAGACGTACGTAACCGAGCGCCTTCTCGCCGTTGAGCAGGCTCTTGCCCGGAGGCAGGACGAGATGGGACGCCCTGTCGTTGACGCCGGACTTGAGGCAGATCTCGATGCCGCCGAGGGCGTCGACGATGTTCTTGAAGCCGCTGAAGTCCACCTCGACGAAGTGGTTGATGCGGATCTGGGTGAGCGTCTCGATCGTGGAGATCGTGCACGCGATGCCGCCGGAGTTGTACGCCGAGTTGATCATGTCCCGGCGGGGCGGCATCTCGGCCTTGGTGGTCTCGTTCTTGCACTTCGGGATCTGCACCATCGAGTCGCGCGGGAAGCTGATCAGGCGCGCCTTGTCCCGGTTGGGAGAGATGTGCATGACGATGATCGTGTCGGTGCGCTTGCCGCCGGCGTCGGCCGTCCTGGCGAGCTGCTGGCCGTATTTGGCGTTGCCCTTGCCCGCGCGGGTGTCGGAGCCGACGAGCAGCACGTTGAGTGCGCCCGTGTCGCGCGGACGCGGGTTGATGATGTCCTCTTTGACGCTCTTCTGGGTGATGTTGCCGAAGGCGTCGCGGTAGACGGTGTAACCGGTCAGCGCGCCGGCCACCATGACCGTGGTGGCGGCGATGCTGACCCAGGCCAGCACCCGCATCTTGCCCTGACCGCCGCCGCCGTCGCCGCGGTGGCCGCGTGGGGGCCGGTCGTCGGGCGGGGGAGGCGGGGAGCCCGCGGCCCTTCGCGCCATCCGGCTGCCCGGAGCGCTGGGGGCGACCCTGGCGTCCTGGACGGACGCGCTCCTGTAGTCACTCATACGCCCCCTAGCCTCGTTCCTTGCGCCAACGCGCCGGCTTGGTCGCTCCGCGCCACGAGATTAGGTCACGTACGGCGTGCCCGGTGCCATGACCGCCGGAAACGACCGTGACCCGGGCGTGATGTTTCCGCGGCACAGCATACTCAGAGCCGGACATTTCGTGGAATATCATTGCCAAAGTCTTTCCCGCTTTCTGACCGTCCCCGCAGGTCAGGCCGGACGCTCAGGGCCGCCGCGAGGCAGGCCAGAGGCACGGCCGGGAGCACGTACCGGTAGTCGAACTCGGCCACGGCGGGCGGTGTGACGAGCAACACAACGGCCGCCGCCCAGGGCGCCGCCCACGCCGGCGGACCGGCGTGCCGCAGGCCCCGCGCCCGGCGCACGGCGGCCGCGACGGGCGGCGCGAGCAGGAGCGCCAGCAGCACCGGGCCGGGCAGGCGCACCACGCTCTGGTAGCCCCGCAGCCATCCGGCGTAGGGCTCGACGATCTCCGTACCGATCGCACCCTGCTCGTAGAGCTTGGCATAGTCGGCGCCGACCTGCGCGGGATAGCGGCCAGGTGGGCCGGGCGGGGTCACCGGGAACTCGTAGTAGGCGTAGACCTCCGCGTCGGGGTAGACCGGCCGCCCCCACGTGAACGTGCGGGCCAGCTCGGCCAGCACCGAGCCCGCGTAGTCGAGCGGCTGGCTGGTGACGGCGAGGGTCGCGAACCTGGAGGCCAGGTCGTCGTTCGCCTTCGAGAACGTGATTCCCGGCAGCTTCACCAGCGGGGAGTCCTTGCTCCAGATGTACTCCTGCGACGGCGGGCGCAGCTCCGGCGGACGGGGGTCGCACAACACCCGCAGGTCGGCCGGCGGGTTCATCCTGGCGCAGTCGGCGAAGGACATCGTGCGGGCGTAGAGGAAGACGCCGTTCGCGCCCACCAGGCCGACGCGGTGGTGGGCGGCGTAGAACCAGCCGCCGTAGGCGATGACCGGGACCAGCGCGGCGGCCAGCAGCACCCCGGCCAGGCCCACGCGCCTGCGCAGCACGAACCACGCGGCCAGGACGACGATGAGCGGCAGGCCGACGGTCCTGGTCAGGGTGGCGGCGGCCAGCAGCAGGCCGACGGCGGCGACGGTGGCGCGCTTCTCGGTCAGGCTCAGCGCCACGGCGGCCACGACCAGGAACAGGAACAGCGTGTCGGAGACCAGCAGGTGCTCCAGCTCGATCTGGTACGCGTCGAGCAGCACGGGCACGGCCGCGAGCGTGCGCGCCCAGCGCGGGGCCCGGCGCGCGGCCACGTAGACGAGAACGCCGGTGGCCAGGCCGAGCAGGTGTTGCGCGGCGGTGACCGCCCAGAAGCCGTGGAAGGGCTCCAGGAGCTTCATGAACATCGAGTAGCCCGCCGGGCGAACCAGGTCGGGGCGCGGCCGGAAGACGGTGACGATGTAGGTGTAGGAGTCGGGGAACCACAGGGCCGGGCGGTAGCCGAGCATGGCGAGCGCGCGCAGGGCCGCGCCGACCGCCAGGACCCCGGCGAACCAGCCGTGCCGCCGCCACCATCCGGCCTCCAGGACGCGCGTGAACCAGCCGTGCCGCCGCCACCATCCGGCCTCCCGGACGCGCGCGAACCAGCCGTGCCGCCGCCAGCCGGGCTCCTGGACGCGGGCAGGGGTTCCCGCGCGCGGCTTCGGATTCACCCGCTGGTCATCCCGCTCCTCCTGCACCTCGCGTACGCTACCCGCGTTTCCGCGGACGCCGTGACCGCGGCGTTGGATACGCTCGCTCACCGATGGAACGTGATCGATCGGGCCGCGTACTGGCCGCGTTGTCGGTGTCGCCCGCGCTCGCCCTGGCGGGCTGGCTGCTCGCGGGCCTGCCGCTGCTGCTGGCCGGCCGGTTCGCGCCGCTGCCCGCGGTGCTGCTCGGAGTGCCCGCGGCGGCGCTGCTGTGCTGGGCGGGCACGCGCGGCGTCCTGCGCGGGAGGCGGGGCGCGGGTCAGGGCGTCCAGGCCACGCCCTGGCAGGTGGCGGGGGTCGTGGCGGTGGCCGCCGGGTCGGGCGTGTTCAACGTCGTCATGCATTCCGAGCAGCTGCTGGTCCGGCGCGACCCGGCGACCTACGCCCAGTACGCCGCCTGGATCGCCGGGCACGGCTCGCTGCCGATCCCGGACCAGGCGGCGGCGTTCGGCGGCCACCACCCCTCCCTGTACTTCGACAGCGTCGGCACGTATGCGGTGGACGGCGGGGTGGTGCCGCAGTTCATGCCGGGGCCGCCGCTGGTGTTCGCGATCGGCGACTGGCTGGGGGCGCCGTTCGCGGTGCCGGCCGTGCTGGGGGCGCTGGCCGTGCTGACGGTGGCCGGGGTGGCGGCGCGGCTGGCGGGCGGACGGTGGGCGGTGCTCGCGGCGGCGGCGTTCGCGGTGAGCCTGCCGATCCTCTACACCTCGCGCACGACGTTCAGCGAGATCCCGTCGCTGATCCTGCTGTTCGGCGGGCTGGCGCTGGCCCAGGACGCGATCGAGGCCGAGCGGCCCGGCTGGCGGCAGGGGCTGCCGGCCGGGCTGGTCCTGGGGCTGGCCGTGTTGGTCAGGGTCGACGGGTTGCGCGACGTGTTGCCGGTGCTGGCGTACGCGGGGCTGCTGGTCGCGATGCGGCGCTCCGGCAGGCCGCAGGGCGCGGTGGGGGTGCCGCTGCTGGCGGGGCTGGTGGCGGGGGCGGGGCTCGGGCTGCTGGCGGCGTACGTGCTGGCCCGTCCGTATCTGGAGTATCTGTCCGGGTCCGTGCGGCCGCTGCTGCTCATCTGCGCGGTCGTGCTCGTGCTCACGCCGGTCGGCGTGGCCGTCGCGCCCAAGCTGGCCGGGTTCCGGCCGCCGCGGTGGTTGCCGACGGCGGGGGCCGCGCTGGTCGTGCTGGTGATGGCCGGTCTGTACGCCCGTCCCTGGTTCCAGATCGTGACCAGGAAGGCCACGAACGCCGAGGACGCCCGCACGGCCGAGTTCATCGCCCAGATCCAGCAGGCCAACGGCCTGCCCGTCCAGGCGGACCGGCTCTACTTCGAGCTCTCGCTCCACTGGGTGACCTGGTACATCGGCATCCCGGCCGTCGTGCTGGCCACGGTCGCGGCGGCCGTGCTGCTGCGCAGGCTGCTGCGCGACGGCAGGCCGTTCGTCTGGCTGCTGCCGCTGGCGATGATCGGCTGGACGACGGTCACCACGCTGCTGCGGCCCGAGATCACCCCCGACCAGCCGTGGGCCTCCCGGCGGCTGGTCCCGGTCGTGATCCCGGGGCTGATCGTGCTGGCGGTGTGGGGGCTGGGCTGGCTGCGCGAGCGGTCGTGGCCGCGGGAGCGGGTACGGCGGTGGGCGACGGTCGCGGGGGTGCTGCTGGTGCTCGCGCCGCCGGTGGTGACCTCGATCGGCACCGCGTTCACGCCGGTCGAGCGGGGGGAGGCGGCGGCGGTCCGGTCGATGTGCGCGGCGCTTCCGGCCGAGGCGTCGGTGCTGTTCGTCGAGCGGGTGACCGGCGACCGCTTCACCCAGCTCGTCCGCGGGATGTGCGGACGTCCGGCGGCGCAGGTGGCGCGGCCTCCCGGAGAGCCCGACCTGGCGGCGGAGCCGGAGGTCCGGGCCGCCGTCGAGAGGGTCAGGGCGGCCGGCCGGGTGCCGGTCGTGCTGGCCGCCGACCCCGCCCAGGTGGCCCCCTACGGGACGCCGCGCCAGATCATGGGCCTGGTCACGCGCCAGGACGAGCGCTCGCTCGTGGACCCGCCCAACGGGACGTGGTCCTTGCGGGTGAACGTATGGATGGCGGTGGGTTGACCCCGCTCAGGGCGTATTGCGATAGTTCTGGACATGTCTGACACCGACGAGCTGTCGTTCGGCGACGACCGGGAGCCGTGGTTACGGCCCTGGATCAGGGCACACCAGCGGACGGCGGCGATGATCGTGGCGGCCGTCCTGCTGGTGGCGGCGCTCGGCGGGGGCGGCTGGTACCTGCACCTGCGCTCGCTCCTGCCCTCGCCGCCGCCCGTCGGCGCGCTGCCCGTCGTGGACGGCTTCACCGTCTCGCTGTGCACCGAGGGCACCCAGGGCTGCCCGCAGGGCACCGCCGAGCGGGTGCTGGCGCTGGTCCGGCGGATCCCCGAGGCGGTCGCGCCCACGCTGGTGCCCGCCGACGAGGTCGAGCGGCGCTGGGCCCAGCAGATGATCATCACCGAGGGGCTGACGGGGCTCCGCGCCGGAAGCTGGGTCCCACAGATCGAGGGCGGGGTTCGCGGCCCGGCCGACTACGACGCCGTCCGGCGAGGGCTGGCCGAGGAGAAGGGCGTCCTGCTCCTGCCCCGGATTCCCGACTTCTGGCGGGGCAAGGCGGACCTGAGCGTCACGATGTGCAGGCAGTGGGGGACTGCCGGCAAATGCCGGATTCCGGCGACCGCGGCGCAGCGCGACGCCGTCGTGGCCCGGCTGCGCGAGCTGGACGGCGTCACCGAGGTGTTCCTCCAGGACAAACCGTTCGGCCTGCGGCTGGCCCGGCTCTACCAGGGCGAGGAATGGCCCAAGAAGCTCGACGACATCTCCGAGGTGCTGTACGTGCGCTTCGACGACCCCGCCAGGGCCAGGGCGGTGGGTCAGGAGATGCTCAGGATGCCCGGCGTAGGATGGTCACAGCTGATCAAGTGAGCGTAAAGCCCGTCGATGTGGACTCGGCTTCCAGCGGGGCAGAGTACCCTCGACCCCCGTGAGCACGCTTGAGACCCCCAAGAGTGGACCTGCCGTGGAAGAAGCGCCGTACGTCACGATCGTCCTGCCCTGCTACAACGAGCAGGACCACGTCATCGACGAGGTCGAGCGCATCACGCGGGCGATGGACTCCAGCGGCTACACCTACGAGCTGGTCGCCGTCGACGACTGCTCGACCGACCAGACCCTGGCCCGGCTCGAAGAGGCCGCGCCCGAATACCCCCACCTGCGCATCCGCGCCTTCCACCGCAACGGCGGCTCGGGCACCGTGCGCCGCATCGGCACGCAGGAGGCCAGGGGCGAGATCGTCGTCTGGACCGACGCCGACATGACCTACCCCAACGAGCGCATCCCCGAGCTGGTCCAGATCCTGGAGAAGGACCAGACGGTCGACCAGGTCGTCGGCGCGCGCACCACCGAGGAGGGGTCGCACAAGATCCTGCGGGTGCCGGCCAAGTGGGTGATCCGCAAGGTGGCCGAGAAGCTCGCCGGGCAGAAGATCCCCGACCTCAACTCGGGGCTGCGCGCCTTCCGCAAGTCGGTGGCCCGCCCCTACCTGCGGCTGCTGCCGCCCGGGTTCTCCTGCGTCACGACGATCACGCTGTCGTTCCTGTCCAACCAGCACGACGTCTACTACCTGCCCATCGAGTACGCCAAGCGGGCCGGCAAGTCGAAGTTCAGCTTCGTCTCCGACGCCTACCGCTACATCCTGCAGGTGCTGCGGATGATCATGTACTTCAACCCGCTCAAGGTGCTCATGCCGCCCGCGCTCTGGCTGGTGGCGATCGGGCTCGTGAAGGGCGTCTGGGACATGATCCGGCAGCCGTTCTACTTCCCGGCGAACACCGTCATGATCTTCCTGTCGGGCCTGCTGATCGGCTCGGTGGCGCTGCTGGCCGACCTGATCGTGCGGTCGCGGGGGGAATAGCGCGTGCGCATCGCGATCGTCGGCCCGACCCATCCGTACAAGGGGGGCGGGGCGCAGCACACCACCGAGCTGGCGCACCGGCTGGCGGGCCAGGGCCACGACGTGGTGATCGAGTCGTGGCGGGCCCAGTACCCGTCCTTCCTCTACCCCGGGCAGCAGACGATCTCCGAGCCCGAGGGCACGCCGTACCCGCGGACCGCGCGGCGGCTCGACTGGCGGCGGCCCGACGGGTGGTACGCGGCGGGACGCCGGTTGCGCACGGCCGACCTGGTGGTGCTGGCGGTGCTGAGCTCCGTCCAGGTTCCTCCGTACCTGGGGATCCTGTCCGGGATCGGGGGTAAGGCCCGGACGGTCGCGCTCTGCCACAACGTGCTGCCGCACGAGCGCAAGCCGTACGACCAGCCGCTGATGAGGGCGCTGCTGCGGCGGGTCGACGGCGTGCTGGCCCACTCCGAGCAGCAGGCCGAGCTGGCCAGGGGGCTCGCGCCGGGCAGGCCGGTCGGGGTGGCGGGGCTGCCGCCGCACCTGCCGTCCACGTCGGCCGAGAAGGCCGGCGGGGTGCGCCGGCGGTTGTTGTTCTTCGGCATGGTACGCCCGTACAAGGGGCTCGACCTGCTGCTGCGGGCGTTGCCCGAGGGCATCTCGCTGACCGTGGCGGGCGAGTTCTGGGGCGGCCTCGACGAGACGAAGGCGCTGATCGACGAGCTGGGCCTGGCCGACAGGGTGGAGCTGCGGCCCGGGTACGTCCCGGCCGCCGACGTGCCGAAGCTGTTCGCCGCGGCCGACGCGCTGGTGCTGCCGTACCGCAGCGCCACCGCCAGCCAGAACGTCTGGCTCGGCCACGAGCACGGCGTGCCGGTGATCGCCACCCGGGTGGGCGCGCTGGCCGACCACGTGACCGACGGCGTCGACGGCCTGCTGGTCGAGCCGGGCGACGCCGGGGCGCTACGCGCGGCGATCGAGCGCTTCTACGCCTCGGGCGAGCCGGAGAGGTTGCGGTCGGGGGTCAAGGCGGTCGATCCCGAGCCGTTCTGGGCCGCGTACGCGGGCGCGCTGCTCGCCCTCTGACGGCCCAGCAGGAACGCCGCCCCCGCGGCGACCGCGTCGGCCAGCGTGAACGCCAGCCGCGACACGATCGCCACCGCGATGGCCGGAGCGGTGCCGATGACCGGCCCGAGCACCAGCACGAGCGCGCCCTCCCGCACGCCCACCCCGGCGGGCACCACGAAGGCCAGGATGCCGGTGCACCAGGCGAACGCGTACGCGCCGGTCGCCACCAGGTAGAGGTCGGGGCGGCCGGACAGCAGCCAGGTGTGCAGGCCGTAGACGAACCAGCCGAGCGCGGTCCAGGCCACCGTGACGACGACCGTGCGGCCGGGCAGCACGCTCTCCAGCGGCTCCTTGCGGGCGATGCGGAGCGCCAGGTTGAGCCCCCAGGTGAGCACCCTGGGATGCAGGCACACGATGATCACCGGCACCAGCAGCACCACGTACCAGGCCCGCCGGACGGCCTCGTGCGAGCTCAGCGTGGCGGCGGCGATCGAGATGCCGACGCCCAGGTTGACCACCAGCCCGAGCGAGATCGTGGCGAACGTGCGCCGCGGCGGGCTCCCGTGGTCGCGCCCGAGGTCCATCATGGCCGCGTACGCCCACACCGCGCCCGGGATGTACTTGCCGAGCTGGCCCACGAACATGATCCGTCCGGCCACCCGCAGCGGCAGCCGCGTGCCGAGCCCCGCCATGATCTGCCGCCAGGCCGCCAGCATGCAGACCTGCCCGGCCAGGACCGCGCCGAACGCCCCGAGCACCGCCCACGGCGACAGCCTGGAGAGGGCCTGCGTGGTGTCGTGCCAGTTCCGCGCCAGGCCGTAGCCGAGGAAGGCGAGGGCGACCAGCGCGAGCAGGACGCGCAGCAGGCGGCGCAACATCAGCCCAGGCTACGCGGGAGCCCGGGGGAGGGCCAGCATGTGGGCCAGGTCAGCCTGCCGAGGCCCGCGGCGCGGGTACTGTTGGGCGACGTGGGCAAGCAACGGGTCGCGCAGCTCGAGTACTCCGAATTCCAGTCGGCCATGCTCGACGAGGACAAACGCCGCCGCAAGGCCGCGAAGATCATCGCCGTGCTGGAGCACTTCCAGGGGCCGCTCGGCGGGCTGACCGTGGGCGACGTCGGCTGCTCGGCCGGGTTCATCGCCGACGAGCTGGCCCAGGCCGGGGCCAAGCACACGCTGGGCATCGACATCGACGTGCCGGGGCTGCGCAAGGCCGCCGACCGGTTCGGCGAGCGGGTGGCGTTCGTCTGCGGCGACGGCACGGCGCTGCCCTTCCCCGACGGGTCGATCGACGTGCTGGTGTTCAACCACATCTACGAGCACGTGGTCGACCCCGACGCCGTGGTGGCCGAGATGCACCGCGTGCTGTCCGACACCGGGGTGCTCTACCTCGGGCTCGGCAACCGGCTCGGGGTCGTCGAGCCCCACTACAAGCTGCCGTTCCTGTCGTACCTGCCGCCCGCGCTGGCCGACCGTTACGTGCGCGCCTTCGGCCGGGCCGACCACTACTACGAGCGGTTCAGGACCCGGCGGGGGCTGCGCCGGATGTTGCGTGCCTTCCACGTCTGGGACTACACGTTCCCGGTGCTGGCCACGCCGACCAGGTTCGCCGGGTCGGAGCTGTTCCCCGGCCTGCCGGGCCGGCTGGTCAAGGCCGTGCTGGCCCGCGCGCCGCGCGAGGTGCTGCGGCTGCTGCTGCCCGTCGTGCCGACGTACCTGTGGGTGGCCACCAAGACCCCGCGCAGGCCCGCGGGGCCGGCGCTGCCGCAGCCGCCCGAGCGGGTCCTGCCGCTGTGAGCCTCGTGGACGAGACCGGCGCGAGCGCGATCCCCAAGCGGTCGCTGCCGCGCCGGCTGCTGCGCTTCGGCTTCCTCGCCGTCGCGCTCGCCTTCGGCGCGTGGGCGGTGGCCAGGCAGTGGGACGCCGTGGTGGCCGGGTTCGCCCGGCTGTCGTGGCCGGCGCTGGCCGGGTCGCTCGTCGCCGTGGTCGCCGCGCTGCTCGGGGCCATGCTCACCTGGCGCACGCTGCTGGCCGACCTGGGCTCGCCGCTGCCGCTGCGGCCGGCCGCCAAGGTGTTCTTCGTCGGCCAGCTCGGCAAGTACATCCCCGGCGCGGTCTGGCCGGTGCTCGCCCAGATGGAGATGGGCCGCGACCTCGGCGTGCCGCGTCCGCGCAGCGCCGCGGCGTTCTTCCTGATGATGCCCGTCCAGATCGCCAGCGGTCTGCTGGTCACGCTGGTCACGCTCGGCTGGCACCGGTTCGGCTGGGTGCTGCTGTTCATCCCGCTGCTGCTGGTGCTGCTGGAGCCCAAGGTCGTCAACGGCGTGATCGGCTTCGGCCTGCGCAGGCTGAAGCGCGAGCCCCTGGAACGCCCGCTCACCCGCCGCGGCATGCTCACCGCGCTCGGCTGGGCGCTGGCCGGCTGGACGGCCTACGGCGTGCACTTCTACTTCGTCGCGCCGCAGGGCGGCCTGCTGTTCGCCGTCGGAGCCTTCGCGCTGTCGTGGTGCCTGGGCATCGTGACCTTCGTCGTGCCGGCCGGGGCGGGGGTGCGCGAGCTGGCGATGGTGGCGGTGCTCGCCCCCGTGCTCGACAGCGGCGCGGCCATCGCGGTGGCCCTCTGCTCCCGCATCGTCATCATCCTCGGCGACCTGATCTGCGCAGGTATGGCGGGAATTGCCGCACGTCGCGACTCGGTGTGATTTGGCCCACGATTTGGGGGAGGGTGGTCATAAGCTGAAGCAAAGAGGGGGGACTTGCCAGGTCCCACGTCGATCTTGAGGGGAGAAGATCCACGTAATGCCTCGAGTGCTCGTCGATGCCGCCGCGGTCCCCGCCGACCGTGGTGCGTTGATCCGGTACGTGGACGGGCTCGTGGCCGCGCTCCACCAGGCAGGGACCGATCTGGTCGTGGTCTGCCAGCGTGCGGAAGCGGAAAGGTACCAGCGGCTGGCGCCTTCGGCCCGTGTCGTCCCCGGCCCCGTCGCCATCACCAACCGGGCCGCCCGGCTCGCCTGGGAGCAGACCGGCGTGCCGCTGCTCGCCCGCCAGACGGGGGCCGAGGTGATCCACGCCCCCTACTACTCCATGCCGCTGCGCTCCGGCCTGCCGACCGTCGTGACGGTGCACGACGTGACCTGGTTCACCGAGCCCGAGCAGCACAGCCCGGCCAGGGCCGCGTTCTTCCGCTCGGCCACGCGCACCGCCGTCCGGCACGCGCAGCGCGTCATCGTGCCGTCGAAGGCCACCAGGGACGAGCTGGTCCGCGTGTTGTCGGCCGACCCCACCCGCATCGACGTCGCCTACCACGGCGTCGACCTCGCCCAGTTCCACCCGCCGAGCGAGGACGAGGTGCGCCGGGCGGCCATCAGGTGCGGGCTGCGCGGCCAGCCGTACGTGGCCTTCCTCGGCAACCTCGACCCCCGCAAGAACGTGCCCAACCTGATCCGCGGCTTCGCCGCCGCCGTCAAGCGGCTGGAGACGCCGCCCGCGCTGGTGCTCGGCGGCGGCGTGCACGAGGACGACGTCGACGCCGCCTGCCGCGAGGTCGAGGCCACCGTCCGGGTGATCAGGCCGGGATACCTGCGCGCGCCCGATCTGCCGGGGTTCCTGGGCGGTGCGCTCGTCGTGGCGTTCCCCTCCCGGGGCGAGGGCTTCGGCATGCCGGTGCTGGAGGCCATGGCCTGCGGCGCGGCCGTCCTCACCAGCCATCGCACCTCGCTGCCCGAGGTGGGCGGCGACGCCGTCGCCTACACTGAGCCGGACGCCGACAGCATCGCCGACGCCCTGGGCGAGCTGCTCGCCTCCGCCGATCGGCGGCGGCAGTTGCAGGAGGCCGGGCGGGCGCGGGCTCGCGAATTCACCTGGGAGGCCTCGGCGGAGGCCCATCTCAACTCCTATCAACGCGCAATCGAATAGTTCGCTACTCTCACGGAGTGATGGAGAGCTCTTTGCCAGACCTCGAGGCGATCCTCCTGGTCGGGGGGCAGGGCACACGCCTGCGTCCGCTGACACTGGGCACGCCCAAGCCGCTGCTGCCGACCGCCGGAGTGCCGTTCCTGGCCCACCAACTCGCCCGTGCCCGGTCCTTCGGCGTGCGCCGGATCGTGTTCGCGACCTCGTACAAGGCGGCGATGTTCGAGCCGGCCTTCGGTGACGGGTCGGCACTCGGGCTCTCGCTCGAATACATGACCGAGGAGACGCCGCTCGGCACCGGCGGGGCCATCCGCAACGCCGCCGAGGCGCTCACCGGCGGGCCCTCCGACCCGGTGCTCATCCTCAACGGCGACATCCTGTCCGGCCACGACATCGGCGACCAGGTGCGCACCCACTGCGAGCGCGGCGCCGCCGTGACGCTCCACCTGACGGAGGTGGACGACCCGACGCGGTTCGGCTGCGTGCCGACCGACGAGTCCGGACGGGTGACCGCGTTCCTGGAGAAGACCCCCAACCCGGTCACCAACCGCATCAACGCCGGCTGCTACGTCTTCACCCGCTCGGTGATCGACTCGATCCCGCGCGGCGAGGTCGTCTCCGTGGAGCGCGAGACGTTCCCCGGGCTCATCGACTCCGGCGAGCTGGTGCTGGGCTACGCCGACCGCACGTACTGGCTCGACGTGGGCACGCCGGCCGCGTTCGTGAAGGGCTCGCGCGACCTGGTGCTCGGGCGGCTCGACTCGCCGGCCCTGCCCGGCCCGCAGGGCGAGCACCTCGCCCTCGCCGGGGCGAAGATCTCGGCCGAGGCCAAGGTCCAGGGCGGCACCGCCGTCGGCGCGCGGGCCGTCGTCGAGGCGGGCGCGTCCGTGGTGGGCTCGGTGTTGTGCGACGACAGCGTCGTCGAGGCGGGCGCCACGGTGAGCGACTCGGTCGTGGGCAAGGGCGCCCGGATCTGCGCCGGCACGGTCGTGCGCGACGCGGTGATCGGCGACGGCGCGGTGGTCGGGCCGGGCAACGAGCTGCAGGGCGGGGTGCGCGTCTGGCCGGGCGTCGAGCTGCCCGAGCGCGCGGTCCGCTACTCCAGCGACGTCTGACCCGCCCGCCGGGGCCGCGCGGGTGAGCGACCACCCGCCGCCGCGCGGCAGACTGGACATGTGATGGAACGCAGGTGGGAGCCCGACGGGCCGCTCGACGTGGAGCTGGCCCTCGGCCCCCACCGGCGCGGCACCGGCGATCCCGCCTGGCGCCGCACCTCCGACGGCTCGATCTGGCGCGCCTGCCGCACCCCCGACGGCCCGAGCACGCTGCGGGTGACCGTGACGGCCGCGGCCGTGCGGGCCCAGGCGTGGGGGCCGGGCGCCGGATGGTCGCTGGAGACCCTGCCCGCCCTGCTCGGCGCGCTCGACGACGTCTCCGGCTTCCGCGTCCGGCACGACGTGCTGGCGGACGTGGCGCGCAAGCACGCGGGGCTGCGCATCGGGCGTACCGGGCGGGTCATGGAGGCGCTGGTGCCCGCGGTGCTGGAGCAGAAGGTCGTCGGCCGGGAGGCATGGCGGGCCTGGCGCTACCTGCTGCGCCACTACGGCGAGCCCGCCCCCGGCCCCGCCCCCGACGGCATGCGGGTGCCGCCCGAGCCGGTCGTGTGGCGGCAGATCCCGAGCTGGCACTGGCACCGGGCGGGCGCGGAGGCCGTCCGGGCCCGGACGATCGCCAACGCCGCCTGGCACGCCGCCAAGCTGGAGGCCGCGGCCACCACGGACGAGCTCGACCGGCTGCTGCGGGCCCTGCCCGGCATCGGCGTCTGGACGTCGGCCGAGGTGCGCCAGCGGGTCTTCGGCGACGCCGACGCGGTGAGCGTGGGGGACTTCCACCTGGCCAAGCTGGTCGGCTACGCGCTGACCGGGGAGAAGACCGACGATCAGGGGATGATGCGGCTGCTGGAGCCGTACCGGGGGCATCGGCACCGGGCGACGGTGCTCGTCTGGCTCAGCGGTCTGCGCCCGCCCGCGCGCGGGCCGCGGATGGCCGCGCGCGACTACCGGTCCTTCTGACATCCCGCCCTGAGTGCGCGTCACGAACTCAGGGGTGCGTACTGTGCCTCTATGAGTCTTGTCAGTGATTCCGCGCTTCGCCGTGCCCTCGCCCGTGCCCGTGACGGCAAGGCGCTCGACCTCACCGAGGCCGTCGTGCTGCTGCACGCGCGCGGCGAGCAGCTCGACGCGCTGCTCGACCACGCCTCCCGCGTGCGCGACGCCGGGCTGAAGGCCGCCGGCAGGGAAGGGGTGATCACCTACAGCAGGAAGGTGTTCATCCCGCTGACCAGGTTGTGCCGGGACCGTTGCGGCTACTGCACGTTCGCGACCGCGCCGCACAAGCTGGAGTCGGCCTTCCTGAGCCCGGACGAGGTGCTGGAGATCGCCCGGCAGGGCGCGGCGATGGGCTGCAAGGAGGCGCTGTTCACGCTGGGGGACCGGCCGGAGGACCGCTGGCACCAGGCCCGCGAGTGGCTGGACGCGCACGGCTATGACGACACGTTGTCCTACGTGCGAGCCATGGCCATCCTGGTGCTGGAGGAGACCGGGCTGCTGCCGCACCTCAACCCCGGTGTGCTGAGCTGGCGTGACCTGCAGCGGCTCAAGCCGGTCGCGCCGTCGATGGGCATGATGCTGGAGACCACCTCGCGGCGGCTGTTCGAGGAGAAGGGGCAGCCGCACTACGGCTCCCCCGACAAGGACCCGGCGGTACGGCTGCGCGTGCTGGAGGACGCCGGCCGCAGCAACGTGCCGTTCACGACCGGGATCCTCATCGGCATCGGCGAGACCGTCGAGGACCGGGCCGAGTCGATCTTCGCCGTCCGGAAGGTGGCCCGCGAGTACGGCGGCATCCAGGAGGTCATCGTCCAGAACTTCCGCGCCAAGCCGGACACGGCCATGCGCGGCCTGCCGGACGCCGACCTGCACGAGCTCGCGGCCACGATCGCCGTCGCGCGCCTGGTCCTCGGCCCCCGCGTACGCCTCCAGGCCCCGCCCAACCTGGTCGACTCCGAGTACGCGCTCATGATCCGCGCCGGCATCGACGACTGGGGCGGCGTCTCGCCCCTGACCCCCGACCACGTGAACCCCGAACGCCCCTGGCCGCAGATCGACGACCTGGCGGCGCGTACCGCCGAATCCGGCTTCGACCTGCGGGAACGCCTGACGATCTACCCCGAGTACGTGCGGGCCGGCGAGCCCTGGCTGGACCCGCGGCTGTTCGCGCACGTCGAGGCCCTGGCCGACCCCGACACCGGGCTCGCCCGCGAGGACGCCGTGCCGCAGGGCCGTCCCTGGCAGGAGCCGGACGGCGGGTTCACCGCCGCCGGCCGGGTGGACCTGCACGTCGAGGTGGACACCACCGGCCGGGCGACCGACCGGCGCGACGACTTCGACCACGTCTACGGCGACTGGACGGCCCTGCGCGAACGCCTCGGCCCGATCGCCGCCTCGACGCCGAGCGACGTGCGGCAGGCGCTCCGGCGGGCCGAGGCCGACCCCGCCGGGCTGACCGACGCCGAGGCCGTCGCGCTGCTGGGCGCGGAGGGTGAGGCGCTGGACGAGCTGGCGGCCATCGCCGACGCGCTGCGCGCGCAGGCCGTCGGCGACGAGGTCACCTACGTCGTCAACCGGAACATCAACTTCACCAACGTCTGCTACACCGGCTGCCGCTTCTGCGCCTTCGCCCAGCGCAGGACCGACGCCGACGCGTACACGCTGAGCCTGGACCAGGTGGCCGACCGGGCCGAGGAGGCGTGGGCGGCGGGCGCGACCGAGGTGTGCATGCAGGGCGGCATCCATCCCGACCTGCCGGGAACCGCGTACTTCGACATCGCCAGGGCGGTCAAGGCCAGGACGCCCGGCATGCACGTGCACGCGTTCTCCCCGATGGAGGTCATCAACGGAGCCTCCCGGACGAACCTGTCCGTACGCGACTGGCTGGAGGCGGCCAAGGAGGCCGGGGTGGACTCGCTGCCCGGCACGGCGGCCGAGATCCTCGACGACGACGTGCGCTGGGTGCTGACCAAGGGCAAGCTGCCGGCCAAGGAGTGGATCGAGGTCATCACCACGGCCCACGAGGTCGGCATCCCGACGACGTCCACGATGATGTACGGCCACGTGGACCACCACCTGCACTGGGTCAGGCACATCAAGCTGATCAGGCGGCTGCAGGAGCAGACCGGCGGGTTCTCGGAGTTCGTGCTGCTGCCGTTCGTGCACACCAGCGCCCCGATCTACCTGGCCGGCATCGCCCGGCCCGGCCCCACCGCCCAGGAGAACCGCGCGGTGCACGCCCTGGCCAGGATCCTGCTGCACGGCGCGATCTCCAACATCCAGTGCTCCTGGGTCAAGCTCCAGGACGACCTGTGCCGCCAGGTGCTCCGGGGCGGCGTGAACGACCTCGGCGGCACCCTCATGGAGGAGACGATCAGCCGGATGGCGGGCTCGGAGAACGGCTCGTACAAGACGATCAGCGAGCTGCGCGAGATGGTCGAGGTCACCGGCAGGCCGGTACGCCAGCGCACCACCGAGTACGGCACCCCCACGGCCGAACGGCTGGCCGCCGCGCAGGCGAGCGACGGGGTGTGCCAGAGCGTGAGAAGAATCTTGCCGATGGCATAGTTGTAACAAGTTCTAACAAGGGTTGCGCCCGGTATGGGAGGCACTGGAAGAATCATCACTCCACTGGAGAGAGGTTCATCGTGCGGTTGGGTCGACACCGTGCCGCGCTGCCTCCCGTGCAGCGACGCAGGAAGGCGCTCCAACGGGGCATGCTGGCCGGCCTCGCCGCCGTGGCCGTCGCCGCCGGCGGCCTGTACGTGGTGCTCGGCGGCGGTCCCGCCCTGTGCGTGTCACGAGATCCTGTTCTGGTCAGCGTGGCCGCCGCCGTGGACGTGGCGCCGGCGGTCATGGAGGCCGCCGGGCGCTTCAACGAGACCAGGGCGTCGGTCGGCGGGCGGTGCGTGCTGGTCCAGGTGACCGAGCAGCCGTCGGCCACCGTGCTGCGCACGCTGATCGGCGACCGGGCCGGCGTGCTGCGCGAACGTCCGGACGGCTGGATCGCCGACTCCTCGGCCTGGATCAGGCTGGCCCGCAGCCAGGGCGCGAGCTCGCTGCCCGCGGGGGAGACCGTGGTGGCCACCTCGCCGCTGGTGTTCGCCACCCGCTCGTCGCTGGCCCGGCGTTTCTCGGTCGGCGGGACCGAGATGAACTGGCGGATGGTCTTCCCGCCGACCGTGCGCGGGCGGCTGACGCCCAGCTCGGGCGAGCCCGACGTGGTACGGGTGCCCGACCCGTCGCTGGTGGGCGCGGGGATCGCGACCGTGGCCGCGGCCAGGGACGTCGTGGGCACCGGGCCGGCCGCCGACAAGGCGCTGACGGCGTTCGTCCGCTGGGCGCAGGCCGGGTCGGCGCCCGACTACCGCAGCATGCTGGACGCCGTGGACGACCGCGGGTTCTGGCAGCGGCCGGTGGTCATCGTCCCTGAGCAGTCGGTGTGGAACCACAACCGGGTGCCCTCGCCCGACCCGGTCGTCGCGCTGCACCCGCGCGAGGGCACGATCGACCTCGACTATCCCTACGTCGTCACGGCGGCCGATCCCGACGTCGCGGAGGCGTCCACCGCCTTCGCCGACTGGCTGAAGGGCGGCCAGGCCCAGGAGATCGTCCGGCGGGCCGGGTTCAGGTCGGGCGACGGCCGGCTGGGGCCGCTCCTGACCGGGTCGCAGCTCCCGTCGGAGGCGCCGAAGACCAGGCCGTCGGTGTCGCAGCAGGACATCGACGAGGCGCTGCGCGCCTGGAGCAGGCTGGCGCCGCCGACCAACATCCTCGTGCTGGCCGACACCTCCAAGCACATGGCCGAGCCGCTGAACGGCAGCACGAAGGTGCGCATCGCGCTGGCCGCGGCCAAGATCGGGCTGCAGCTCTTCCCGAACTCCACGCACATGGGCATGTGGGAGTTCGCCGACAAGGTGGGGAACCTCCGCAGCTACCGGCAGCGGGTCAGCCTCGGCCCGATCAGCGAGCCGGAGTCGGGCCAGGTGCTGCGGCGCAGCGTCCTCGACGAGCTGACCAGCACGATCGCCCCGCACCCCGACCTGGACAGCTCGCTCTACGACGCGATGCTGGCCGGGTTCCGCAGGATGAGCGGCGACTACCGCGACGACATGAACAACACGCTGCTGGTGATCACCGCCGGCAAGGACGACGGCAAGGGGGTCAAGCTCCCGCGGCTGCTCGACGCCCTGCGGAAGGAGTGGGACCCGGACAAGCCCGTCCAGATCGTCATCATCGCGTTCGGCAAGGACGTGGACCGCGGCAGCCTGTCGCAGATCGCGGCGGCCACCAACGGCTCGCTGCACGAGGCGCAGGAGCCCGGGGAGATCATCGACGTCTTCCTCGGCGCGCTGGCCCGCAGGCTCTGCCATCCCACCTGCAAGCCGGCCGCCTGAGGGGATGCCGGTCGCCCGGCACCCCCTCGGCCTACATCTGGTGCACGGTGGCGTTCTCGCCGCGGTGGGTGAAGCGGGACACGAGCTTGTCCAGCGACCACGCGCCGCTGCCGAGCAGCGCCAGCATCAGGAACGACCACGAGAACATGGCCGCGGTCTCGCCCCCGTTCTGCAACGGGAACAGACCCTTGGGCAGGTGGACGGTGAAGTAGGCGTAGGCCATCGTGCCCGAGCAGAGCAGGGCGGCGACGCGGGTGGCGAGCCCGATGAGGACGAGGCCGCCCGCGCCGAGCTCGATCACCCCCGCCCACCAGTCGGGCCATTGGCCTACGGACGGGGTCGTTCCGCCGTACGGGCCGCCGAGTACGCCGAACAGAGTGGCGGCCCCGTGGCAGGCGAACAGCAGGCCCACCACGATGCGGAACAGCGACAGCGCGGCGTCACGAAGCTTGGTCATCGGCCTGTCCAGACCCTCAGATCCGCTGCCAGAGCGCCGGGACGTTCGGCGGCTCCCAGCCCGCGATGGCCGTGTGGGGCTGCAGGCACCGGTAGGAGACGCCGTTGTAGGTGACCGTGCTGCCCGTGGTGTAGGCCGTGCCGGCCTTCCAGGTGCCCGAGGCCGTCGTGGTCGGCGTCGGGGTCGGGGTGGGCGTGGGGGTCACGGTCGGGGTGGGGGTGGGGGTCGGCTGGCCGCCGCCGCCGATCTGCAGGTCGATGCAGGAGTAAAAGGCGTTGGAGGTGTCGGAGATGTTCCAGATCGCCAGCACCTTCTGGCGGCCGGAGTAGCCGGAGAGGTTGACGGTGTGGGAGATCGTCGACGGCGGTTGCTGGCCGTTGCCGTTGAAGACCGCGACCCGGGTGCCGCCGATGTAGTACTCGTAGTTGAGCGTGGCGTGCCTGGCGGTGAACGTCCAGGTGAAGGTCACCGAGTTGCCCACCGAGGTGGCCGGCCACGGCTTGCTCTCGTCGCTGAGCTGAGCGAACTGTCCAAGATTGGCGTTGCAGCTCCGCAGGCCCTTCGGGCCCTCCACGCTCTGCGGCTCGTACATGATCTGGCCGCAGTCGGGCACCTTGCCCTGGGCGCAGAACGCCTGCCTGCTGGGCGGCGAGTTCACATAACCGTGGGCGAACGCGGGAGAGGTGTTGAACACCGCCGTGGCGATGGTGATCACCGCCACGGCGACTAACGTGAGAGTCCTTCGCATTGAAGTGGCTCCTTTACATGGGGGGATAGTCCAAATGTAAAGGAAAGTTTCCTAACGGTAAACGGTTGGCTTACCGGATTTCCAGACTCTCGTCAGAGGCTCAGCGCGTCACGATGAAATCGCGCGGGTCACGGGGGGCGCGGTCGCGCGGCGGCGCGGCGGCGTGCCCGATCGCCACGCAGCCCATCGGGTCCCAGGACTCCGGCAGGTCGAGCACCCGCCTGACCACCGGCCGGCAGAACATCGTGGAGGACACCCACGCCGAGCCCAGCCCCTCGACCGCGAGCTGGATCAGGAAGTTCTCCACGCCGGCGCCCGTCGCCACCACGAACATCTCCCGCTCGGAGGCGTTGCGCCGGTCGTCGCGGTAGGTGTGCGAGCCCTCCATCACCAGGCACGGCACGACCAGGTAGGGGGCGTTGCGCAGGACGTCGCCGCGTTTGACCCGCTTGGCGATCGACTGCTCGGTGAAACCGTCGCCGCGCAGGTCGTCGATCCACGCCTCCCGCATCGCGTCGAGCAGCTCGGTGCGGGCCTGCGCCGACTCGACCAGCACGAACCGCCACGGGGTCGTGTGGTGCGGCGCCGGCGCCGCGATGCCCGCGGCCACCGCCCTGCGCACTGCCTCGCCGTCGACCGGCCGGTCGGAGAACTCCCTGATCGTACGGCGGGCGAACACGACGTCGCGGGCGCCGAAGCGGAACATGTCCTCGTCGGCCGGGCGGACGAGCGGCCTGACCCCCGGCCCGTCGTCGTCGGTCACCAGATGGGCCAGACCGCGCACGATCGCCGCGGGAACGCCGTCGAGCTTGCCCTTGACCAGCTCGGCCGCGCTCGCGATCTCGTCGGCCAGCGCGGTGACGGTGGCGCCGAGCGCGTTGCCGTAGGGGTCGGAGGAGCCGCGGAAGTCGTCGAGCGGGCGCACCCCGGCGGCGCCGATCGCCACGTCGGTCAGCCCGTTGCGCCACGGACGCCCGAACGTGTCGGAGACGATCACCCCTACCCGCGCGCCCAGCCCGGCCCTGATCCGCGCCGCCGAGGCGTCGGGGTCTTCAGGCAGCAGCAGGACGGTGCCCGGCTCGGTGTTGGAGGCGTCGACCCCCGCCGCGGCCATGACGAAACCGTGGCGGGTCTGGACGATCACCGTGTCGCCGCGCCTGGCGACGACCCGCTCGGTCTCCTCCTCGATCGCGCTCGCGCGGTCGGGCGCCTGGCGGACGCGGCCCTCGGCCTTGCTGACGATCTTGGAGGTGACCACCACGATGTCGCCGTCGCGCAGGTCGGCGTCCTTGAGCAGGGCGGCCACGTCGTCGCCCGGCCGGACCTCGCCGATGCCGGTGACGGCGATCACCTCGACCCGTCGTGAGCTCATCGGGCCAGCTCCAGCGCCAGGTCGAGCGCCGTGCGGGCGATGTCGGCGGCCGTCTCGGCGTCGTGCATGAGGATCGGACGGGACACCACGCGCACACCGTCGAGCGCCACCCCGGAGTCCTCCTCGGCCACCAGCCAGCCGTCGACCAGGCCGGCGCCGTAGAGGTCGAGCACGGCCTGGGCCGTGGTCTCCACCCCGATGGCCGTCAGGCAGGCGTCGGCCATGCCGCGCACGGGCGCGCCGCCGATGATGGGGGAGACGCCGACCACGGTCTTGGCCGCGACCGCCTCGCGGATGCCGGGGACCTGCAGGATCGTGCCGATGCTCACCACCGGGTTGGACGGCGGCAGGATGACCACGTCGGCCTGCTCGATCGCCTCCAGCACGCCCGGCGCGGGCTTGGCGGTCTCGACCCCCACCAGCGCGAACGACTCGGCCGGGACCGAGGCGCGCAGGCGCACCCACCACTCCTGGAAGTGCACGGCCCGCTTGCCGCGCTCGTCGGAGATCACCACGTGCGTCTCGCAGCGGTCGTCGGTCATCGGCAGCAGCCGCACGCCCGGCTGCCAGCGCACGCACAGGGCCTCGGTGATCTGCGAGAGCGGATAGCCCGCCTCCAGCATCTGCGAGCGGACGATGTGGGTGGCGAAGTCGCGGTCGCCGAGCCCGAACCACTGCGGCTCGACCCCGTAGGCGGCCAGCTCCTCCTTGACGACGTGGGACTCCTTGGCCCGGCCCCAGCCCTGCTCCTCGTCGATGCCGCCGCCCAGGGTGTACATGACGGTGTCGAGGTCGGGACAGACACGCAGGCCGAACAGGGTGATGTCGTCGCCCGTGTTGCCGATGACGGTGATCGAGGCGTCGGGTGCGGTGGCGCGCAGGCCGCGCAGGAAACGGGCGCCGCCGATGCCGCCGGCGAGTGACACGATGTGCATGCGTCCCAGTCTTCCATCGGCGTCCGACATCCCCGTGGGGGGAGTGGTTCTGCCCCACTTCGGAGCAATGAAGCTCCAGCTATAGGGGTAAATGGGATGGAAGAGGTTCTTGGGACATCCGCCGCGAAAGTCGGCAATGTGGCAAACTCCCTTCGGGCCAAAGGGTCCGATGGGGGTTACTCATGAGCAAAGTAAATGCCGCCCGACTACGGGAGCCGGCTGCCTGGATCATGCTCGTCACCGGGGTGGTGGACGTCGTCCTGACGATCGGCCACATCCTGATCGGCTCGGGCAGCCCGCTCGGCGGCGGGTTCGCCACCCGTGCCGCCGCGAACCTGACGGGCCTGACCAGCCCGGTCGTGACCGCGCTGCTCGTGGGCGCCGTGCTGCTCGTCACCAGGACGGGCGAACGCTCGCCCAAGGCCCGGCTCATCGCCTACGGCTCGGCCGCCGGCCTGCTGCTCGCCGCCGTGTTCGGCGCGCTGGCGCTGATCGTCGGGCTGTTCGCCGGTGGCGGCTTCCGTGGCGTGGTGGAGTACGTGCTCACCGGCGTGCCCATGCTCGCGCTGACCGCCGTCGGACTGGTCTACCTGCTCCCCGAGGTCATGCCCGGCCGGACCCCCATCCCCACCCTCGACGGGTACGGCCGTCCCACCACCCACTACGGCCAGCCCCAGCAGTTCGGCCAGCAGGACCAGCCCCAGTACGGCCGCCCCCAGCAGTTCGGCCAGCAGGACCAGCCCGCCTACGGCCAGCCCGACCAGCCCTCGCAGGGCCGGCCCGACCCCGCGCCCCAACCCGCGTACGCGCAGCCGCACGCCGCGCCGACCCCCTACGGCCAGCAGCCCGCGCTCGCCCAGCTCCCCCCGGGCCAGGACGCCCAGCCCCCGGCTTCCGACAGCCAGCCGGGTTCCTCCGGCTACGCCCCGCAACCGCCGTCGGGCCAGGTTCCAGCGGGCTCGGGCTACGCGCCCCAGCCGCCCTCGGGCCAGCAGTCCCCGGGCTACACGCCCCAGCCGCCCTCGGGCCAGCAGTCCCCGGCCTACGCGCCGCAGCCCCCGTCCTCGGGCTACGAGCCCCAGGCCGCCTCCGCCGGGTACGCGCCCCAGCCCCCGTCCGGCCAGCACGCCACCGTCGCCTTCGGTCAGCAGGACCCGCAGGCTCCGTACGGCCAGCAGGACTCCCAGGCTTCCTTCGGGCAGCAGGACCAGCAGGCCCCTTACGGCCAGCAGGACCAGCAGGCCGCCTTCGGGCAGCAGCCGGGTTACGGCGGCGGACAGGCGCCGAACCCCGGCGCGCAGCCCGGCTACGGCCAGCAGCCCCCGAGCTACGGCGGCCACCCCGACCCCGCCGCCGGTGGCTACGGCCAGCCCGAGCCGTCCACCCCCGGTTACGGCCAGCCCGCCGCCGCCTTCGGCCAGCCCGACCCCGCCGGTTACGGCCAACCCGCGCCCTCCGCGCCCGGCTTCGGCCAGTCCGACGCCCCCGGCTACGGCCACCAGCAGGAGACCCCCGTCCCGCACGCGACCGAGGCGCAGTCCCCCTACGCCCCCCAGGCTTCCGACGGCCAGCCCGCCTACGGCCAGGCCCAGGGCCAGGGGCACGGCCAGCAGCCCGCCTACGGCCAGCCCGATCAGTCCCCGTTCGGCCAGCCCGCCCAGGGCCACCAGCCTGATCAGTCCCCGTTCGGCCAGCAGCCCGACCAGGCTCCCTTCGGGCAGTCTTCGCACGGTCAGCTGCCCGAGCAGGCCCCGTTCGGCCAGCCCGCCCAGGGCCAGCCTGACCAGGCTCCCTTCGGGCAGTCTTCGCACGGTCAGCCTGACCAGGCTCCCTTCGGCCAGCCTTCGCATGGCCAGCAGTCCGAGCCGTACCAGCAGCAGCCCTACCAGCCGGCCAGGGCCGCGCTTCCCGCCGCGTCCGCCGAGCAGCCCTTCGGCAACCCCCAGGCACCGGCCGGTCAGCCGTTCGCGCAGCCGCAGGGTTTCGGCCAGGACCAGGGGTACGCCCCGCCCGCCTACACCCCGTCCGAGACGCTCCCCGACTCCGGCTACCAGCCGCCGGCCGGCGAGTACACCCCCGCGCCGTACGTCCCGGCCGACAGTCAGCCCAGCGCGTACGGCCAGTCCGGCTACCCCACCCCGGAGAACCCGTACGCCCCGAGCAACAGCTCCCCGAACGCCTTCGCCGACCAGGCGTACCCGAGCGGCGAGACCAGCCCGAGCGTCCCGTACCCGCAGGCGGAGCCACAGCAGCCGTACCAGGACCGGCAGAACGCCTTCGACCAGCAGGGCGGCCAGCCGTTCACCGGCTACTCCGGCCACGAGTACGCCACCCCCGCCTTCCAGGAGCCGGACCCGCCCGTGGACCCGCGCTCCCAGCAGCTCCTGGACGCCTACCAGCAGGCCGAGACCTACCAGAGCTCGACGGCCGCCTCCGGCACCCAGCCCGACCTGCGGGTGCCCGACTACGCCGGCCAGCCGGCCCGGCCGTACGACGACCCGTTCGGCCACCCGCAGCAGGCCCAGCCGTACCAGCAGCAGCAGAACGCGTACGAACCCCAGCAGGGCCAGTACGAGCAGCCCCAGACCTACCGCCCCACCCACCAGGCCCCGGCCGGCTGGAACGAGGCGCAGAGCGAGTCGACGATGCGGCTCGACCCCTCGCAGTTCGGGGACGCCCTGGGCGCCCAGAACCGCCCGGGTGACGACCCAATCGACCCAACGGCCATATACACGCCCAACGAGCCACGCAGGTAACGGACCGGCAAACGACGGCTAGAGAGAAGGTGGCCCAAAGGGCGGGCGTCTACCCCGCCCTGATACGGTTCCGACCGCTGACAGCGTTGAACGAACCGGGTCGAAGCCTTGCTGTGCAGGGGGTCTCGGCCTGGTGCGAACACCACATGCCGAGCACACCGGGGCGAGAGTCGGTCTTTCCCCGGATACCGTCATGCCGCTTGACGTCACGTACGGCACGCGCGTGTAATTACAACCATGTTGTTACGCCTTCCCGTGGGTGGGTAGGAGGAAGGCGTCCATGGGGGGCTCCATTGCGGGCGGGCGGCAGGGAGGTGTGCAGTGACCGATCCGGTCATCGCACAGGATCAGCTTGACGCTGAAGAACTCGGATGGCAGGAGCGTGCGTTGTGCGCGCAGACCGATCCGGAGGCGTTCTTCCCGGAAAAAGGCGGCTCCACCCGAGAAGCCAAGAAGGTTTGTCGATCGTGCGAGGTCCGTGCCGAGTGCTTGGAATACGCGCTCGAACACGATGAGCGCTTCGGCATCTGGGGTGGGTTGTCGGAGCGGGAGCGCAGACGGATCAAGCGCCAGGCCGTTTAGGGGATATGAGCGAAAGGGTCACGCGGTAGCCCGCGTGGCCCTTTTTCGCGTGTGATGTCACCTGTAGGGTGGGCGCGCCTGATCAACGCTGGAGTCGCCCGCCCATGTCACGCCCCCTCGTCACCGCGATCGTCGTCGCCCATGACGGCGGCCGCTGGCTGGGGGACACCTTGCGCGCGCTGGCTGGTCAGAGCCGCAGGCCGGAGCGCGTCGCCGGGGTCGACAACGGCAGCAGGGACGGCTCGGCCGACCTGCTCGCGCAGGCGCTCGGCGCGTCCAACGTGCTCACGCTCCCGCGCTCGGCCTCCTTCGGCGACGCGGTGGCGGAGGTGCTGGACCGGCTGCCGCCGTGCGGCCAGGACGAGTGGCTCTGGCTGCTGCACGACGACTGCGCCCCCGACCGGCGGGCGCTGGAGGCCCTGCTCATGGCGGCCGAGCAGGATCCCAAGGCGGCGGTGCTCGGCCCGAAGCTGCGCGACTGGCTCGACCGCAGGCGCCTGCTCGAACTGGGCGTGACCGTCGGCCTCACCGGGCGCAGGGACACCGGGCTGGAGCCGCGCGAGTTCGACCAGGGGCAGCACGACGGCACCCGGGAGGTGCTCTCGGTCTCCACGGCGGGCATGCTGGTCCGCCGCGACGTCTGGGAGCGGCTCGGCGGTCTCGACCCGCTGTTCCCGCTCTTCCGCGACGACCTCGACCTGTGCTGGCGGGTGCGCAACGCCGGGCACCGGGTGCTGGCCGTCACCTCGGCGGTGGCCTGGCACGCCGAGGCGGCGGCCCGCAGACGGCGGCGGATCACGGTCAGCGGCGACCATCCGCGCAGGCTCGACCGGCGCAACGCGATGTTCGTCGTCATGGCGAACCTGCCGTTCCGCGTGATGGTGTGGGCGCTGCTGCGGAACCTGGCCGGGTCGGCCCTGCGCACGCTGCTGTTCCTGGTGGGCAAGCAGCCGGCGAACGCGCTGGACGAGATGGTGGCGCTGGGGTCGATCCTGGCGCATCCGTTCCGGCTGCTGAAGGCGCGCAGGTCCCGCCGCGAAGGCCGTAAAAAGGGATTTATTCGTATAAAGCGGTTGCTGACGCCGCCGGGGGCGGCCTACCGGCGGCTGACCGACATGGTGCAGAGCTTCCTCGCCGGCGCGGGCCCCGTCGACTCCACCGGCCGCCACCACCACTCCACCCCCGAGGACGACGAGGACCGCGCGCCCGCCGACACCGGCGTGGTCAAGGGCCTCCTCCGGCGGCCCGGCGTCGTCCTCATGATCGCCCTGGCCGTGATCTCGCTGGCCGCCGAACGGTCGCTGCTCGGCGGCGACCGGCTGGGCGGCGGCGCGCTGGTCCCGGTCACGGGCGGCGCGGGAGACCTGTGGCGGTTCTACACCGAGGGCTTCCACGACATCGGGCTCGGCTCCACCGACTGGGCGCCGCCGTACGTGGCGCTGCTGGCGCTGGCCTCGACGCTCGCGCTCGGCAAGACGTGGCTGGCGGTGTCCGTGCTGCTGCTCGGCTCGGTGCCGCTGGCCGGGGCGTCGGCGTACCTGGCGACCCGGCACGTCATCCCGGCGGTGCCCGCGCGGGCGTGGGCGGCGGGCACGTACGCGCTGCTGCCCGTCGCGACCGGCGCGATCGCGTCCGGACGGCTCGGCACGGCGGTGGTGTTCGTGCTGGTCCCGGTGTACGCCGCGCTCGGCGCCACGCTGCTGTCCGGGGAACGGCGCCGCGCGCGGCGCGCGGCCTGGGGGCTGGGGTTGCTGCTGGCCGTGGGGACGGCGTTCGTCCCGCTGGTGTACCCGCTCTTCGCGGTGCTCGGCGTGCTGGCCGCCGTCGCGTACGGCGGGGTGCGGCGCGGCGTGGTGACCTCCATGGTGATCGCGCTCGCGGTGCCCGTCGCGCTGCTGCTCCCGTGGCTGGCCGGGCTGGTCACGGACCCGGGCCGGATCCTCCTGGAGGCGGGCCTGCACGATCCCGCCCTGGTGGCGGCGGGGCTCGCGCCGGAGTCGCTGCTCGCGCTCAGCCCGGGAGGGCCGGGGCTGCCGCCGTTCTGGGTGACGGCCGGGCTGGTGGTGACGGCGCTGGCCGCGCTGCTCATGCGCCGCCAGCGGCTGATCGTCGCGATCGGCTGGGGCGTCACGCTGTACGGCGTGCTGGCGGCCGTCCTGGTCAGCCGGATCAGCGTCGAAGGAGCACGGGCCTGGCCCGGCGTGCCGCTGGCGTTCGCGGGGACCGGGCTGCTGGTGCTCGTCGGCCTGACCGCGCACCGGCTGGCCGAGTTGCGGGCCGACGGCGGGCTGCGCAGGATCGGCGCGTCCCTGGTGGTGGCCGCGGCGGTGAGCACGCCGATCCTGGCCGCCGGATATTGGGTGGCGTACGGGGTGCGCGGCCCGCTGACCGGCCACGCGCCCGGCGTGCTGCCCGCCCTGGCCGCGTGGAGCACCCGGCACGGCGAGCGCACGCTGGTCGTCAAGGGGGACGCCTTCACCGTGCTGCACGGCCGTACCCCGTTGATCGGCGAGGCCGAGCTGCCGGTCGCGTCCGAGGGACGGTCGAAGGTGGCGGACGCGGCGCGCGGACTGGTCGGCGGCCGTGGCGGAACCGACGCCGCGACGCTGGCCCAGCACGGGATCGCCATGCTGGCGGTGGCCGCGCCGGTGCCGCCGCCGCTGGCCAGGTCGCTGGACTCCCAGCCGTCGCTGGAACGCATGAGCCTGTCGGAGGCGGGCGGCCTGTGGCGGCTGACCGAGCCGTTCACCCGCGTGCCCGCCCGGCCGGCGGACGTCCTGCACGCGCCCTGGTTGTGGACCCAGGGCGCCTTGGCCCTGATCGTGCTGGTCCTGGCCATGCCGGGACGCCGGGGGAGCGGCGCGGTCGAGGGCGTCGAGGCGGCCGTCCCCGTGCCCGCGGGGGTGCGATGAAGGCATTCGTGGAGAACAGGTTCGGCCTGCTGGTGCTGGTCGTGGTGGCCCTGTCCGCCCTGTACGGCGTCGCCCTCGTCACCCGCCCGGCCCCCGTCCCGGCCGCCAGGGCCGAGGGGCCGCGGAAGGTCGCCGTCGAGTCGGTGACGGCCGTCTGCCCCGGCGCCGAAGGCGCGCGGATGAACGTCTACCTGCCCGGACGCCTGTCCCACGAGGTCATGAAGAACGCCGAGCCGTACGTGACGAACGGCCCGGGAGCACTCGAAGCCGGATATACCACCCGGGTCACCTCGGGTGCGGCCCGCGGGCTGTCCGGGGTGCGCTGCACCGAGCCGGCGCAGTCGGCCTGGCTGGCCGGCCCCGGCCCCGCGGCGGCCGACGTGATCCTGCACCTAACCAACGCCGACAAGGCCCCGGCCCAGGCCGACGTCGAGGTGTACGCGGCCGAGGGCCTGGTCTCCGGCGACGCCGGCCGCGGCCTGGAGATCGCGCCCGGCGAGCACAAGGAGATCGACCTCAAGACGCTCGCGCCCTCGGCCGACGTCATGGCCGTCGGCGTGACCACCGTCTTCGGCCGGCTCGCGGTCGCGGCCAGGGCGTCGATGCGCGGCGGCGGCGTGGACTGGCTGCCGCTCGCCGCGCCCCCGGCCACCCGCGTGGTGGTGCCCGGCATCCCCGGCGGCGGCGGGCGGCGCGAGCTGCTGGTCGCCGCGCCCGGCGAGAACGACGTGTCCGTGCAGGTCAAGGCGGTCAGCGAGGACGCCACGTACGCGATGCGAGGCCGCGAGAGCGTCGACGTGCCCGCCGGCAGCGTGGTCGCGCTGGACGTGACCACCGGGATCGGCGGCGAGGCGGCCGCGCTCGTGCTCACCGCGCCCGCGCCGATCGTGGCCGGGCTGGTCGCCACCGGCACCGGGCGGCGGCTGGACGTGGCGTTCACCGCGGGCACGCCCCCGCTCGACCTGGGCAGCGCGGTCGCGGGCAACGGTCCGGGCACGCGGCTGCTGCTCACCGCGCCGGACGGGCCCGGCGAGGTCAGGGTGCAGGAGGTGCCGGCGAAGGGCGCGGCGGGCAGGCCGTACGACGTGGCGGTGCCCGCCGGGCGGACCAAGGAGGTGCGGCTGCGCGGCAAGGGCGAGTTCGCCGTGGTCGTCACGCCCGTGTCGGGCCAGGTCTACGGCGGCCGGGTCATCGAGGAGCGGGAGAAGGACGGCCTGCTCGTCACCGCCCAGCCGCTCGCGCCCGCGCGCGTGTGGACCGTGCTGCCCGCGCTGACCGACAGCCCCCGCGTGGTGCTGCCCGGCTGAGCCGCGGCTGAGCGGCAGGTGAGCCACGGGTGAGCCGGGGGTGAGCGGCGGTCGTCGCAGCCCGGGGGAGCCGCGGGTCAGCGGCGGTCGTCGTAGCCCGGGTCGACGGTCTCGGGGGCGAGGCCGAGCAGCGTGGCGACCTGCTCGACCACCGTGTCGTGCACCATCGCGCCCAGGGTGTCGCGGTCGCGGGCGCGCGCCTCCAGCGGGCGGCGGTAGATCACCACCGCGGCCGGTGACTGGCCGCTGGCCGCGTCGGCCCGGCCGAACGGGATCGGCTCGGTGCCCATGCTCGGGCCGTCGCCCAGTTCGTTGAGCGGCGGCACCTCCTCGACCGCGAACTCCACGGCGGACAGCTGTTTGTCCCACCGGGGCCGCAGCCGGTCGACGGCGTCGAGGACGAGGTCGTCGAAGCGCTCGCTGCGGGAACGGGCCATGGGGACGTGGGAGGGGGCGAGGGGGCCGCGCAGGCCACGACCGTGGCGATCGCGCCGTCTGGGACCGCGCTTTGGAGTCACCGACCAAGTGTAAGGGCACGTGCCCGCGAACCCCCGGAACCCCCGCCCGCGCCGCCGCCGTCAGGGGGCGTGGGTTCCGACGGACGCCCTCGTGCCCGGCTGTCCGTTCCGGATGGTCACCTTCCTCGGCCGTCGATCAAGGAATCCCGAAAGTACGGCGCGACCGGTGTGGCGTCAGCGGCGAGGGGGCAAGGTTGTCCCTCAGGCGCGCGCATCGGCGCATGTGGGTGGAAAGCCTGCGACAGGTGTCCGAATTGTGGCGACACGCTCGTTAAGAGCGCTCAGATAGTGGCGCCTCGCACTCTTACCAGATACGGTCCCTCCGTGAGCCCCGTCCGCCGCTGTTCCCGCACCGCTTGCAGCCAGCCTGCCGTCTTCACGCTCACGTACGTATACGCCGACTCGACCGCAGTTCTCGGCCCTCTGGCGACGTACGCCGAGCCACACTGTTACGACCTGTGCGCCGAACACGCCGAGCGGCTGACCGCTCCCCGCGGCTGGGAGGTCGTCCGGCTCCCCACCGACGGCAACTCCCCCAGCTCAGACGACCTGGAGGCGCTGGCCAACGCGGTCAGGGAAGCCGCCAGGCCCACCCCGTCCGGCAGCGGCGAGCCGGTCGGCCAAGGGGTCGAGGTCGGGCGCAGGGGCCACCTGCGCGTTCTCCGGTCGGCCCAGCAGCACCGCGACCGGTAGGCTCGTTTCACACGACAAACGACCTAGGGCGGAGCTGGAGAGTGGGCGACCTCGCCAAGATCTTCAAAGCGTACGACGTTCGCGGGGTGGTTCCCGACGAGCTCGACGAGCCGATCGCCGAGGCCGTGGGTGCGGCGTTCGTCGAGGTGACCGGAGCCGCGTCCGTCGTGGTCGCCCATGACATGCGAGAGTCCTCCGTGCCGCTGGCCGAGGCGTTCGTCAGGGGCGCCCGCTCGCGCGGCGCCGACGTCGTGTTCGCCGGGCTGGGCTCCACCGACCTGCTCTACTACGCCAGCGGCAGCCTCGGCCTGCCCGGCGTGATGTTCACCGCCAGCCACAACCCGGCCCGCTACAACGGGATGAAGATGTGCCGCGCCGGCGCGGTGCCGATCGGCGGCGAGACCGGGCTGGCAGAGATCCGCGACCGCGCGGCCGAGCTGCTGGGCGCCCCCGCCACCCCGACCGGGTCGCTGATCGAGAAGGACCTGCTGTCCGGCTACGCCGCCCACCTGCGCGGGCTCGTCGACCTGTCGGCGATCCGGCCGCTCAAGGTCGTCGCCGACGCCGGCAACGGCATGGCCGGCCACACCGTCCCGGCCGTGTTCGAGGGCCTGCCGCTGGAGCTGGTCCCGCTCTACTTCGAGCTCGACGGCAGCTTCCCCAACCACGAGGCCAACCCGCTGGAGCCGCAGAACCTCCTCGACGTGCAGCGGGCCGTCGTCGAGAGCGGCGCCGACCTGGGCCTCGCCTTCGACGGCGACGCCGACCGCTGCTGGGTGGTCGACGAGCGGGGCGCGTCCGTCTCGCCGTCGGCCGTCACCGCCCTGGTCGCCACCCGTGAGCTGGCCAAAGACCCCGGCGGCACGATCATCCACAACGTGATCACCTCGCTCGGCGTGCCGGAGATCGTCCGCGAGCACGGCGGCACGCCCGTGCGCACGCGCGTCGGCCACTCCTTCATCAAGGCGGAGATGGCCCGCACCGGCGCGATCTTCGGCGGCGAGCACTCCGCCCACTACTACTTCCGCGACTTCTGGTTCGCCGACTCGGGCCTGCTCGCCGCGATGCACGTGCTGGCCGCGCTCGGCGAGCAGGAGCGCCCGTTGTCCCAGGTGGTGGCCGCCTACTCGCGCTACCACGCCTCCGGCGAGCTCAACAGCGCGGTCGCCGACCAGGATGAGGCGCTGGCGCTCGTCCGCGCGGCCTTCGCGGGCCGCGGCGAGGTCGACGAGCTCGACGGCCTGACGATCACCGGCCCCGACTGGTGGTTCAACCTGCGCGCGTCCAACACCGAGCCGCTCCTCAGGCTGAACGCCGAGGCGGCCGACGAGAGCAAGATGAAGGCGATCAAGGACGAGGTCCTCGCCATCGTGGGAAGGGTGTCACTGTGAAGATCGACGACTGGCTGCTGGAGATCCTGGCCTGCCCGGCCTGCAAGGCGCCCCTGCGCGCCGAGGCCGAGACCGAGGAGCTGGTCTGCACGGACTGCGGTCTGATCTACCCCGTGCGCGACGACATCCCCGTCCTGCTGGTCGATGAGGCAAGGAAGCCGTGACCTGGGAGCCCGGGCGGCTCGATGACCAGCAACACCTCACCGCGGCCGATCCGGGCGGCATGCTGCTCGCGGTCGCGGCCTCGGCCGCCCAGGTGCGCACGGGTCACCGTGCCGCGGTCGAGGCCGGCGTCGACCGGCTGTCCGCCCAGGGCCGCCCGCGGGCCGTCGTGGTCGCGGGCATGGGCACGGCGGGCCTGACCGGAGACATCCTCGCGGCGGTGTGCGGCAACGGCGTGCCGGCGCCGATCGTGACGTTGCGGTCCTACCAGCTGCCGGGCTGGGTCGGTGCGACCGACCTGGTCATCGCCGTCTCCGCCACCGGCGACGACGACGAGACGGTCTCCGTCGCCGTCCAGGCCGTGCGGCGGGGGTGCGGGCTGCTGGCGGTGTGCCCGCCGGGCTCGCCGCTGGAGGCCGTGGCCGTGCAGGCGTCGGCGATCCACGTCCCGGTGCGGGTGGAGGGGCAGCCGAGGTCGGGGCTGTGGCTGCTGACGGTTCCGGTGATCGTGGCCGCGTCGGCGCTCGGGCTGGTCACCGCCGGGCCCGAGGTGTTCGAGCGGGTGGCCGCGATCCTGGAGGACATCGCCAACCGCTGCCGTCCCTCCAGCGAGTCCTTCGTCAATCCGGGTAAATCGCTCGCCATGGACCTGGCCGAGAGCATCCCGATGATCTGGGGTTCCTCGCCGGTGGCCTGCGCGGCGGCGTACCGGCTGGCCTGCCAGCTCAACGAGACCGGCAAGTACCCCGCGGTCTTCGGTCAGCTGCCCGAGGCCGGCCACAACCAGGTGGCGGCTCTGGAGGGGCCGCTGGCCGAGCGGGACATCTTCGCCGACGAGGCCGGGCCGACGCTCAGGCTCGTCATGCTGCGCGACGTCGAGGAACATCCCCAGGTCACGCGGCAGCGCGAGGCGTCGCTGCGGCTCGCGCACGACCGTGACGTGCCGGTCACCGAGCTGGCCGCGGAGGGCGTGCATCCGCTCGAACGGCTGGCCACGCTCGTCGGCCTGGCCGACTACGCCGCCACCTACCTGGCCCTCGGCTACGCCGTCGATCCGACGCCTGTGGCCACGATCAATGAGCTTCGGGCCAGGATTTCCCAATAGGATCCCATGTCAGGGTCTTTTTAGGTGATCTTTATGAGTGGAGACGTCCGGTGAGCGCGAGTGGTGGCACGAAGGCAATCATTGCGGCGCTGAGCGCCAACCTGGCGATCGCGGTGTCGAAGTTCGTGGCGGCGTTCTTCACCGGGTCGTCCTCGATGCTGGCCGAGGGCATCCACTCGGTCGCCGACTCGGGCAACCAGCTCCTGCTGCTGATCGGCGGGAAACGGGCCCAGCGGGCCAGCGACAAGACCCATCCCTTCGGCTACGGGCGCGAGCGTTACTTCTACGCGTTCGTGGTCGCCGTCGTGCTGTTCACGATCGGCGCGGTCTTCTCCCTCTACGAGGGCTGGCACAAGATCTCCGAACCGGCCGAGGTCGACAAGCCCATCTGGGCGTTCGCGGTGCTGATCTTCGCGATCATCGCCGAGGGCTTCTCCTTCCGTACGGCGATCAAGGAGTCCAACCCGCTGCGCGGCAAGCAGTCGTGGTTCGCCTTCATCCGCCGGTCGAAGTCGCCCGAGCTGCCCGTCATCCTGCTGGAGGACCTGGGCGCGCTGCTCGGTCTGATCTTCGCGCTGTTCGGCGTGACGATGGCGGTCATCACCGGCGACGGCGTCTGGGACGGCATCGGCACCCTCATGATCGGCGTGCTGCTGGCGATCATCGCGGTCGTGCTGGCCGTCGAGACCAAGTCGCTGCTGCTCGGTGAGGGCGCCTCGCCCGAGGTCGAGGAGCAGATCCGGGCCGCGCTGGAAGGGGCGCCCGAGGTGGCCAGGATCATCCACATGCGCACGCTGCACCTCGGCCCCGAGGAGCTGCTGGTGGCCGCCAAGATCGCGGTCGAGCACGACGACACGGCCGGCGAGGTGGCCCGCGGCATCGACGAGGCCGAGCGGCGCATCCGCGACGCCGTGCCGATCGCGCGGGTGATCTACCTGGAGCCCGACCTCGACCGGCTGCGCACGACGACGAGCTGACGCTCAGCCCTGGGGTCGCAGGAGCCTCAGGGCCTTCTCCTTCTCGAAGTCCAGGGCCCGGCGCGGCACCTGGATGCGGCCGATGCGCACGCCCAGGTCGCGCACGGCCGCGGCCACCTGCGGCTCGCTCAGCACGCGCAACGCGAAGGCCAGCTCGGCGGGCGAGACGTCGAAGCGTTTCTCCAGCTCCACCCCCTGCGCCACGGCGGCCAGCTCCTCGGGCCCGAATCTGCGGTGCGCCCCCCGCTCACGGACCGGCGGCAGCAGGCCCAGTGCCTCCCGGTATCGGAGCATTCGTGGGGACATGCCGAGCCGCTTGGCCGCTTCCGTGATGCGCATCCTTACATTCTTACGTCAGTTTCGCTGTCTCGGAGATGCGGGGCTGCCCGAGCGCCGCCTAAACTCGTCCGCGACAGCAATCGTGACGCGAGGGGAATCCCGATGGACTTCAAGGTCGCCGACCTTTCACTTGCCGACTTCGGCCGTAAGGAAATCCGGCTCGCCGAGCACGAGATGCCCGGCCTCATGGCGATGCGCAAGGAATACGCGGCCTCCCAGCCCCTGCGCGGCGCGAAGATCATGGGCTCCCTGCACATGACGATCCAGACGGCCGTGCTCATCGAGACGCTGGTCGCGCTCGGCGCCGAGGTCCGCTGGGTCAGCTGCAACATCTTCTCCACCCAGGACCACGCCGCCGCCGCGGTCGTCGTCGGCCCCGAGGGCACCGTCGACGACCCGAAGGGCGTCCCCGTGTTCGCCTGGAAGGGCGAGACGCTGGAGGAGTACTGGTGGTGCACCGAGCAGGCCCTCACCTGGCCCGGCGGTGACGCCCCCAACATGATCCTCGACGACGGCGGCGACGCCACGCTCCTCGTGCACAAGGGCGCCGAGTACGAGAAGGCCGGGGCCGTGCCCCCCGCCGGCGCCGACGACCCGGAGGAGTGGCACGTCATCATCGACCTGCTCACCCGCACGGTCGGCGAGGACAAGCGCTGGACGCGCATCGCCGAGAGCATCAAGGGCGTGACCGAGGAGACCACCACCGGCGTGCACCGTCTCTACGAGATGCACAAGAACGGCCAGCTGCTCTTCCCGGCGATCAACGTCAACGACTCGGTCACCAAGTCCAAGTTCGACAACAAGTACGGCTGCCGCCACTCCGTCATCGACGGCCTCAACCGCGCCACCGACGTGCTCATCGGCGGCAAGGTGGCCGTGGTCTGCGGCTACGGCGACGTCGGCAAGGGCTGCGCCGACGCGCTGCGCGGCCAGGGCGCCCGGGTCATCGTCACCGAGATCGACCCGATCTGCGCCCTCCAGGCGGCCATGGACGGCTTCCAGGTCACCACGCTGGAGGACGTCGTCGGCATCGCCGACATCTTCGTGACCACCACCGGCAACTTCAACATCATCACCGCCGAGCACATGGCGCAGATGAAGCACCAGGCGATCGTGTCCAACATCGGCCACTTCGACAACGAGATCGACATGGCCGGCCTGGCCAAGCTGCCCGGCATCGTGAAGAACAACATCAAGCCGCAGGTCGACGAATGGGTCTTCGCCGACGGCCACTCGATCATCGTGCTGGCCGAGGGCCGCCTGATGAACCTGGGCTGCGCCACCGGCCACCCCAGCTTCGTCATGTCCAACTCCTTCACCAACCAGGTGATCGCGCAGATCGAGCTGTTCACCAAGACGGCCGAATACCCGATCGGCGTCTACACGCTGCCCAAGCACCTCGACGAGAAGGTCGCCCGCCTCCACCTCGACGCGCTCGGCGTCAAGCTCACCGAGCTGACCAAGGAGCAGGCGGCCTACATCGGCGTGCACGTCGAGGGCCCGTACAAGTCCGACCACTACCGCTACTGATCGGCTGGGCGGCTCCGGGAGGGGGGCCCTCCCGGAGCCGTGCTCTTTCGCGAGGGGCTGGGCATGGATCTCTGGGAAAGCGGCGAGCGGCAGATCTCCTGGGCCGCGCGCTCGATGCCGGTGCTGACCGCCATCGGCGAGCGGTTCGCGCTCGAACGCCCGCTCGACGGGCTCAAGATCGCGGCCTGCCTGCACGTCACCGCCGAGACGGCCGTGCTCATGGGCGCGCTGAAGGCGGGCGGCGCCGAGATCGCGCTGGCCGCCTCCAACCCGCTGTCCACCCAGGACGACGTGGCCGAGGCCCTGCGCGCGTATGGGATCGCCGTGCACGCGCGGGCCGGGGTCGATCGCGCCACCTACTACCTGCACATCCACCAGGCCCTCGACCTCGGCCCCGACCTCGTGCTCGACGACGGCTGCGACCTGGTGAACATCCTGCACACCGAGCGCACCGACCTGCTCGAAGGCGTGAGCGGCGGGTGCGAGGAGACCACGACCGGCATCATCCGGCTGCGGCAGATGGCGGCCGAGCAGGCGTTGCGCTTCCCGGTCGTGGCCGTCAACGACACCCGTACGAAGCGCATGTTCGACAACCGGTACGGCACCGGGCAGTCCACCCTCGACGGGATCATGCGCGCCACCAACACCATGCTCGCGGGCCGTACGGTCGTGGTGGCCGGGTTCGGGTTCTGCGGGCGCGGCGTGGCCGAGCGGGCCAAGGGGCTCGGCGCGCGGGTCGTCGTCACCGAGATCGACGCCGTCAAGGCCCTCGACGCCACCCTGCAGGGCTACGAGGTGCGTCCCATGGCCCAGGCGGCGATGATCGGCGACCTGTTCGTCACCGTGACGGGCAACCGGGACGTCATCAGGGCCGAGCACCTGTCCGTGATGAAGGACGGCGCGATCCTGGCCAACGCCGGCCACTTCGACGTCGAGATCGACGTGCGGGCCCTCGACGAGATGGCCCGCGAGGTGCACAGGGGGGTGCGCCCGAACACCGACGAGTACGTCATGCCCGACGGCAACCGCCTGCTGCTGCTGGCCGAGGGCCGACTGGTCAACCTGACCGCCGCCGAGGGCCATCCGGCGGCCGTCATGGACATGTCGTTCTCCGCGCAGGCGCTGGCCGTGGCCTGGCTGGCGGGGCAGCGGGCGGGCCTGGTGCCCGGCGTGTACGACGTGCCGGAGGAGATCGACCACGAGGTGGCCAAGCTCAAGCTGGCCGCCGCCGGCATCGGCATCGACACGCTGACCCCGGAGCAGGAGGACTACCTCCACTCCTGGCGGGTCGGCTCCTAGGAGACAGACCAGAGCTCCTGGGAGACCGGAGCTTCCAGGAGGCTAGAGAGCCGCCTGCATCTCCTGCATGCGGCGGATCTCGGCCGTCTGGGTGACGCTGACGTCCGTGGCCAGCTCCTCGATCTTGATGTGCGAGCCCGCGGTCAGGACCCGGTCGGACATCTCAAGAGCGCCCAGATGGTGTTTGATCATCAGCTCCAGGAACAGCCGGTCGAAGTCCTTGCCCGTGGCCGCCTTCAGCGCCGCCATCTGCTCGGGCGTGGCCATGCCGGGCATGTCGCCGTGCGCCGCGTGGTGGTCGGGCACCTTCTGGTCCTGCTCCTTGAGCCAGGTGGTCATGAACTGGATCTCCGGGCCCTGGGCCGTCTTGATCCGGTCGGCCAGGCCCTTGAGCTTGACGGAGTCCGCCCTGGTGGGAGCCAGGATCGCCATGTCGAGGGCCTGCCGGTGATGGACGATCATGTCCTGGACGTACGTGATGTCGGCGGCGTTGGCCGTGGGCCCGGGGACGGCGGTGGCCGCCTCGCCCGGGGCCAGCGTGCGGGCCTGCTCGCCGGGACGGCCGGGGGCGAGCACCGGCGCGGTGGAGTCGGCCCGCGGGGCGGAGGACGCGCCGGAGGAGCAGCCGGACAGGGCAATCAGCGTGCCCGCGATGACGATGAGCGCGCCGCGCACTCGGCCTCCTGACTGGCTCGGGACGAGAATGCGGACTCTAGGCCATATACCGCTCCAGCGAAAGAGGTTGAAACGGAACAAGATTTGACACATTGGACACTGGCCAGGTCCTGGCGGCGTGAGCGACGATGACGGAGATTTATGCCCCCTTTATAGGAGGACCACGGAGTGTTCACCCCCCGAAGGGCCCTCATCCTGGTCGCCGCCCTCGTGGCGGCAACGGGCGCCACACTGCCCGCCCAGGCTGCGGACATCCCGGCTCCCGGCGAGATCGTCATGAGCTCCAACATCACGCACGTCACGAACGTGCCCAAGCCACAGGCGCTGTCCGACATCCACACCGACATGGCCTTCCAGGGCGACTACGCCTTCGTCGGCAACTACTACGGCTTCTCGATCTACGACATCAAGCAGCCGAAGAAGACGTCGCTGGTGAGCTCGGTCGTGTGCCCCGGCGGCCAGATGGACATGTCCGTCTACGGCAATCTGCTGTTCGGGTCCGTCGACTCCTCGCGCAACGACGACTCGTGCAGCAGCACCTCCCAGAGCGCCTCCGTCAAGGAGTCGTGGGAGGGCATGCGCATCTTCGACGTGAGCGACAAGTCCAACCCCAAGTACGTCAAGTCGGTCGAGACGAACTGCGGCTCGCACACCAACACGCTGGTGCCCGGCCGCGACGGCAAGAACGTCTACATCTACGTCTCCTCCTACGGCCCCAACGCGAATTACCCGGACTGCAAGCCGCCGCACGACCTGATCTCGATCATCAAGGTCCCGCTGGACAACCCGGCCGGCGCGGCCGTCATCGCGACGCCGAACCTGTTCCCCGACGGCGGCAACCCCGGCCTGCCGCTGCCGTACCCGAACGGCAAGTCGGCCACCACCGGCTGCCACGACATCACCGCCTACCCCGAGAAGGGCATCGCCGCGGGCGCCTGCATGGGCGAGGGCATCCTGCTCGACATCTCCGACCCCGAGCAGCCCAAGGTCACCGCGAAGGTGCGCGATGACGTGAACTTCGCGTTCTGGCACTCGGCCACGTTCAACAACGAGGGCACGAAGGTCGTCTTCACCGACGAGCTGGGCGGCGGCAGCCGGGCCACCTGCAACGCGGCCATCGGCCCGAACAAGGGCGCCAACGCCTACTACGACATCGTCGGCGGGCAGCTCGTGTTCAAGGGCTACTTCAAGATCGCCCGGCACCAGGCCGACACCGAGAACTGCGTCGCGCACAACGGCTCGCTGATCCCGGTCAAGGGCCGCGACGTCATGGTGCAGGCGTGGTACCAGGGCGGCATCTCGGTGGTGGACTTCACCGACTCCGCCCACCCGCAGGAGATCGCCTACTTCGAGCGCGGGCCGGACGAGACCGCTCCGCCGCTCGACGGCGGCTTCTGGTCGGCGTACTACTACAACGGCTACATCTACGGCTCGGACTTCAACCTGGGCCTGGACGTGCTCAAGCTCAACGACCCGCGGACGAACCAGGCCAACAGCGTCAAGATGGGCCAGCTGAACGCGCAGACGCAGGGCTCGTACCCCGAGCACGGGCGCGGCGTCCCCGGCGGCAACTGATCCGCTGCATGATCCCGCGCCGCCGGCTCACTGCGGCGGCGCGAACCCGCCCGGAGTCGCCTTCGGCGGCTCCGGCGCGGGCCCCGGCTGAGGCCGCCGCGGAGCTCCCTGCGGCTGCGCCTGCGGCTGCGCCTGCGGCTGCGCCTGCGGGTACGGCCCCTGCTGCTGGTAGGGCCCCTGCGGCGCATGAGGCCCCGGCTGCGGGTACGGCCCCGGCTGCGGGTACGGCGCGTACGGCGTGGGCCGCGGCGCGGCGCCGGCTGCCAGGGCGGCCTGGCGCGCGAAGCGGGCCTCCTCCCGCCGCCGGCGCTCGGCCAGCACCGCGCTCAGGTACGCGTGCGGCGGCACCCCCGCGGGCGCGGCCGGCGACACGAAGGCCGCGGTCTGCGTCGCGATGCGCACCCCCATGTCGTGCTGGACCTGCGGCGTGAGGTCGTGCCAGCGCATCAGGTACTGGCGGGCGGCCTGCGCCACCTCCTCGGGAAGCTGGGAGAGCTCCAGGGTGGCGGCCCACGCGGCCAGCGGCGGCGGCATGAGGATGGCCTGTCCGCTCTCGCGCGGCCCCCGGTCGGAGATCACGATGGTCCCGGCGAAGATGTCGCCGAGCCGCTTGCCCCGCTGGGAGACCAGCGAGGAGATCAGCGCGGGCGCGCCGGAGAACATCCAGAACTCCACCAGCCCGGCCAGCCCGCGGAACAGCGCCTGCCGGAAGCGTTCCGGGCTGCCGTCGTCGGCGACCACCCGCAGGCCGAGCGCCAGCTTGCCGAGGCTGCGCCCCCTGCTGAGCGTCTCGAAGAGCACCGGATAGCCGATCATGACCAGCACCAGCAGCACGATCATGGCCGCGCCGAGCATGGCGTCGTCCGAGACGACCGCGAACGCGCCCAGGAGCATGTACGCGCCGATCAGCACGACGAGCTGCACCGTCATGTCGATGACGAACGCCAGCGCGCGCGAGGGCATCTGGGCCACCCGCACCTCGACGACGACGGCGTCCCCGGTCACAACCTCTGACATATGTGGAGCCTAACGGCAATGCCGCATTGATCGAGCGGCCACAATGGTCGGGTGGACATCGATGCGTTCGTCACAGCACACCGCCCCGTCTGGGACCGGCTCGACCACCTGGTCAAGAACCGCTCCTCGCTGACCGGCGCGGAAGTGGACGAACTGGTCGACCTCTATCAGCGGGTGTCCACGCACCTGTCCATCGTGCGCTCCTCCTCCCGTGACGCGGTGCTGGCCGGACGGCTGTCGGCGCTGGTGGCCAGGGCCAGGTCGGCGGTGACCGGCGCGCACACGCCCGCCTGGCGGGAGCTGGCCCGCTTCTTCACCGTCTCCTTCCCCGTGGTGGCCTACCGGGCGCGGTGGTGGTGGCTGGCCGCGGCGCTGGCCAGCATCGCGGTCGCGTGGGTGCTGGGGGCGTGGGTGGCCGCCAACCCCGACGTGCAGGCGTCGATCGCCTCGCCGGACGAGATCGCCCAGCTCGTCGACCACGACTTCGCCGACTACTACTCCGAGCACCCCGCCGCCTCCTTCGCCAGCCACGTGTGGGTCAACAACGCCTGGGTGTCGGCCCAGGTCATCATCTACGCCATCCTGCTCGGCATCCCCATCCCGTTCATCCTCTACAGCAACGCCGAGAACGTCGGCGTCTCGGCCGGACTGATGGCCTCCAGGGGCAAGCTGGACATCTTCTTCGGCCTGATCACGCCGCACGGCCTGCTGGAGCTGACCGGCGTCTTCCTGGCCGCCGCCGTCGGCCTGCGCCTGGGCTGGACGGTGATCGATCCGGGGCCGCGCAAACGGCTGGAGGCGCTGGCCGAGCAGGGCAGGGCCGTGATGAGCGTCGCGCTCGGGCTGGTCGTGGTGCTGTTCGTGTCGGGCCTCATCGAGGCGTTCGTGACGCCGTCCGGGCTGCCCACGGCCGTGCGGGTGGGCATCGGCGTGCTCGCCGAGGCGGCCTTCCTGGCGTACGTGATCGTCTTCGGCCGCAGGGCCCTGCGCGAGAACGAGACCGGCGACGTCGAACGCGCGCCCGACGTCGCCCCCACGGCCTAGCGGCCCCCGGTCTAGAGCCGGCCCGCGGCCTTCAGCGCCAGGTAGGCGTCCGCCAGCGCGGGCGCGATGTCCTCGGGCAGCGCGTCCACGACCTCGACGCCGTGCCGGCGCAGCCTGGCCGTGATGCGCCTGCGCGCGAGCTGGGCCTGCTCGGCCGCCGCCGCGTCGTAGACCTCCTCGGTGCTGCCGCGCCTGGCCGCCATGGCCGCCACCCGCGGGTCGGACACGCCCGCGACCAGCACCAGGTGCCGCGAGGACAGCTGCGACAACACCGGCATCAGGCCCTCGTCGAGCGCCGCCGCGTTGAGGTCGGTGAGCAGCACGACCAGGCAGCGCCGCTTGGCCCGGGACAGGACGGCGGCCACCATGCCCTGCCCGTCGGCCTCGACCAGCTCGGCCTCGATCGGCGCCATCACGTTGACCAGCGACGACAGCAGCTCGGTACGGGACGCGCCGCTCACCCACGCGCGCACCGCCCGGTCGTAGGCCAGGAAGTCGACCTGGTCGCCGGCCCGGGCGGCGAGCGCGGCCAGCAGCAGCGCCGCGTCCATCGACCAGTCGAGCCGCGGCCAGCCGGGGGCGGGCCGCGGGTCGGGACGTACCAGCAGCCCCGGGCCCTGCGCGGCGGCCCCGGCCAGGGGCAGCGGCGCGTCGCCCACCCGGCCCGCCGACGTGCGGCCGGTGTCGAGCACGATCAGCACGCGCCGGTCGCGCTCCGGCCGCCACGTGCGCACGACCACGTCGTTGCGGCGCGCCGTGGCCCGCCAGTCGATGGACCGCACGTCGTCGCCCACCACGTACTCGCGCAGCGAGTCGAACTCGGTGCCCTGCCCGCGCACCAGCGCCGGATGCCGGCCGTCGAGCTCGCGCAGCCGCGCCAGCCTGGACGGCAGGTGCTTGCGCGACAGGAACGGCGGCAGCACCCGCACCGACCAGGGCGAACGGTGGCTGCCCTGACGGGCGGCCAGGCCGAGCGGCCCGACCGAGCGCACGGTCACCGCCACCGACGACCGGTCCCCGCGCCTGGTCGGGTTGAGCGTGACCACGATCCTGCGCCGCTCGCCGCCCGGCACGTCGAGCTCGGCGACCCGGGGGACGGCCCCGGCCGAGGGCGGCCAGGCGTCCCTGATCCGGCCGCGCACCCGCCGGCGGCCCGGGTTCTCCACGATCAGCTCGACCGTGGCCGTCTGCCCCAGACGTACGAGCGTGTCGCCCGAACGGTGGAACCGCAGGGGCCGCACGGCGCCCGCGAACACCAGGTCCACGATGATCGCGGCGGCCAGCAGCAGGCAGACCCCGGCCAGCGCGGCCCCGGGCTGCGGCGCGAGCAGCACGACCACGATCCCGGCCGCGGCGAGCAGCCCGGCGCGTCCCGTCAGAGCCATCGGCGCCTCCCGGCCGAGCCTGCCGCGGACCTCTCGCGTGCGTCGGAGCGGGCCATCAGCGCGGGACCGGGACCGAGGCCAGGATGCCGTCGAGCAGGCCGTCGGCGGTCGCGCCCTCCAGCTCGGCCTCGGGCCGCAGCTGGACGCGGTGCCGCAGCGCCGGCCTGGCCAGCGCCTTCACGTCGTCGGGCGTCACGTAGGGGCGCCCGGACAGCCACGCCCACGCCCTGGAGGCGGCCAGCAGCGCCGTCGCGCCACGTGGCGAGACGCCGAGCTGCAGCGACGCCGAGCTCCTGGTCGCGCGGGCCACGTCGACGATGTAGCCGAGCACCTCGGGGGCCACGTGCACCTGGGAGACCGCCTCGCGGCCGGCCGCCAGGTCCTCGGCCGTGGCCACGGGCTTGACGTCGGACAGGTCGCGCGGGTCGAAGCCGCGCGCGTGCCGTTCGAGCACCGAGATCTCGTGGTCGCGCGGCGGCAGCGGCACGGTGAGCTTGAGCAGGAACCGGTCGAGCTGGGCCTCGGGGAGCTGGTAGGTGCCCTCGTACTCGACCGGGTTCTGGGTCGCGCAGACCACGAACGGGTCGGGCAGCGGACGGGCCGCGCCCTCCACGCTCACCTGCCGCTCCTCCATGGCCTCCAGCAGCGCCGCCTGCGTCTTGGGCGGGGTGCGGTTGATCTCGTCGGCGAGCAGCAGGTTCGTGAAGACCGGCCCCTCCCTGAACTCGAACTCGCTGGACTTCGCGTCGTAGATTAGCGAGCCGGTCACGTCGCCCGGCATCAGGTCGGGCGTGAACTGCACGCGCTTGAAGTCGAGCGACAGGGCCGCTGAGAGAGTGCGCACCATCAACGTCTTGGCCACGCCCGGCACGCCTTCGAGCAGCACGTGCCCCCGGCACAGCAGGGCGATGACGAGCCCGGTGACCACGGCGTCCTGGCCGACCACGGCCTTGGACACCTCGGCCCGCAGCGCGCCGAGCGCCTCCCTGGCCGCCTCGCCCGAGGGGGCCACGCGGAAAGTCTCCTCAGAGTTCACTGACCTGCCTTTCGATGGAGTCCAAGTACCCGGCCAGCGCGACGAGCCCGGCGTCGTCGGCCGGCGGCGGGCCGTACAGTGCGGCGCCGACCACCTGCGGGTCGTCGGCGATCCGCGCCGCCAGGGCCGCGACCAGCTCGTGCGGCCCGGCGCCCTGGGCCAGGCCCAGGCGGGGCGTGAGCCGGTCGACCGTGCCGGCGCGCAGCGAGTCGGCGGCCCGCTGCCTGGCCCTCCTGGCGCGGTAGAGCCTGCCGCGGCCCTCGACCGTCTCGGCGGCCCGCACGACGACGGGCAGTTTCTCGGTGACCACCGGCCCGAGGCGGCGCCCCCGCCAGAACGCGACGAGCGCCACGGTCAGGCAGGTCATCAGGATCGCCCAGGGCACGCTCGGAGGCATCAGCTCGTACATCGACTTGCCCTCGGAGCCGGGCAGGTCGAGCGGGGGCGGATTGTCCGGGCGGACCAGCCAGGTGACGGGCCTGCCGGTGCCGACGAGGTTGAGTGCGAGGGCCGCGTTGCCGTCCTCGGGCAGGCGCAGGTTGGTCATGAACGCGCCGTCGCCGACGACCGTGGTGGTGGCGCCGTCGCCGGTGCGGTAGCTGACCAGGGAGTAGCCGTCGCCCGCGGGGTAGCAGGAGGCGGCGCCGGGCGGGCCGTTCAGCACCAGGCCGCCGACGTGCGCGCTGCCGGCCCGCGTGGCGGCGGGCAGTGCGCACCCGGGCTCGCGGGAGCGCACCCGCGACGGCTCGCGCTCGGTGCTCGTGCCGGGGGCCAGCACGCCGAGGCCGGGCAGGTCGCCGACGATCAGCCGGTCGCCGGGGATCTCGGCGAGCCGGTGCTCGTCGAGGTAGGTCAGGTCGGTGACCAGCAGCAGCCGGCCGCCGCCGGCGGCCTTGGCGGCGGCTGCCTCGACCGAGTCGACCCGGTCGACCTGGACGCCCCGCGCCCGCAGCAGCTCCGCCAGCGCCTTCGACCCGGCGAGCGAGGTGTCGGCGGGGTCGAGGAAGCGCGAGGGGCCCCGCTGCGGGCCGAGCAGCACCGCGGCCACCGCGACCAGGACGACGACCAGGCCCAGTACGACGATCACGCGGCTCGCCCGCCAGGTGGAGCGGGCGGTGGGGGAGGTGGCGGCGGAGGGCCCGGCGGCCCCCGGCGCGGAGCCGGTGACCGGGGTGGCGACCGGGGTGGCCACCGGGGTGGTGACCGGGGTGGTGTTCGCGCTCGGCGCGCTGCCGGCCGCGGCCGGCTCCGAGTTCCAGACGCTCACGACGGCCCGCCTCCCACGGCGAGCGGGACGGGCCGCGCCTGGCGCAGCCGCTCGTCCAGGTCGCTCATCGCCTGGTACGCGGCCTGCGTGCCGGGCACGCCGCCGTAGCTGACGTCGTCGAACGAGCGCGCGGCGGCGGCCAGCTCGGCGGCGAAGCCGGGCAGCGCCCTGCCCGCCTCGGCGGCCAGCTCGTCGGCCGTGCGGCCCGGCATGCCGTCCACCAGCGCGCGTTCCTCCAGGTCGCGGGCGATGGCGCGGAGGCGTTCGCGGATGGCCTGCGTCCAGTCGCCCTCGGCGGCCAGGCGTTCGGCGGCCCTGCGGTGCTCGGCGGCGTTGAGCACGCGCTCGCCGTAGAGGCCGCCGGCGGCCATGGCGTTCCGCCGGGCGGTCCTGCGCAGCCGCCAGCCGACCAGCAGGATCACGCCCAGGATGATGAGCGTGATCACGACCGCGGCGATGATCCCGCCGGCCGGGCCGCCGCCCGTCACGGCGTCGGTCAGGTCGCCGATGAACTGGACGAAACGCCGGTAGAGCTGGTCGAACAGGGATTCCTTCTCGTATCCGGGCTTGAGGAGCTCCTCGGCCGCCTTGCGCGCCGCCTCCTCCCGGCCGACCGGGCTCACGACCTGGCTGAGTTGGACGGGTGCCAGAGATCGTCGGCCGAGGCGTGCACCCAACCCTGGCGCTGCTGCTCGATCGCCGCCGTCTGCAGCACGAGGTCGAACGCCTCGCCGCGCATGCGCCGGTCGGCGTAGAGCAGGCCGGAGACGCCTGCCTGGAAGGGATAGGCGAACATCGAGCTCAGCGTGGCGCCGGCGGCGATGAACACCGCCGCGATCACGGCCGAGCCCGGCGAGCCGCCGCCGAGCATGCCGATCAGCGTCCCGCCGAACGAGAACGGCACCGACAGCACCCCCGACACCAGGCCGACCAGCAGCGACGTCAGCAGCAGGATGCCGAGCACCCGCCAGAAGTCGCCGGTCACCAGGTGCCACGAGCGCCGCATCGCGTCGATCGGGCCCCTGCCCTCCAGCACCACGGCGGGCGCGGCGAACGCGAAGCGCGTGGTGATGAACAGGTAGTACGGGATGAACAGCAGGACGAACAGCCCCATCACGCCGATGGTCAGCCCGACGCCCTCGGAGGAGGAGACGTTCATCGCCAGCGCCACCACGACCGCCGTGAGGACGATCAGGGGCACGACCATCATGGCGGCCATCAGCCCGACGACACCGAACAGCGCCGGGAGCCGGCCCTTGCTGAGGTGCCAGGCCTCGGCCGCGGTGATGTTGCCGCCGAAGACGGCCCGGCCGAGGATGCGCGTCAGCACGCCGGTCAGCACCGTGACCACGACGAACTGGATCGCGTACGAGACCAGCATGCCGCCGTACTGGGCGACGATGCCGTAGAAGCTGTCGAGACCGGCGGAGGCGGCCTGCGGGTCGTCGAGGACGTCGCCCATCGAGCCGAGCATGACCGCCTGTCCCACGGCCAGCGGCACCGCGCCGAGCAGGGCGGCGACGGCGGACAGGCCGAGCACGGCCTTGGGGTTGGACCTGATCAGCTTGATCGTGCCGTCGAGGATGTCGCCGAGCCCCAGCGGCCGCAGCGGGATGATGCCGGGCCGCAGCGCGGGCGGCGGCATGTAGCCGTAGCCGGGCTGCTGGTAGCCGCCCTGCTGGTATCCGGCTTGCTGGTATCCGGGCTGCTGGTGTCCCGGCTGTTGGTATCCGGGCTGGGGGTACCCCGGCTGCGGATGGCCGGACTGCGGGTGGCCCGGCTGGGGGTAGGGTGGCTGAGGCCCCGGCGGGCCGTAGGGCGGCGGCTGGGGGGCTTCGCCCTGCGGCTCGTACGGTTGGCCGTACGGCGTCTGCGTGGGCGATCCCGGCGCGGTCCACGGTGAAGCCTGCGGGGCGCTGTAGGGCGGGGGCTGTTCGGCAGACCAGCCTGGGGGCGTCTCGGGCGTGCGTCCGTGACCGTCTGACATATCCCAATCCTGGCACGCTGGGCGGGTGGCTGGTGTCACCGAGGTGATTCGCCGGCTCATCTTGCCCTCATTTATCGGCGAAACGGGGCAAGGAAGGCAGCCGGGGATGGCCGAAAGTCGCTCCGTTACCGCAGACTGGGTTTGTGGTTGCCGGGGGAACCTAAAATTCGCCTTTCGCAGGGCTCATGTCCCACACATGGGCCGACCAAGGGTAACCTTCAGCGATCGTGCGGGTATGTCCCACAATGCGTAGAACGAATGAGGGGCCATGAAAGGTCGCGTGCTGGTCGTCGACGACGACGCCGCTCTCGCCGAGATGCTCGGCATCGTGTTGCGCGGAGAAGGCTTCGAGCCGTCCTTCGTCTCCGACGGCGACAAGGCGCTCGACGCGTTCCGGGATACACGCCCGGACCTTGTCCTGCTCGACCTGATGCTGCCGGGCGCCGACGGCATCGACGTGGCGCGCAGGATCAGGGCGGAGTCGGGGGTGCCGATCGTGATGCTCACCGCCAAGAGCGACACGATCGACGTCGTGCTCGGGCTGGAGTCCGGCGCCGACGACTACATCGTCAAGCCGTTCAAGCCCAAGGAGCTCGTGGCGCGGGTGCGGGCGCGGCTGCGCCGCACCGACGAGCCGACGCCCGAGATCCTGCAGATCGGCGACATCACCATCGACGTGGCCGGCCACTCGGTCAAGCGCGGCGAGGAGACGATCAACCTCACGCCGCTGGAGTTCGACCTGCTCGTCGCCCTGGCCCGCAAGCCGCGCCAGGTCTTCACCCGCGAGGTCCTGCTGGAGCAGGTCTGGGGCTACCGGCACGCCGCCGACACCCGGCTGGTGAACGTGCACGTGCAGCGACTCCGCGCCAAGATCGAGAAGGACCCCGAGCACCCCGAGATCGTCGTGACGGTCCGCGGCGTGGGCTACAAAGCCGGCCCCGCCTAGCCTTCGCCCCGCCCCGCCATGCCCCCGACCAGGAAAGCCCGCCGACGGACGATCCGCCAGATTCTCGGCGGCGTCCGCCGGAGGGTGCGCCGTGCGGCGGGCCGGGTGCGCAGCGTGTGGCGGCGCTCGCTCCAGCTCCAGGTGGTCACCAGCACACTGGTGATCTCCGTGACCGTCGTGGTCGTCCTCGGCACGTTCCTGTCCGACGAGATCAACCGGTCCGTGGTCGCGAGCAGCCAGCAGTCGTCGCTCAACGAGGCGTACGCCGACCGGCTGCAGATCGCCGACGCGCTGATCCCGCCCTCCGACGACGGCGCCAAGGCCCCCGACACCGACCAGAAGGTCAACCCGCTCGACGAGGTCATGGACACCGTCACCGGGTCGGGCGAGGACGGCTCCAAGAAGCGCTACGACGTGCTCATACTCAACGAGGCCGTGCCCGGCATGTCGCGGGCCTCGGGCCGGGTGGTGCAGGACGACGTGCCCGCCTCGCTCCGGCAGCGCCTGCAGAGGTACATGAACCGGGCCGAGTACGGCAAGACCGAGGCCCAGATCGAGTCGATCAGGTTCGCCGGGCAGAGCCAGGCCACGCTGACGTTCGTGGTCGGCGGCGTCGTGCACGAGCCCATGACCGGCGATGACTACCAGGTCTACCACTTCTTCCCGTTCAGCGAGGAAGAGGAGCTGCTGTCCAACGTCCGGCTGGCCATCGTCGTGGTGGGGCTCGGGCTGGTGCTGCTGCTGGCCGCCATCGCGTACCTGGTCGCGCGGCAGGTCGTCACGCCCGTGCGGCTGGCCCGCCAGGCCGCCGAGCGCCTGGCCGCCGGCAAACTGGACGAACGTCTCAAGGTGCGCGGCGAGGACGACCTGGCCCGCCTGGCGAACTCGTTCAACGAGATGGCCGCCAACCTGGCGCTCAAGATCCACCAGCTTGAGGAGCTGTCGCAGGTCCAGCGCCAGTTCGTCTCCGACGTCTCCCACGAGCTGCGCACGCCGCTGACCACCGTCCGCATGGCCGCCGACCTGCTGTACGACGCCCGCGAGGACTTCGACCCCATGGCCGCCCGCTCGGCCGAGCTGATGCAGGCCCAGCTCGAACGGTTCGAGTCGATGCTGGCCGACCTGCTGGAGATCAGCCGCTACGACGCCGGCGCCGCCACGCTCGACGTCGACTCCGTGGACATGCGCGACGTCGTCCACCGGGCCATCGCCGACTCAGAGGCGCTGGCCGAGCGCCACTCCACCCGCTTCGACATCCGCCTGCCGCACGAGCCGTGCATGGTGGAGGTCGACAACCGCCGCGTCGAGCGCATCCTGCGCAACCTGCTGTTCAACGCCATCGAGCACGGCGAGGGCAGGGAGATCGTGGTGACCGTGGGGGCCGACCGGGACGCCGTCGCCGTCGCCGTGCGCGACCACGGGATCGGGCTCAAGCCGGGCGAGGAGACGATGGTCTTCGACCGGTTCTGGCGGGCCGACCCGTCCAGGGCCAGGACCATCGGCGGCACCGGGCTCGGCCTGGCCATCTCCCGCGAGGACGCCACGCTGCACGGCGGCTGGCTCCAGGCGTGGGGGCAGCCGGGCGAGGGCTCGCAGTTCCGCCTCACGCTGCCCAGGCTGGCGGGGGCCGACCTGAAGGGCTCGCCGCTGTCGCTGGTGCCGCCCGAGATCGAGATGCGGCGCACCTGGCGCAGCCACATGACGCCGGTGCTGCTCCCGGCCTCGGGGGACGGAGGCGGCCATGAGGAGGACTAGACGGGTGGGCGCCGCGGTCGCCCTCGCCGCGGCCGTGGCCTGCGCGGGCTCCGGGTGCACCGTGATCCCGGTGAGCGGGCCGTACACGGTGAGCGACACCGGGGGCGGCGACCCGCTGAACAAGCCGTTCCAGCGCATGATCGCCGTCCCGCCGCGCGACGACTGGGACCCCGAGCGGCTCATCCAGGGGCTCCAGGCGGCCATGGCGGCCTACCCCGACGACCCCACCGTGCTGGCCAGGTACCTGACGCCCAAGGCCCAGGCCAAGTGGAAGGCGTCCGGGCCGGTGACGGTGATCGAGGACGTGTACCAGGTGGAGCCCCCGGGGGAGGGCGACGAGGCGGAGACGTACGGGCTCAAGGGCAAGCAGGTCGCCCGCATCGACCCCGACGACGCGTACGTGCCGCTGTCGGGGAACGCGCCCGAGCGGCTGTTCGTGCTGAAGAAGGACGCCCGGGGCGCCTACCGGGTCGACGACCTGCCGGACGGGCTGCTGCTCACCAAGTCCGACGTGGCGCGGGCGTACCGGCTGACCAACCTGTACTACCTCAACAGCGCCCGCGAGCGCCTGGTCGTCGACCGGGTGTGCCTGCGGCTCAAGCCGACCGAGACCTTCGCCCAGACCATCGTCAAGCGGCTGCTCAAGGGGCCGAGCGGCGCGCTGCGCGGCGCCGTGGGCACCGTGTTCCCCGAGGGCACGCGGGTCGAGTCGGTCGGCACCGGCGAAGACCGCGTCCTGATCAACTTCTCGGGCCCGCTCCTGCCGCTCGACCTGGGCGAGAAGGCCGCCCTGGTGGCGCAGCTCAAGTACAGCCTGACCACCAACAAGGTCGCCAACAGCCGCACCATCGAGGTGCAGGTCGACGGCGAGCAGTACTGGACCGAGCCGCCCAACCTGGAGGCCCACTGGCTGGACAACGGCGGCAACACGCCGTACTACACCAGCAAGGGGTCCGTGCACGTCATGAGCAACGAGGGCCCGGGCGTCGCCGTGTCCGGGCCGGCGGGGGAGGGGAACACCGACTTCAAGGCGTTCGCACTGTCCACGCAGCAGACCGGCGCGATCGTCGCGGCGCGCACCTCCACCGGCATCTCGATCGCCGGGCTGACCCCCGAGGGCCGCTGGCAGCAGGTCGTCGAGGGCGCCGACCTCACCGATCCCACCTGGCGCCGCGACGGCTCCCTCTGGACGTTCGACCAGCACAACAAGGTGGTCCTGCGGTACGACCCCAACGGCGGGCGCGGCCCCGAGCGCGTCTCCGCCCCCGGGCTCGACGGCCTCGACGTCACCGCGTTCCGGATCGCCAGGGACGGCGTGCGGGTGGCCCTGCGCACCGGCAAGAACACCGTGCAGCTCGGGGCGCTGAGCGAGGGGCTCAACGGGCCCATGCTGGGCAACCTCCAGACGCTGACCTCGACGGAGGTCGAGTACGAGATCGAGGACATCGCCTGGGAGGACGACGAGCACCTGCTGGTCCTCATCAAGAGCAAGGCCGGGCAGATCCTGAACGAGATCGACATCGGCGACGGCGAGACCATCGGGATCCCGCTGAAGGACCGGCTGGCGGGGGTGACGGCGCTGAACGGGCGGGTGCTCGCGGAGGCGAGCACCGAGAAGGGCCCCAAGATCATCGAGCTCAACCAGGACCGCCAGGGCTGGACCAGCAAGATCGAACCCAACGCCAAGAACCCCTTCTTCCCCCTGGGCTGAACCCGTCCCCGGACCGCCTTCCACCCGGGTTCGGTCGTGCCTGGAGTGGTCCTCCGCCCGAACCGCGAGGGGCCCCTCCCTAGAACCGCCTTTCACCTGGGTTCGGTGGTGCCTGGAGTGGTCCTCCGCCCGGACCGCGAGGGGCCCGTCCCCCCGGGCCGCCTCCCTGCTGAGCTGGAGGCGCGTTCCCGGAGCCGCGGGAACTGTCGGTGGTGAGGGGCATGCTGGGGGCGTGTTGGCGGGGGTGCTTGATGTGTTTCTGCCGCAGTCCTGCGTGGGCTGCGGGCGTGCCGGGGCGCGGTGTTGCGCCGGGTGCGCGGCCGGGATGGCGGTCCTGCCCGCCAGGCGCGGGCCTGAGCCGGGCCCGCCCGGCCTGCCCGAGTGCTGGTCGGCCACGTCGTACGAGGGCGCGGCCCGCGCGGCGATCCTGGCGTACAAGGAGCGGGGGGCGGTGGGGCTGGCCGGCGTGCTGGCGCAGGTGCTGGCGTTCACCGTGCTCACGGCGCTGGGCGCGGCGACCGGGACCGGGGCCGGGTGGGCGCGAGGGCCGTTCGCCGTCGTGCCGGTGCCGAGCGCGAGGAGGGCGCTGCGGGTCCGTGGGCACGATCCCATGGGCCGGGTGGCGGTGCTCGTCGCCCGTCATCTGGTCGCGTCCGGCGTGCGGGCCGAGCCGTGGGCGGCGCTGCGGCAGGCCCGGCGGGTGGCCGACCAGGCGGGCCTGAGTTCCACGCAGCGCGCCGCGAACCTCGCCGGGTCCCTCTGTGTGGCCGGGCGCGCGAAAGGCCCTCCAGCGCCGTCTGCGGTGCTGCTGGACGACGTCCTGACCACCGGCGCCTCGCTCACCGAAGCCGCGCGAGCACTGCGCGCCGCCGGTCTGCGGGTGCCGTTGGCGGCCACGGTCGCCGCGACACGCCGAAGATCTTGAAACTGCTCTGCATCACTGTCGGTAAAGAAAGATCCAATTCTTGGGGACGTCTTGAAGAGAGGATGTCTCTTCCCGGGAACAAGAGGTGGCACAGCTCAGGCGTCCGGAAGCCGCGTGGCCGCAGGGGTTGGCGACCGCCGGCACCGGGGTCATCCGGACGTCCGGAACTCCGGGAAAATCACGGAAAGTGATCCTTTGGCCGAGCGTCCGGCTGACATTCGCCCAGGATGCGGATAGCGTTCTGACATGGCACCCGTCCGGGTCCGTGGTTGCGCAGAGTCGGTGTCCCCGGCTCTGCTAGCCGAGGCCAGCCGCAGGCAAAACGGTCCACGTAAGGCGACTCTTTGTCGACCGATCACGGTGCGGCTTAGGGGTAAGTCCTGCCTTCCCGAGGGTCCAGATGTCCCTCGCCAGAAGAGAAGGGCAGTAGTGGCAACAGAGCTGCGAAATCCTCAGCAGGCGAATGTGGGGTCGAAGACCAGGTCGGCCGGACGGGTGCCACCCGAGAACCCGGTGACGTCGTGGCGGAAGAGGGTAGCGGTGACAGAGAGGCGGACAGGAAACCCCGTCCGGTACGCACATCGTCGGGCGCTCTTGCTCAGTCGTTAGACGAAGGGGGGCTGTTGCATGGACATCATCGTCAAGGGTCGGCACACAGGAGTGAGTGACCGGTTCCGAGACCAGGTGACGACCAAGCTGGCCAGGATCGAACGTCTGGACAACAAACTCATCCGAGTCGATGTGGAGGTGTCCAAAGAACGCAACCCTCGCCTCGCCGACCAGCGCGAGCGCGTCGAACTCACCATCCATTCGAAAGGCCCGGCCATCCGCGCCGAAGCCTCGGCCGACGACCGGTTCGTAGCCCTCGATCTAGCCCTCGACAAGCTGGAAGGCCGCCTCCGCCGGCTGGCCGACCGGCGCAAGGTCCATCACGGCAACCACTGCCCGCCCTCGGTGGCGGAGCTCACCGCGACGCTCCCTGACGTCGCCGGCCCGCCGTCCCGGGGAACCAAGCCCGTCCCCGAGCCGGCCGAGTCCTACGAGGACCTGCCGGTGCAGGAGGACAAGCTCGACGACGACATCGTCCCGATCGAGATGGACGGCGACGGCCCGCTCGTCGTGCGGGAGAAGTTCCACAGAGCGGAACCCATGACCATCGACCAGGCCATGCTCGAGATGGAACTGGTCGGGCACGACTTCTACCTGTTCCGTGACAAGGAGAGCGGCCTGCCGAGCGTGGTCTACAACCGGCGCGGGTACAACTACGGCGTGTTGCGGCTCGTAGAGCCCTGATCGCACACCGGAAGATCTTCTCGACCACCCGAGGACCGTGCCATACGTGCCATCATGGCGGTCCGACGGCTCTGGCCCCCCGACGAGGAGGAGACGTGAGCGAGCTCAGTCAGGTTCAGATGAGCGAGCGAAGCGAGGGTACTGACGGGACAACCGCCATGCGGACCGCCGCTACGGCCCCGACCGGGCGTGACAGCGGAGCGGCCGTCCGATGAGCAGGTTCCCCGTGAGCAAGGCAGGCGCAAGCCGGACCGAGGAGGGCTCGTGACCGAGTCCGGCGAGGTCCGCACGGCAGACAGCGAGCCGATCCGCGTGCTGATCGTTGACGATCACGAGCTGATCCGGCGAAGCCTGGCGTTGACGCTGGCCGCGGAGCCCGACATCGAGGTGGTCGGTGAGGCGAGCGACGGGCAGGAGGCGGTCGAACTGGCCGATCGCCTCATGCCCGACGTCGCGCTGATGGACGTGCGCATGCCCCGGCAGGACGGGATCGAGGCGACCAAGAGCATCAGGGCGTCCGTCCCGAGCACCCGCATCATCATGCTGACGGTGAGCGACGAGGAGGAGGACCTCTTCGAGGCCATCAAGGCCGGCGCCACCGGATACCTGCTGAAGGACGTGCAGATCAACGACGTGCCCGCCGCGGTGCGGGGCGTGCACGAGGGCCAGTCCTTAATCAACCCGGCGATGGCCGCCAAGCTCATCAGCGAGTTCGCGAACATGAGCCGCAAGGAGGCCGAACGCCCGCCGCAGCTCCCCGTGCCCCGGCTGACCGACCGCGAGATGGAGGTCCTGCGCCTGGTCGCCAAGGGCATGAACAACCGCGAGATCGCCAAGCAGCTGTTCATCTCCGAGAACACGGTGAAGAACCACGTCCGCAACATCCTCGACAAGCTTCAGCTGCACTCGCGGATGGAAGCGGTGGTCTACGCGGTACGCGAACGCATGCTGGAGATCACCTGACCCTGGCGCGGGCCCGTGCGAAGGCCGCCGGCCGCGCCCCCGGATCTGTCCTCCCGGGACGGTGAGCCGGTGCGATCGCCGTCCCTTGTTCGCTGTTCCCCTTCTCCGGCCGTGGCGGGCGCGGCCGTGGCGCCGGCCCGCCGATGAGCTACGGCCGGGGCGCGGTCAGGAGGTGGGCGAGCTCCGGAGGGTCGGTGCGTTCGACGCGGACGGCGTCGCAGCCCACCCAGTCGGCGGCCGACCACAGGGCGTCGCGGAAGGCGTCGGCCCACTTGGCCGGGGACAGGCCGGGCTCCAGGTGGACCTGACGGGCGACCAGGGTGGTGCCCTCACGAGCCGGGTCGACCCGGCCGATCAGGCGGCCCCCGGCCAGCACCGGCATCGTGAAGTAGCCGTGGACGCGCTTCTCCTTGGGCACGTAGAGCTCAAGCTGGTACTTGAAGCCGAAGACGCGCTCGGTGCGGCCGCGGTGCCAGATCAGGGAGTCGAACGGCGACAGCAGCGTCGTGCGATGGCGGCCGCGCGGCTCGGACTCCAGCGCCTGCGGATCGGCCCACGCGTTGGCCTGGCCCTTCTTGGCCGGCCAGCCCGCCACCTTGACCGGCACCAGCCCGGCGGCGCCGCTGAGCAGGGCCTGGTCGAGCATGGCCGCGTACTTGCCCTTGAGCCGCAGGAAGTCGAGCAGGTCGGTACGGTTGGCCACCCCGAGCGACCGGCCCGCGATGGCGGCCAGCAGGACGACGCACTCCTCGTCGGGCAGGTCGTCGGCCAGCAGGTCGGCGGGCACCACGCGCTCGGTGAGGTCGTAGACGCGGCGCCAGCCGACGCGGCGCACGCAGGTGATCTCACCGATGTCGAGCAGCCACTCCAGCCCGATCTTGGAGTCGGACCAGTCCCACCACGGGCCGCCGTTCTTGGCGCCGCCGACGTCGGACGTCGTGAGCGGGCCCGAGTCGCGCACCTGCTGCAGCAGCTTGTCGACGCTGTCGGGCACCTCGTGCCAGCGGTAGCGCCGGTCGCGGTAGGCGCGGCGCCGGAAGGCGTAGAGCGGCCAGTGCTCGATGGGCAGGATGCAGGCGGCGTGACACCAGTACTCGAAGCTCTGGGCGGGATCGTGCCAGTAGGCGCGCTCGACCGTGGGCCTGCCCACCGCGCCCAGGCGCGCGTAGGCGACCAGCTCGTGGGAGCGGGCCAGGACGGAGATCGTGTCGAGCTGTACGGCGCCGAGCCGGCGGAGCATGCCGCGCACCCCGCCCTTGCGCGCGTCGGCGCCGATGAGCCCCTGGGCACGCAGGATGACCCGGCGCGCCTCGTCGGCGGTCAGGTCGGTCACGTTCGTCATGCGGCGAACCCCGGGAGGCTTTGGGGGACGGTAGGGCTATCCATGGGAGGAATTTAGCGGCGCCCACCGACAGAATCGGCCCACCCCCGGGCACGCCCTGGACCGGAAGGGCGGGCCGGGAAAGACGCGCCGTGCAAGGGGCGGGGGCGACACGCCGATGTACCGGGGTTGGGGAATTGGATGCCGAGAAGAAAGAGTCCAGGAGTGGCCGGGCATGGGAACGGCGGGCGCCCGGTCCGTCGGGGCCCGCCGTGTGCCGGGTGCGTCAGCGGTGGTCTTCGGCGCGCATGCCGACGCGGGGCGCGTCGATCACCACGTCCGTGAAGATGTCGAAGACGAGGGCGAGGATGCCGCCGACGACGAACACGCCGGCGCCGACCCAGACCAGCGTCCAGTTGTCGGCCGTCAGCCCGAAGCCGGCCACGATGGTGCCCACCACCATGACAGTCACGGCCAGCCACGAGGAGGCGCGCCCGCCGTGGTTGCCGAGATTCTCCGTGTGCTCGGACTTCTTCCCCTCAACCATGACTAAATCCTTCCTTTGCCGGATATCCCGCTATTGGTGCGAACCGGCGCTCAACCGGCATACCCTCTGCCTTGGCCCCATTCTCCCAGACGTGTCCGGCGCCCTCGTCGTCACGGTGGCTGTGTCTGGTTGCGGAACCGCCTACGATGGCAACCGGGGAAGTTTGTCTCGGCCTCTCCTCCTGGCGGCGCCGCCGGGGTAGACCTGCGAGGAGCTTTACATAAAGTGGCAGCCATTCTCGACAAGATCCTACGTGCCGGCGAAGGCAAGACTCTGCGCAAGCTCAAGCGGATCGCCGATCAGGTCAACTCCATCGAGGACGACTTCACGAGCCTGTCCGACGCGGAGTTGCGCGCGCTGACCGACGAGTTCAAGCAGCGTTACGCCGACGGCGAGAGCCTCGACGACCTGCTTCCCGAGGCGTTCGCGACCGTCCGCGAGGCGGCTCGCCGCGTGCTCGGCCAGCGGCACTTCGACGTGCAGATCATGGGCGGCGCTAACCTGCACCTGGGCAACATCTCCGAGATGCGCACCGGTGAGGGCAAGACCCTGACCTGTACGTTGCCCGCCTATCTCAACGCCCTGTCCGGCAAGGGCGTCCACGTGGTCACGGTCAACGACTACCTGGCCAAGCGCGACGCCGAGACCATGGGCCGCGTGCACCGCTTCCTCGGGCTGGAGGTCGGCTGCATCGTGTCCGGGCAGGCGCCCGACGAGCGTCGCAAGCAGTACGAGGCCGACATCACGTACGGCACCAACAACGAGTTCGGCTTCGACTACCTGCGCGACAACATGGCGTGGTCGCTGGAGGAGTGCGTCCAGCGCGGCCACAACTTCGCGGTCGTCGACGAGGTCGACTCGATCCTCATCGACGAGGCCCGCACGCCGCTGATCATCTCCGGCCCCGGCGAGCAGTCGGGCAAGTGGTACAGCGAGTTCGCCAAGATCGTTCCGCGGCTGCGCAAGGGCGTCGAGGCGAAGAACCCGGGCGAGGAGAGCACCGGCGACTACATCGTCGACGAGAAGAAGCGCACGGTCGGCATCCTGGAGGCCGGCGTCGAGAAGGTCGAGGACTGGCTCGGCATCGACAACCTCTACAAGCCCGAGCACACCCACCTGGTCGGCTTCCTGAACAACGCGCTCAAGGCGAAAGAGCTGTTCAAGAAGGACAAGGACTACATCGTCGCCGACGGCGAGGTGCTCATCGTCGACGAGTTCACCGGCCGCGTGCTGCACGGCCGGCGCTACAACGAGGGCATGCACCAGGCCATCGAGGCCAAGGAAGGTGTGAAGATCAAGGACGAGAACCAGACTCTCGCCACGGTCACCCTCCAGAACTACTTCCGCCTCTACGCCAAGCTGTCCGGCATGACCGGCACGGCCGCCACCGAGGCCAACGAGTTCCACCAGACGTACAAGCTGGGCGTCGTCCCGATCCCGACCAACCGGCCGATGGTCCGCAAGGACCAGCCGGACGTCGTCTACAAGACCGAGGACGCCAAGTTCAACGCGGTCGTCGAGGACATCAAGGAGCGTTACGAGGCCGGTCAGCCGGTCCTCGTGGGCACCACGTCGGTGGAGAAGTCCGAGCGGCTGTCCAAGGCGCTCAAGCGGCGTGGCGTGCCGCACGAGGTGCTCAACGCGAAGAACCACGCGCGTGAGGCGTCGATCATCGCCGAGGCGGGCCGCAAGGGCGCCGTCACCGTCGCCACGAACATGGCCGGTCGAGGCACCGACATCATGCTCGGCGGCAACTCCGAGTTCCGCGCCGACCTCGAACTGCGCCAGCGCGGCCTCGACCCGGTCGAGACGCCGGAGGAGTACGAGAAGGCCTACCCCGAGGCGCTGGAGAAGGCCAGGGCGGCCGTCAAGGCCGAGCACGACGAGGTCACCCAGCTCGGCGGCCTCTACGTCCTCGGCACCGAGCGGCACGAGTCGCGCCGCATCGACAACCAGCTCCGCGGCCGTTCCGGTCGTCAGGGCGACCCCGGCGAGTCGCGCTTCTACCTCTCACTCGGCGACGACCTCATGCGCCTGTTCAACGCGGCCAGGGTCGAGCTGATCATGAACAGGCTGAGCATCCCCGACGACCAGCCGATCGAGTCGGGCATCGTCTCCAAGGCCATCGCCTCCGCCCAGCACCAGGTCGAGCAGCAGAACTTCGAGATCCGCAAGGAAGTTCTGAAGTACGACGAGGTCATGAACCGGCAGCGCAAGGTGATCTACTCCGAGCGCCGCCGCGTGCTGGAGGGCGCCGACCTGCACGACCAGGTGCGCGGCTTCATCGGCGACGTGATCGACGGCTACGTCGCCGGCGCCACCTCCGAGGGCTTCGCCGAGGAGTGGGACCTTGACCGGCTGTGGAAGGCGTTCGGCGAGCTCTACCCGGTCACGGTCACCATCGACAACCTCGTCGAGGAGGCCGGCAGCCGCGAGGAGCTGACCGCCGAGTTCATCTCCGAGAAGATCAAGGCCGACGCCCTGGAGGCGTACGCCAGGCGCGAGGAGCAGCTCGGGGCGGAGGCCACGCGCAACTTCGAGCGTCAGGTCATCCTGTCGGTGCTCGACCGCAAGTGGCGCGAGCACCTCTACGAGATGGACTACCTGCGCGAGGGCATCGGCATGCGGGCCTACGCGCAGAAGGACCCGCAGATCGAGTACCAGCGCGAGGGCTTCGAGATGTTCTCCGCGATGCTGGAGGGCATCAAGGAGGACTCCGTCGGCTTCCTGTTCAACCTTGAGGTCGAGGTGCAGGAGAACCCGATCGTCGAGGAGGAGGACGCCGCGGTCACCGAGACGCGGTCGATCATCTCCACCGCCCTGCGCGCGCCGCAGCGCCCGGCCGAGCTTGAGTACTCCGCCCCGGGCGAGCAGGGCGACGTCGAGCACACGCGGGTGCGCACCACGTCGGCCGAGCGGGCCGCGTACGGGAACGTCGAGCGCAACGCGCCCTGCCCCTGCGGGTCGGGCAAGAAGTACAAGCGCTGCCACGGCGACCCGAAGAACGCCGTCTGACCCGCTGAGGCGAGCCTGAACGGGCCCCCGTCCCCCTGCGCGAGCAGGAGGGCGGGGGCTTCGTCGTTGGCGCGGGGGCACCTAGGGGGCCGGCGGGGCGGGGGGTTCGTGGCCGGGGGTGGGGATGTTCAGGCGGCGGATCAGGAACGCGAAGATCAGATAATAGAGAACGAAATACAGCAGCCCGAAGCCGATGATCAGCCCGAGCCGGTGGGTGTTCGATTTGCTGGCGTTCAGCAGCATGTCAATGGCGCCGCCGGAGAAGGTGAAGCCGAGCCGCGCGCCCAATTCCGCCATCAGGGCCATCGACAGCCCGGTCAGCAGGGCGTGCACCACGAAAAGCACCGGCGCGACGAAAATGAAGGCGAATTCCAGGGGCTCGGTTATGCCGGTGATGAATGCCGTCAGCCCGGCCGACAACATGATGCCGCCCACGGACTTGCGGCGTTCCGGCGGGGCCGCCCGCCACATGGCGATGGCGGCCCCGAGCAGCCCGAACATCATGACGGGGAAGAAGCCGGTCATGAAGATGCCGGCGCCCTGCTCGCCGGCGAAGTAGCAGTTCAGGTCGCCGGCGGCGTCCCGGGTGGCGCCGTTCACGCCGGCGCGGCACTCGGGCAGGGTGAACCAGACGATGGTGTTGAGGAAGTGGTGCAGGCCGACGGGGATCAGCAGGCGGTTGGCCACGCCGTAGATGCCGGTGCCCACGGTGCCGTGGGCCGAGAGCCAGTCGCCGACGCCGGACAGCCAGTCGCCCACCGGCCGCCAGACCAGCCCGAACACGACGCCGAGCAGCAGGGCGGCGACGGCGGTGATGATCGGGACCGAGCGGCGTCCGCCGAAGAAGGCCAGCCACGGGGGCGGCTTCAGCCGGTAGAAGCGCTGCCAGAGCAGCGCCGCGGTGATGCCGATGACGATGCCGCCGAGTACGCCGGTGGGGTTCTGGGCCCCCAGGTCGAGCATCGGCCCCCGCGGGGTGGTGACGACGACCTTGTCGTAGACCGCGCCGTGGCCCGCGTCGTAGAAGAGCGTGCGGCTGACGCGGTCGAACACCAGGTAGCCGACCAGGGCGGCGAGGGCGGTGGAGCCGTCGGACTTGCGCGCGAACCCGATGGCGACGCCGATCGCGAACAGGACGGGCAGGTTGTCGAACAGGGCGCCGCCGGCCGCGGCCAGGACGTTGGCGACGGGCAGCATCCAGGGCAGGAGGCCGCCGAGGCCGTCCTTGCCGAGCAGGTCGTCCTGGCCGAAGCGGAAGAGCAGGCCGGCGGCGGGCAGTACGGCGATGGGCATCATGAGCGAGCGGCCGATACGTTGCAGCACCGCGAACGTCGCCGACCAGGGCGACGCGCCCATGGTCCTCACCCCCGCTCGGTGCTCCGTCAGCGGGGGAATGCCAGGTTCCTACCACGGCGGGCGTGGCGGAAAACGGCCGCTAGGTCTCGCCGGAGTCGAGGTCGGGCTCGGGTTCCCGGCCCGGCGTCATGATGTCGAACCTGCGGATGAGGAAGGTGAACACGACGTAGTACACGACGCCGTAGATCAGGCCGAGCAGCAGGATGCCGGGCAGGTTCTGGGTGTTGGACTTGCTGGCGTTCAGCAGCATGTCGAGCAGGCCGGCGGAGAAGCCGAAGCCGAGCTGCCCGCCGATGAGCGTGGTGAGCGCCATCGCCAGGCCGGTCAGGACGGCGTGCGCGACCAGCAGCGCGGGCGCGACGAAGATGAACGCGAACTCGATCGGCTCGGTGATGCCGGTGACGAACGAGGCCAGCCCGGCCGAGAGCATGATGCCGCCCACCGTGGCCCGGCGGTGCGGGGGCGCGGCCCGCCACATGGCCAGGGCGGCGGCCGGCAGGGCGAACATCATGACGGGGAAGAAGCCGGCCATGAACTGGCCGGAGTGCGGGGCGCCGCCGAAGTAGCAGTTCCAGTCGCCGCCCAGCACGTGACCGCCCACCTCGCACTGCGGCACGACGTACCAGACGACCGAGTTCACGAAGTGGTGCAGGCCGAGCGGGATGAGCAGGCGGTTGATCAGGCCGTAGATGCCGGTGCCGATCGGGCCGATGGCGGCCAGGGCCTCGCCGGCGTGCCGGATCCACTCGCCGAGGACCGGCCAGAGCCAGCCGAACAGCACGCCGAGGAGCAGCGCGACGATGGAGGTGATGATCGGCACGAACCGGCGTCCGCCGAAGAAGGCCAGCCACGGCGGCAGCTTGATGCGGTGGAAGCGCTGCCACAGCAGCGCGGTGACCAGGCCCATCACGATGCCGCCGAGCACCTTGGTGGGGTTCTGCATGCCGTAGTTGATGACCTCTTTGATGCCCTGGTCCTGGACCTGGCGGATGGCCACGGTGTCGCGGATGTCGGAGCCGAAGAACATCACCTTGGTCACCCGGTCGAACACCAGGTAGCCGACGACGGCCGCGAGCGCGGTGGTGCCGTCGGCCTTGCGGGCGAAGCCGATGGCCACGCCCACCGCGAACAGCAGCGGCAGGTTCTGGAACAGCGCGTCCCCGGCCGCGGCCAGCACCTCGGCGACCTGGCTCATCCACGCGAACCCGGGCACGTCGGCCAGGCCGCCGGGGGCCGGGCCGTTGGAGCCCAGCATGTCGGGCTGCCCGAACCGGAAGAGCAGCGCGGCCGCGGGCAGGGCCGCGATGGGCAGCATCAGCGAGCGGCCCAGCCGCTGGAGCACGTTCATCACGCGTGCGAACGGCGAAGGCCGGGCGGCGGCGGTGGTCTCGTTCACCGGGCGTTCCTCCGGGGGGTGGGAGTCAGGCGGTCCGCCGGGCAGGCCGTCCGGGCCCGGCGGAGTGGCCCTAGCCCCGTCTAACGGGCATTTCGAGGATGGTCCGCAGCTGATAGCGGTCAGCGCGGTAGGTGGACACGCCGAGCTCCGCGCAGACGCCGCCGGAGAAGGACCTGCGCTGGAGCAGCAGCACGGCGCCGCCGCGCGGCAGCTTCAGCAGGTCGGCGTCGCTCGGGTCGGCGATGCCGCCGTCGATGGTGAGCTCGCCGGCGTCCATGACCAGCCCGTAGCGGCTCTCCAGCAGCTCGTACAGCGATTTGTCCGACAGATCGTCATCAGCCAGATCGGGGGCGAGCTTGACCGGGATGTGTGCCCGTTCGATGGACAGCGGCTCGCCGTCGGCCGTGCGCAGGCGTTCGATGAAGTGCACTTCCTCACCCGGCTGGATCCCCAGCTCCTTGGCCAGGTGGGCGCTGGCCCGCACGATGCGGCGGTCGAGGTCGCGCGAGCCCGGGATCATCCCGCGCGCCCTCATGTCGTCGGTGAACGACGTGAGCTGCAACGCCAGCTCGATCTTGGGCCTGGCCACGAACGTGCCCTTGCCCGGCACGCGGTGCAGTCGGCCCTCGGAGACCAGGTGGTCGACGGCCTGCCGCACGGTCATCCTGGACAGGCCGAACCGCTGGCAGAGCTCCCGCTCGGACGGGATGGCCGCGCCGATGCTGAGCTCGTTGCTGTCAATGAGGTCCAGCAGGATCTCGCGAAGCTGGAAGTACTTGGGCACCGGGCTATCCGGATCGATGTGCGCCACGGATCCTCCCCTCGATCGGCAAAGAAGAAATCTGGATCTGGTGGTGCGGCAGTCTATGGGCAGATTTCTTGTTTGGTGGCCATGGGCTATGGTTCGTACTGGTCTAGTCCGGACTAGACCACATGTCGCGAAAGACGGTCAAGTCCGACACCGTATGAATCGAGGGATGAGCTCAGGATGACCACCAAGATGCGCAGTGAGATCGCCGAGCAGCCGGAAGCGCTGCGGGCCACGCTCGACGCCCTGCTCCCCAGGGTGGGCGAGGTGAAGGCGGTGGGCGAGCAGACTCGCCAGCTGCTGTTCATCGCGCGTGGAACCTCCGACAACGCCGCAGTCTACGGCCGCTACCTGGTCGAGTCCCACGCGGGCCGGATGGGCGCGCTGGCCGCGCCGTCCATCGCGACGACCTACCGGCGCAAGCTCGACCTCGACGGCGTGCTGGCCGTCGCGATCTCCCAGTCGGGCCGGACGGAGGAGATCGTCGAGACCCTGGCCTGGGCCAAGGACTGCGGCGCGAAGACGGTCGGCATCACCAACGGCGGCGAGGACAGCCCGCTCGCCCAGGCGGCCGACGTCGCGCTGTGCACGCTGGCCGGCGAGGAGAAGGCCGTCCCGGCGACCAAGACCTACACCACCCAGCTCGCCGCGCTGGCCGTGCTGGCGCTGGGTCTGGGCGCCGACGTGGACGCCGAGGACCTGCGGCGGGTGCCCGACGCGGTGGAGAAGCTGATCGCCGAGCCGGGCGACCTGGACGCGGTCGTCGAAGGGCTGCTGGACAAGCCGGGCGTGGTGGTGTCCGGACGCGGGCTCGCCTTCTCCACGGCCCTGGAGACCGCGCTCAAGCTCAAGGAGGCCTGCTACCTGCACGCCATGGGCCTGTCCTACGCCGACCTGCTGCACGGCCCGATCGCCGTGGTCGACGCCGACACCCCGGCGCTGCTGGTGGCCGCCGAGAACAGCCCCACGCTGTCCGGCACGGTGGCCCTGGCCGAGCGGGTCGTGGCGGCGGGCGCGGCGGCGTACACGATCGGCGGCGGCGACGCGCTCGCGCAGGCCGGCACGGCCGCGCTGAACGGCCCCGACCTGCCCGAATGGGTGGCGCCGATGGGCCTGATCATCCCCGGCCAGCTCCTCACCGAAGCGCTGGCCCGGCGCCTCGGCATCGACCCCGACTCGCCGCGCGGCCTCAACAAGGTCACGCAGACGGACTGAGCGAGGCGCCTCGTTTAGCCTGGTCACGGAGTTGGAACGAGGGAGGACCGGATGGCGGCGGATGTGAATGCGATCATCGCCGGTCTCGGCGGTGCCGACAACATCATCGAGATCGAGCCCTGCATCACCCGGTTGCGCACCGAAGTGCACGACGCGTCCAAGGTCGATCAGGCCGCCCTCAAGGCGGCGGGGGCGCACGGCGTGATGGCCGCGGGGAACGTGGTCCAGGTCGTCGTGGGGCCCGAGGCGGACACGATCGCCAGCGACATCGAGGACATCATCGGCTAAGGGCGAGACCATGACGACTGTTCTCGCCCCGGTCGAGGGGGCGGCTGTGGGGTTGGCCGCCGTGCCCGATCCGGTCTTCTCCGCGGGCATGGTGGGACCGGGAACGGCGATCGACCCGCTGCGGGGGCCCGGCAAGGCCGTAGCCCCCATAGCGGGAAAAATCATGAAACTGCATCCGCATGCCTACGTCATCGTGGGGGACGACGGCAGGGGCGTGCTGGTGCACCTGGGCATCGACACGGTCCAGCTCAAGGGGAAGGGGTTCCAGCTGCTGGCGGCCGAGGGCGACAGGGTCAGCGCGGGGCAGCCCGTGGTGGCGTGGGACCCGTCCGTCGTCGAGGCCGGCGGACGGTCCCCGGTCTGTCCCGTCGTGGCCCTGGACGCCCTCTCGGAGTCGGTGACCGGCATCGTCCAGGGGGCGGTGCACGTGGGGGACGAGCTGTTCACATGGATGTAGACAGCGTCGGCGCGGTCCCCGAGACCGGCGTACGACGCCTCAGCGGCACGGTCGTACCGGCAGAAGACGTCACAATAGGCGTGCCCCCAGCCACGCCGGCGCCCGGCCCGACCGCGAGCGGCCGGCCGCCATTCACGCAAGGGTCCAGCTGGTCTGGACCGGGTACAGAAGGAGAGGCTCATGGGTGAGCGCAAGGTCACGGTCGCGGCGGAGGTGGGTCTGCACGCCCGTCCCGCGGCGACGTTCGTGAAACGGGCCCAGCTGGCCCCGATGGACATCAGCGTCGCCAAGGCCAGCGGCGGCGGCGCCCCGGTCAACGGCAAGAGCATCCTCGCCATCATGGCGCTCGACGTCCGGCAGGGCGAGACCGTCGTGATCACGGCGGAGGGCGACGGCTCCGAGGAGATCCTGGACGAACTGGCCACGATCGCCGGAGCGCCATGAACCTGCGGGGGGTTGGGGTCAGCCCGGGAATCGGGCACGGCCCCGCGTACGTTCTGACCGCCTCTGTGCCCGAACCCCCCGAGGGCAGCACCTACACCGGTGAGGCGGAGCAGGAGAAGGAGCGGGCCTCGGCCGCGCTCTCACGGGTCGCGGGAGAGCTTGAGGCCCGCGGCAACCAGGCCGGCGGCGAGGCCGGGGAGATCCTCAAGGCCCAGGCGCTGATGGCCGAGGACCCCGGTCTGGTGGTGAAGGTCAGGACCCTCATCGACCGGGGCCTGGCCGCTCCCCGGGCGGTCTTCGAGGCGTTCACGAAGTACCGGGACGTGCTCAGCGGGGCCGGCGGCTACCTGGGCGAGCGGGCCGCCGACCTCGACGACATCAGGGACCGGGTGATCGCCCTGCTCACCGCGCACCCGATGCCGGGGCTGCCGGCCGCCCCCGAGGTGCCGTACGTGCTGGTCGCGACCGACCTGGCGCCCGCCGACACGGCCCTGCTGTCCAGGCGGGACGTGGCCGGGTTCGTCACCGAGCAGGGCGGGCCCACGAGCCACACCGCGATCATGGCCCGGGCGATGGGCGTGCCCGCCGTGGTCGCCTGCCCGGGGGCGACCGGCATCCCCGCCGGCGTCCCCGTCCTGGTGGACGGCACGACGGGCGAGGTGAGCCTGGAGCCGTCCGACGACCACGTGGCCGGGGCGCGGGACGCGGCGGCGGCGAAGCAGGCGGCGATCGGCGCGGCCAAGGGACCGGGCCGGACCGCCGACGGGCACGCGGTGCCGCTGCTGGCCAACGTCGCCGGCCCCGCCGAGCTGGCGGAGGCGCTGGCCGCCGGGGCGGAGGGCGTCGGGCTCTACCGGACCGAGTTCCTCTTCCTCGACCGGGCCGAGGCCCCGGCCGTCGAGGAGCAGCGACGGGCCTACCGGGCGGCGCTGGAGGCCGTGCCCGGCGCCACCGTGGTCGTGCGCACCCTCGACGCGGGCGCCGACAAGCCGCTGCGGTTCCTGCCCGCCCCCGCCGAGCCGAACCCGGCGCTGGGGGAGCGCGGGCTGCGCCTGTTCAGGCGCTTCCCCGAGGTGATGGACGCGCAGTTGCGCGCGCTGGCGGCGGCGGCCGAGGACGCGCCGGCCGAGCTGCTGGTGATGGCGCCCATGGTGGCCACGGCCGAGGAGGCCAGATGGTTCGCCGACGCCTGCCGGGCGCGCGGGTTGTCCAAGGTGGGCGTCATGATCGAGATCCCGTCGGCGGCGCTGCGGGCCGGTCAGCTGGCCGGGGTGGTGGACTTCGTCTCGCTCGGCACCAACGACCTGGCCCAGTACGCCTTCGCCGCCGACCGCCAGCTCGGCACGGTGAGCGGGCTCCAGGACCCGTGGCAGCCGGCGCTGCTCGACCTGATCGCCATGTCCTGCGGCCACGGCAAGCCGGTGGGCATCTGCGGTGAGGCGGCCGCCGATCCGGCTCTGGCGTGCGTGCTGGTCGGGCTGGGGGCGACCACGCTGTCGATGGGGGCGGGGGCGCTGGGGGCCGTACGGGCGGCGCTGGCCGCGCACACGCTGGAGCAGTGCAGGATGGCGGCGCGCACCGCGCGGGCCCAGGTCACGGCGGCGAACGCGCGCGCGGTCGCGCGCACCCACCTGCCGGGGCTCGCGGCGCTGGGGGTGTGAACGGGCCGTTTTCGGGTCGCCGGACTCGTGCGGGCCGCGGCATGGATACCTTGGAAGGCATGTTCAGACGGATCGGCCCGGCAGGGCTCCTGGTGTTGGCGCTGACCGCGTGCGGCGGCGGCGGCGGTGGCGCCCCGGCGAGCGCGGCCCCGGCGAACGACGGGGCCACCCCCGCCGCCACCCCCGCGGGCAGCACGACACCACAGAGCCCGCCGCAGGCCGAGTCCGACCCGGTGCTGCGGGCCCTGCGGCGGATGACGCTGGAGGAGAAGGTCGGCCAGCTGTTCATGCCCGTCCTGTACGGCACCGCCGCCGACACCGTCTCCGGCGAGAACCAGGCCCGCTACGGCGCCCAGACCCCGGCCAAGGTGATCGCCCGCTACCACCTGGGCGGCGTGATCCTCTTCCCGGCGAACGTCAAGTCGACCGCCCAGGTCGTGCAGCTCACCAACGGCCTGCAGGAGGCGTCGAAGAAGGTCCCGCTGCTGGTCGGCACCGACCAGGAGAACGGCCTGGTCTCCCGCATGTCCGCGCTGATGACCGATTTCCCGGGCGCGGCCGAGATCGGCGCCACGAAGGACCCGGCGAACTCCAGGGCCGTGGCCAGGGCGACCGGCGAGGAGCTGCGGGCGCTCGGGGTCAACCTCGACTTCGCGCCGGTCGCCGACGTCAACGTCAACCCGCGGAACCCGGTCATCGGCAGGCGGGCCTACGGCGACGACCCGGCCGCGGTGGCGAAGATGGTCGCGGCGGCGGTCAAGGGCTTCGGCGACGCCAAGGTGGCGGCCACGGCCAAACACTTCCCGGGCCACGGCGACACCTCCGTCGACAGCCACACCGGCCTGCCGGTGATCAAGCACACCATGGCCCAGTGGGAGAGGATCGACGCGCCGCCGTTCAGGGCCGCCGTCGGCGCCGGGGTCGACGCCGTGATGAGCGCCCACATCGTCTTCCCCAAGCTCGACCCGTCGGGCGACCCGGCGACGTTGTCCAAGCCCATCCTGACCGGCCTGCTGCGGCAGAAGCTCGGCTTCAAGGGCGTGATCTCCACCGACGCGCTCAACATGGAGGGCGTGCGCAAGAAGTACGGCGACGGCGAGGTGGCGGTGCGCGCCGTGCTGGCCGGGGCTGACCTGCTGCTCATGCCGTACGACCTGGGCAAGGCGTACCAGGCGGTGCTGGCGGCGGTGAAGTCGGGGCGCGTCTCCGAGGACCGCCTCGACCAGTCGGTGGTCCGGCTGCTCAGGCTCAAGCAGAAGAGGGGCCTGCTGTCGGCGGCGCCCGTCGCGTCGGCGCAGCAGGCGGCCGGCGTGCTGCGCTCGTCCGAGCACCGCAGGCTGGCCGCCAAGGTGCGGGCCGCGGGGTAGGCGCGAAGGCTGATTCGCGGGGTTCTATCCTAGAACCGGATTCGAGCGAGGAGGCGGTCGTGGTCGCAGGGGTGCTCATCGACTGGGGTGGCGTGCTCACGACCAGCCTGACCGACTCCATCGCCCGGTGGCTCGCGGCCGACCGGATCGACGCCGAGCACTACCGTTCGGTGATGCGCGAGCTGGTGGACCACGCCTACCGGGGCGGCGAAGGGCAGAACGTCGTGCACGCGCTCGAACGCGGCGAGCTCGACGGCCCGGCCTTCGAGCGCGACCTGGCCGCGCGGCTGCTCACCGTGGACGGCGTGCCGCCGGTGGCCGAGGGGCTGCTGGAGCGCATGTTCGCGGGCTTCGAACGGGTTGACGCCATGTACGACATGCTCCGCGACGTACGGAAAAATGGTGTTAAGACGTGTTTGTTGTCTAACTCCTGGTCGAACACCTACCCCCGCCACGAATGGGACGGCCTCTTCGACGCGGTCGTGATCTCCGGCGAGGTCGGCATGCGCAAGCCCGAGGAACGCATCTTCCGCCACGCCCTCGACCAGGTCGGACTGCCCGGCGAGCAGTGCGTGTTCATCGACGACATCGAGGCCAACATCCTGGCCGCCCGCGCGCTCGGCATCACCGGCATCCACCACCGCGACGCCGACACGACCCTCACAGAGCTGGAGACCGTACTCCGGCTCACGCTGCGACGGGCATGATGGTGCCCTTGCGATTTCGGAAAGGTTCGTGATGCGCGTCTATCTGCCGTGCACCCTCCCCGCCCTCGCCCGCGCGGTCGAGGCGGGGGAGCTGGGTCCGGCCCCCCTGACCGGTTACGCGGTGACCCCCGCGCTGACCGAGTGGTACGCCTCGGGCGACACCGAGGAACTGGAGTACGTCGCGCTGACCGAGGCGGCCCGCGCCTCGCTGCGCATGCTGGCCGCCGACCGCGCCGACGGCGTGGCCGCCGCGCACCGGCGGGTGGTGGTGGCCGCCGAGGTGCCCGACGGCTCGGTCTCGGCCGGCGTCGACCTGGAGGAACGGGCCCGCGTGCGCCTGGCCGCGGCCGTCCCGATGGCGAAGGTGGCCGCCGTGCACGTCGACGACCACGACGCCGTCGGCGACATCGAGGCCGCCGTCGAGGCGCTGCCCGCCGCCGACGACGGCGACGACGACGCCCGCTTCACGGTCGACGGCGCCGAGGCCCACGAGCTCATGTGGTACGCCACCCAGGAGATCCCGGACCTGCTGGGTTCATAGGATCGTCACCCTTGTCGAATAAGCTTGCTGGGACATGACAAAACACATCATCTGGGATTGGAACGGGACGCTCTTCCACGACGTCGAGGCCGTCGTCGGCGCCACCAACGCCCTGTTCAAGCCGTACGCGCTGCCTGAGCTGACCGCCGACGGGTTCCGTGCGGTCTACACCCGCCCCATCTGGGTCGCCTACGAGCGGCTGCTCGGCAGGCCGCTGGCCGAGGGGGAGTGGGAGCTGCTGGACGACGGGTTCCACGAGCACTACTTCAGGCTCAGCGCCGCCTGCGGGCTGGCCCCCGACGCCGAGGTGGTGCTCGGGGGCTGGGCCGGCACCCAGTCGCTGTGCTCGATGGCCCCCCACGCCCATCTCGTGCCGATCGTCGAGTCCTTCGGCATCACCCGGCACTTCACCCGGATCGACGGCCTGGTCGGCACCACGGGCGGCGAGAAGGCCGTGCACATGACGGCGCACATCGAGGCCCTCGACCTCGACCCCGGCGAGATCCTGGTGATCGGCGACAGCGTCGACGACGGGCTCGCCGCGCGGCACGTGGGTGCGCGGGCGGTGCTCTACACCGGCGGCATGACCACGCGGGCCGAGCTGGAGGGCACCGGCCTGCCCGTGGTGGACACGCTCGCCCAGGCGCTCCAGTACGCCTGAGGGGGACATGCCGGATCCGCCGGGGGGCAGCTCCCGGCCGGGCCGGGGCCGTACCCTTGCCGGGAACCCCTCAGGAGGTCGCCATCAACCGCCTTGTGCTCTGGAACGTCGATCTCACCCTGGTCGACGTCGCCATCGTGACCCGGGACGCCTACGCCGAGGCGTTCCGCGCCGTGACCGGCCGGCCGCTGGTCAAGCTCGTGCCGCCGCTCGGCCGTCCCGACTCCGAGATCGTCTTCGAGACGCTGGCCGTCAACGGCATCGCGGCCGAGGACGACCACCTGCCGAGATTCCTGGCCGCTCTCGCCCTCGCCTTCGCCGACCGGCGCGGCCGGCTGGCCAAGGAGGGCCGGATGATGCCGGGGGCCAAGGACGCGCTGAAGTCGGTGGCCCGGCTCGACGGCGTCGTGCAGTCGGTGCTGACCGGCACGATCAAGGGCAACGCCGTGCACAAGCTCAAGGCGTTCGGGCTGGACAGGTACGTCGACTTCGAGCTCGGCGGCTACGGCGAGGAGGTCTACCCCAAGGCGACGCTGCTGCAGGTCGCGCAGGGGAGGGCCAAGCAGCGGCTGGGCACGCCGTTCACGGCGGCCAACACGGTGGTGATCGGCGACTCCACGCGCGACGTGCAGGCCGCCAGGATCGGCGGGGCCGCCGTGATCGGGGTCGCCTCGGGGCGGTCGACGGCCGCCGAACTGCGCGAGGCGGGCGCCGACCTGGTGCTGCCCGACCTGTCGGACGCCTCGGAGGTGGTGGCCGCGGTGGCCGGCCTGACCTCCCCGCTGGACCGCAAGGCCGGCTGACCCCGCCCGGCCGCCCCACCCCCGCCCCCGTTGACGACCCCCTACCCGGCTCACGCGCGCCCCCGTGCGGCCCGTCAGGGCAGGGCGGCGAGGAAGCGGGCGGCGACGGGGGCCGCCACGGCCGAGCCGGCGCCGCCGCCCTCCACGATCACCGCGAACGCCACGTCCCCCTTGTAGCCGATGAACCACGAGTGCGCGGGCGGCTCCTTGCCCGAGCCGTACTCGGCCGTCCCGGTCTTGCCCGCGGTGCCCGCGGGGAAGTGCGCGCCCTTGGCGGTGCCGTCCGTGACGACGGCGGGCATGAGCTTGCGCAGGGCCGACACCACGCCCCGCTCCAGCGGGCGCGGACGGTCGTCGGAGGCCATCTCCTTGGACACGATCCGCGGCGGGATCCAGGCGCCCGAGGCGATGGCGGCGGCGACGGAGGCCATGTTGAGCGGGCTGGCCAGCACCCGGCCCTGGCCGATGGAGGCCGAGGCGAGGTCGGTGTCGTCCTTGGGGTCGGGGAACTCGGCCCGCACGGCGGGCACGCCCGGCTTGATCGGGGTGCGGAAGCCGAAGCTCCTGGCCACCTCGGCCAGCCTGCCGCCGTTCAGCTCGGCCACGCTCATCTCGCCGAACGTCGTGTTGCACGAGTGCGCGAAGGCGTCCTGGAAGGAGAGCGTGCCGTAGTCCTTGAAGCCGGCGTTGTGGAAGGGGAAGCCGCCGATGTTCTTCTCGGCCGGGCAGGTGACCGTCCTGCCGGGCTCGACCCCGTCCGCGACCAGCGCCGAGGCCGTCACGACCTTGAACGTCGAGCCGGGCGGGTACTTTCCGAGCAGCGCCCGGTTGAAGCCGCCGGGCTTGTTGACCACGGCCAGGATCTCGGCGGTCGAGGCGCGCAGCGCCACCAGCGAGGCCGGCTTGGTGACGCCTTCCAGCGCCGCGGCCCCCGCCGCGTGCACCTTCAGGTCGATGGTGGTGCTGAACGGCTTGGTGCCGCCCGGCTTGGCCAGCGTCTCGACCAGCTCGTCGCCCTTGTAGAGGCCGATAATGGAGTCGCCGCCCAGGTCGAAGCGGTCGGGGTAGGTCTGCTTGATGCCCTCGACCAGCTGCTGCACCGAGCCGGGGGCGTCCGCGCCGCCGATCTCGGTGCCGTCGGCGGCCAGGACGCGGGTGGAGTCGCGCTTCTGGGCGACCAGGCGCAGCGAGAGGCCCTTCCCGAGCTTGGGGTGGATGGTGGCCGGGGTCCAGGCGACCTTCCAGGCGCCGTCCCGCTCGACCAGCTTGAGCCGGCTGCCGTACGTCCAGTCCCGGGGGCCGGTCAGGCTGACGTTGAAACCCAGGTAGCCGTCGTCGTCCGGGCCGTCGTCGGCGAAGGGGCCGGTCGAGCGGGAGCGGGCGAAGGTGGCCTGGTCGACCTTGAGGTCGGTGCGGAAACGCCGGTGCCAGGCCTCGAAGTCGGTGGGCGGGTCGGCGACGAGCGCCCGCATCTTCGCATAATCCTGGACGGACCAGGCCGAGAGGTATTCGTCGGTCGTCTGCTCGGGTGAGCCCTTCGTGCGCAACAGCCAGACCGTGGCCCCCGCCGCCACGATCAGCACGACAAGGACGGTCAGGACCAGCGGCCACCTGCGCCGCCGTCCGCGACGTGGTCCTTCCGGCCGGGCGCGCCCGTACAGTGTCCCCGTTTGTGATGCCATGGCCCGAGAACACCAGAGACGGAGGAGTCCCGTCCAATATTGATATGACGGCTATATAGATATAAATCTGGATATAGTGGCTGGTCATGGACTTGGTCCGGCATCTCCGCTACTTCGTCGTCGTGGCGGAGGAACTGCACTTCGGGAACGCCGCGATCCGCCTCGGCATGGCGCAGCCGCCGCTCAGCCAGCGCATCAAACGTCTGGAGGAGGAGCTCGGCGTGCAGCTGTTCGACCGCTCCGCCCGGCAGGTACGCCTGACCGAGGCCGGCCGGCTGCTGCTCGGCGAGTCCCGCGAGATCGTCTCCAGGGTCGAGCGGCTGCGCGAGCTGGCCCGCCGCGGCGACGGCGGCGTGCTCAAGATCGGGGTGCCGCCCGACCTGGCCGCCTCCGCGATCGCCGCCCTGGTCGCGGGCTTCCGCGCGGTCAACCCGGACGTACGGCTCGTCCCCGTCGAGACCTGGACGGCCGACCAGGTGTCCGCCCTGGCCGGAGGCACGATCGACGTCGGGCTCGTCCGCCATCCGGTCGCCGCCCCCGGCCTGGACTTCGGCCAGGTGCTCGTGCAGCCCCTGGGCGTGCTGCTGGCCGGGGACGACCCGCTGGCCGGGGCCGGCGAGGTGCACCTGACCGATCTGGCCGGGCGCGAGCTGCTGATGCCGCCCAAGGAGGGCGAGCCGGGCTGGCACGCCGAGACGCTGGCCGAGTGCCGCCGCCACGGGTACGTGCCCGGCCAGGTGCACCAGGGCGCCGGGCTCGGCCTGGTGCTCGCCGGCCAGGCGGTGGCCTTCGGGCCCAGGGCGGACGTCCCTGGGCTGGCCTGGCGGCCGCTGCTAGGCTCGCCGATCGCGTGCCGGGTCTCCACGGCCTGGCGCGCGGCGACGGGCCCGAAGCAGGACTGGGTCGCCGAGTTCTCGGACGTCGCCGTACGCACGTTGAAGGAGAGCGCCGGGATGACCGACGAGGGCGCCGCGCCCGCGCGGCGGATCAGCCGGAGGCCGGGGATGCTGGCATGAGCGATCCCGACTACGCGGCGCTGTTCCGGATGGCCGGGGTGACGGGCTGGCTGCACGCCTGCGACATCGACTCCGGACGGCAGTCCGGCCACGGCGCCGACGAGCCGATGCCGCTGGCGTCGGTGTACAAGCTGCCGCTGCTGGTCGAGTTCTGCCGGCAGGCCGACGCCGGGCGGCTGGACGCGACGGCCCCGACGACCGTGACGTCCGGCCAGCGGGTCTCGGGCCCCACGGGCCTGTCGGCCATGCTCGACGACGTGACGATGTCGCTGCGCGACCTGGCGTACCTGATGATGGCGGTGAGCGACAACACCTCCGCCGACGTGCTGCTCGACCGGGTGGGCATGGACAACGTCAACGCCATGCTGGACGCCTTCGGCCTCGACGGCACCCGGATGCTGCAGAGCGGCCGCGACCTGTACGAGACCATGGAGCTGGACACCGGCCACGGGTGGCCGTACCTGGATCCCGACGACATCTCCCGCATGCGGGCGCTCGACCCCGCGCACACCAACCGCAGCACCCCGCGCGAGATGACCCGCCTGCTGTCCATGATCTGGCGGGACGAGGCCGCCTCGCCGCAGTCGTGCTCCTGGATGCGCGGCGTGCTCAACATGCAGGTGTGGCCCCACCGGCTGGCCTCGGGCTTCCCGTACGACGACGTCGAGGTCGGCGGCAAGACCGGGTCGCTGCCGACGCTGCGCACCGAGGTCGGCGTGGTCGAGTACCCCGACGGCGGCCGGTACGCGGTGGCGGTGTTCACCCGCTCGTTCAGCACGGCGGTCATCCAGCCGCGCGCGGACGCGGTGATCGGCACCGCCGCCCGTATGGCGGTGGACCACCTACGGAGGTAGCAAGTTATGGGGGAGGTCAGGTATGACTTTCCACCTGACGGGCGACAGGATGGGGCACATGGTTGCTGAAGGTGCGCTTCTCTGGGAACCGACCGGCGAGGTCGTGTCCGCCGCCAAGCTGACCCGCTACCTGGAGTGGCTGGGGCGGTCCGGCGCGAGCTACGAGGAGGTGTGGCAGTGGTCCGTCGACCGTCCTGAGGAGTTCTGGACGTCGATCTGGGACTACTTCGACGTCGTCGGGGAGCGCGGCGACGGGCCGGTGTTGTCGGGGGAGATGCCGGGCGCGACCTGGTTCGCGGGCGCCGAGGTCAACTACGCCGAGAACGCGTTGCGGCGCACCGAGGGCACCGCCCTGGTCTTCGTCTCCGAGGACGGCGCCCGCCAGGAGCTGACCCACGCCGAGCTGCGCGACGAGGTGGCCCGCGTCCGCACCGGCCTGGCCAGGCTCGGCGTCACCAGAGGCGACCGCGTGGCCGGCTACCTGCCGAACATCCCGCAGGCCCTGATCGCCTTCCTCGCCACGGCCTCGCTCGGCGCCGTCTGGTCGGCCGGCTCGCCCGACTTCGGGGTGCCGAGCATCGTCGACCGGTTCCGGCAGATCGAGCCCAAGGTGCTCATCGCGGTCGACGGCTACCACTACAACGGCAAGAGCTACGACCGTTCCGACGCCGTGAACGAGATCGCCGCCGAGCTGCCCACGCTGCGCGCCACGGTCTGGATCCCCTACCTGTCGGCGGCCGGCGAGGGCCGCGCCCCCCAGGAGGCCGAGCCGGCCGCCGCGCACGCCCGTTCGGTGCCGCACGGCGAGGTCATCGGCTGGGAGGGGCTGCGGGCCGAGGCGGGGCCGCTGGAGTTCGAGCGGGTGCCGTTCGGCCATCCGCTGTGGATCCTCTACTCCAGCGGCACGACCGGGCTGCCCAAGCCGATCGTGCACGGGCACGGCGGCGTGCTGCTGGAACACCTCAAGTCGCTCGCCTTCCACCAGGACCTGGGCGAGGGCGATGTGTTCTTCTGGTACACCACCACGGGCTGGATGATGTGGAACTACCTCGTCGGCGCCCTGCTGGTGGGGGCCACGCCGGTGCTCTACGACGGCTCGGCCACGCATCCCTCGCCCGCCGCGCTCTGGCGGATCGCCGCCTCGGAGAAGGTGACGTACTTCGGGGTGGGGGCGCCGTACATCATGGCCTCGCTGAAGGCCGGGCTGCGTCCGGACGGGCTGGAGCGGCTGCGCGGCATCGGCTCGACCGGCTCGCCGCTGCCGCCCGAGGGCTTCGCCTGGGTCGCCGCCGAGCTGCCCGGCACGCCGATCGGGTCGTTCTCCGGCGGCACCGACGTGTGCACGGGGTTCGTCGGGGCCACGATGCTCCACCCGATCAGGGCGGGGATCATCCCGTGCCGGTCGCTGGGGGCCAAGGTGGAGTCGTACGACCCCAAGGGCGAGCCGGTGGTCGGCGAGGTGGGCGAGCTGGTGCTGACCAAGCCGATGCCCTCGATGCCGGTGATGTTCTGGAACGACCCCGACGGGCGGCGCTACTTCGACAGCTACTTCGACGTCTACCCGGGCGTGTGGCGGCACGGCGACTGGATCAAGATCAACGAGGACGGCAGCTGCGTCATCTACGGCCGCTCCGACTCGACGCTCAACCGCGGCGGCGTGCGCATGGGCACCAGCGAGTTCTACCGGGTCGTGGAGCGGTTCGACGAGATCGCCGACAGCCTCGTGATCGACACCGGGCAGCTCGGCCAGGAGGGCAGCCTGCTGCTCTACGTCACCCTCGCCGAGGGCGCCGAGTTCGGCGAGCAGCTCGAACGCGCCCTGTGCGCGGCCCTGCGCCAGGAGCTGTCGCCCCGGCACGTGCCGAACGAGATCCGCGTCGTGCCCGGCATCCCCCGGACGTTGTCCGGCAAGAAGCTGGAGGTGCCGGTGCGCAAGATCCTGCTCGGCACGCCCGTCGAGGAGGCGGCCAACCCCGACGCGATGGCCAACCCGGAGGTGCTGCGGCACTTCAGGCCGTGACGGGGAGGGCTCAGGGCTCCAGGCCGAACAGGGGCAGGCAGGCGTCGAGGTTGCGGATCTCGACGTCGGGGGACGGCGACCAGTCCTCGCGGGCCATGCGGAAGCGCCGGGTGACGACCGGCTCGCCCTGGCGCGCGTGGACGGTGACGCCGTCCTCGCGGTAGCCGAGCTTCCTGGTCACCGCCAGCGAGGCGTGGTTGTCCTCGAACGCCTCCGTCACGGCGTGCCGCGCGCCGAGGCCGGCGAAGGCGAGGTGCAGGACGGCCCTGCGCATCTCCGTGCCGATGCCGCGGCCCTGGAACCGCCGGCCCAGCCAGGAGCCCGTCTTGACCTCGCGGGTGACGGGAAAGCCGGCCGCCATGACGCCCTGGGTGCCGACGACCTGGCCCTCGTGCACCACGACCAGCTCCAGCGACCAGTCGTCGGCGGTGAACCCGGCCCAGTTGCGGAAGTGGTACTGCACCGTACGGCGGGCCCGCTCGGCCGGGGGCGCCTCGGTCCACGGGAACATGAACGGCATGAAACCCGCCTCGTGGACGCCCTCGGCCGCCCGGTCGGCCAGGTCGTCGAGGTCGTCGAGGGTGGGATGCCGCAGTTCCAGCCGCGGCGTGGTGATGGAGAGCTCAAAGAGCGGCCAGTTACGCATATTCCGGCATACTTCCAGGCGTAGCCCCGCGTGCGCGACTCGTTTTTTGCCCGGCCCCGAACTTTGCCGGAAAGGATTTGCCGAACGGTGTGCGTTCCAGGTCTCGCCTTGGCTAAGGTTGGGGCTGTTCGGAGGGGTGAACAGAGGCCGGGCGGGTGAACGCGCAGCTCGCTCCCCGGCCTCTGGAGAAAAGGCGGATGCGTCCATGGCGCATCCGCCTTTTCTTTGTTCCGCTGATTTCGCGCGGGTCTCGCCTCGGTCCACGCTTGCTAAAGGTTTGACCGTGCCGTCGCATAAAAGCGATATGCCGGTTTTTAGTGGGATTTGCCAGTGTCGTGAATTGTCGGCGATCTGGGTAGGCGTTGACCTATGATCACAAAGGTTCGGAGAGCGGTTGTTTTCGCCGCTCTCGGGTGTGGTGGGCTCCCCTTCCTGGCCGGTACGCCCGCCGTAGCGGACACGCCGGACAAAGCGGACAGGGCCGACGCGGCGGACACGGTTGACATAGAAGACAGGGCGTACCGGCCGGACAGGGTGGACCGGGCAGAAACGGTGGACCGGGTAGAAACGGTGGGCCGGGCCGACAAGGCGGAAAAGGCGGATAAGACGGAGAAGGCGGTGCCTGGCGGGGGGATCGTGCTGCGGCCGGGCGACCGTGGCGAGACCGTCAGACGCCTCCAGGAGCGGCTGCACCGGAACGGCTACTACTACGGCAGGCTCAACGGCGTCTACGACGAGCAGACCAAGTTCGGCGTGTGGGCCTTCCAGAAGCACCGGCACCTGCGTCCCCAGGGTGCGGTCGGGCCGGAGGTGTGGCGGGCCTTCGACCGTCCGGTGCGGATGAAGCCGCTGGTCCCGCGCGGCGAGGCGGACCGGGTCGAGATCAACCTGCGCTACCAGCTGCTCATCGTCTACCGCCACCGCCGCCCGGCGCTCATCTCGCACGTCTCGACGGGCGCGCGGGTGAACTACTGCGAGAACGGTCACTGCGGCAACGCGATCACCCCGACCGGCGACTTCCACGTCACCAGCCGCGCGCCGGGCTGGACCGAAGGCCCGCTGGGCACGATGTACGACTCGCTCTACTTCGTCGGGGGCATCGCCATGCACGGCTCGTCGAAGGTGCCGCTGCGGCCCGCCTCGCACGGCTGCGTCCGCCTGCCGCTGCCCACCTCGAAGCGGCTGTTCGACATGGTGAAGATCGGCGAGCCGGTCTATGTGCGGGAGAAGTAGGTCAGACGCCTTGCGGCAGGCGGAACAGCCGGTCGGGGTCGTAGGTGGCCTTCACCTCGGCCAGGCGGGCGGCGTTGGGGCCGTAGTAGGCGCCGCGCCAGCCGGTCAGGTCGGGGTCGACGTAGTTCACGTAGGCGTGCTCGCCGAAGTGCGGGGTCAGCTCGCCGTGCAGCCGGCGCAGCCACGTCCGGTCCGTGCCCTTCGCGTAGTACTGCACGCCGTAGAGCGCGGCCCGGTGCGGGAACGCCGTGGCCGCCGGCTTGACCCGGCCCACCGCGCCGCCGAGCGCGTCCAGCAGCACGGCGTGCCGTCCGCCGCGCGCCACCCCGTCCACCAGGCGGCGCACGCCGTCGGCGGGGAGCTCGGCGTAGGCCAGGTGCGACTTGGCGGCGAACGCCTCCCGCCGCGGCCGCCGGCACTGCGCCACCGGCCGTGACGCGCATCCCGCCATGATCATCATGGCCTCCCGGTACGACGTCGTCCGCACCGACCTCGACGACGGCGCGCCGACCCGCGCGACCAGCGGGGCGAGCAGGCGGTCCAGTGACGCCTTCGTGCCCTCGTACGTGCCGACGAGGAGCACGTCCAGGTCGCGTTCCTCGCGCGCCAGGTGCAGCGAGGACCACAGCTCGTCCGGCGCGGACGGGGCCCACGACTGCCAGGCGCGCACCGCGGTCCCGGCCCTGGACCACGGCCAGTGCAGGAAGAACACGGTCAGGTCGCGGGTGGCGTGGGTGCGGAAGGTGAAGGAGACCGCGACGCCGACGTTGCCGCCGCCACCGCCGCGGCAGGCCCAGTAGAGGCCGGAGTGGTGGGTGGCGTCCGCGGTCAGCAGGCGGCCGTCGGCCGTGACCACGCGTACGGACTCCAGCGTGTCGCAGGTCAGGCCGTACTTCCTGGACACCACCCCGATGCCGCCGCCCAGCGCCAGCCCGGCGATCCCGACCGTGGGGCACGAGCCCGCGGGGATGCTCACGCCGTGCCGGGCCAGCCCGTCGTAGACGTCGACCAGCTTGGCGCCCGCCCCGATCGTGGCCCGTCCGGCGGCGTAGGCGACCGTGTTCATCCGGGACACGTCGATGACCAGGCCGGTCCCTGTGGACCAGCCCGCGTAGGAGTGGCCGCCGGAGCGGGGGGTGACCGCGACGCCGCTCGCGCGCGCGAAGGCCAGGCACGCCGAGACGTCCGCCGGGCTCGCGCAGTAGGCAACCCCGCCAGGTCTGATCCGGTCGTAGGCCGGGTTGACCAGGCGGCGGGCGGCGTCGTACCCGGAGTCGCCGGGCAGCACCAGCGTGCCGGCGAGCCGCCCGCGCAGCCGCGCCCAGTCCGGCGGCGGCGCCGACCGCCCGGCGCCGAGCGCGCCGATCAGCTCAGCGCCGCGCGTGCCGGTGCCGTGGGGACCCGGGCCGTGCGGTCCGGCGCCGGACGGCCGGGCACCGGTGGCCGTCTTCGCGTCGGCGGCCAGCGCCAGCGGCGCGAGGGCGGTGAGGTGGAGAAAGTCGCGGCGGTCCATGGGCGTCCCCCGTCGGTCGTGTCGAACCGATCGATGAGACGCCTGGCCCTCCGGACAAGTTCGTCACAACTACGTCACTACCGACATCACCCCGCTGTCCCGCCAAATCCGAAGATGTTGGTACTGGCCCCCACCCGCGTCAGCCCGGGAGCCTTCCGCAGCACGCCGTCCTTGACCAGCCGCAGCGGCGACGCGGGCGGCTTCGGCGCCTCCCCGCTCGTCTGGACGACCCGCAGGGCCAGCGCCGGGCACATCTCGACCGCCCGCCGCGCGTCCTTGACCATCCACCCCGGCACGTTCCGGAACGACGGGAACCCGTAGTCGTCCAGGTCCACGAACTCCGGCAGCAGGTGCGCGCACAGGCCGTGCCCCTGGCAGCGGGTCCAGTCCACCTCCAGCCGGTACTCGGGCTCCACCTCCGGCTCCGGCATCGGCAGCACGCCGCGCACCGGCCGGCCGCACGAGCCGTGCTCCAGGTGCAGCGCGATCTCGCTCTCGAACGCGTCCAGCGCCGACAGCACGAACTTGGCCGTGCCGTCGGGATGGAAGCACGCCCCACGCCGCTCGACGGCCCGCACGCACCGGCGCACCGCGTCCACGGAGCCGGTGCCCTCGGCGATCGCGCACAGGGCCCGCGCCACGTCGGGCAGCCCCAGACGGCAGGGCCCGCACTGCCCGGCCGACTCGGCGGCCAGGTACGAGGCCACCCTGGCCGCCTCGCCCAGCGGGCAGGTGCCGTCACCGAGCGGCACGATGATCCCCGCGCCCAGCGTGGCGCCGGCCAGCTTCATGCCCTCCCGCGAGATCACCGCCGACCCGGCCACCTCGGCCGACAGCCACGCGCCGTGGTAGCCGCCGACCAGCACGCCGTCCCCGGCCTCGGCCTCGCACAACGCGAGCACGTCGGCCAGCAGGACGCCGGTCGGCGCCTCGATCACCGCGCCGTTGGCCGCGCCGCCGCTCACCGTGAGCAGGATCGTGCCGGGCTCCTTGCTGGTGCCCACCTCGGCGTACTTCTGGGGGCCGTACTCGGCCAGCAGCGCGAACTGGGCGTAGGTCTCGGTGTTGGACAGCAGGGTCGGCAGCCCGTCCACGCCGCTCGTCGCGGCCCGCCGCTTCCTTCCCGGCGGGATGGCCTCCTCGCCGTTCACGCCGCGGACGAGCGCACCGCCCTCCCCGCTGATGAACCTCTCCGCCAGCCCGACGACCCGGATCGGGATGCGGCTCTCCGAACCGCCCGACACGTTCGCGGCCCGGCGTTCGGCCACGGCCGCCGCCACGGACGACTCGGCCACCTCGCCCTCGACCGTGGCCACGACCACCTCGCGGGCGCCCAGCGCCTCCGCCGCCAGGATGGCGCCGTCCAGCACGAGGTGGGGGTTGCGGGTGAGCAGCATGGCGTCCTTGGAGCTGGCCGGCTCGCCCTCTGCGCCGTTGACCAGCACCACGCTCTCGCCCGTGCCCGCCGCGTCGGCCACGGCCCGCAGCTTGCGGGCGAACGGGAAGGCGGCGCCGCCCCGTCCGCGCATGTCGACCTCGTTCACCATGGAGATGAGCTCGGCCAGTTCGCGCGGCCGCGGCTCGCCGTGCAGCGTCCGGTGCGCGGGCAGGTCGAGCCGCCGGCAGTGGTCGAGCCCGGCGGTCAGCCGCGCCGGGCCCATCCGCAGCACGCGCGGCACCCGGTGCGGGATCACGACCGGCTCCCCTGGGTCGTGCGGCGCGGGTTCATCCGGCCTCCCGGTACCTGCGCCGTGCGTCGGCCAGGCTCACCGGCGCGTCGGCCGCCGCTGTGGCCGCCGCTGCCGTGGCAGCCGCTGTGGCCGCGGCCGTCGCCCGCGGCCGCTCGACGGGCACGTCCGCCGCCACCCCGGCCGTCACGGGGGGCGCCTCGACCCTCTCCGGTACGACGGGCGGCCTGCGCAGCGTGGCCAGCACCCGCACGATCAGCGCGGACCCGACCGCGGCCAGGCACGCCACGTACGACCAGGCCACCCAGCCGGCCGGCGACCGGCCGGCCGTCAGCCCGTGCATGATCGCGATGGGCCAGGCCAGGTAGGCGGCCGAGTGCAGCAGCCGCCACAACCACGGTGTGCCCCGCACGGCGAAGCGGCCCCTGAGCATCCCCGTGGCCACCGCCACGACCATCAGGTCGAAGGCGAGCGCGCCGAACCCCACGTAGATCCCGGCGACCGGCACGATCGCCGCGCCCGGCGGCGCGTGTCCCAGGCTGATCATGAGGACGATGTGCGTGACCAGGTAGGCGAGCCCGATGAGGGCGGTGGCGCGGTGCGCGAGCTGGGCCCTGACCCGGTTGGGCGGGGACAGGAACACGCGTTCGGTGGTGACCAGGCCGAGCGCGACCGTCGCGGTCAGCAGCACCAGGGCGAACACGCCCGCGTAGAACTCTAGGAAACTCACTCCTCGGCCGAGCAGCGCGACGCCGCGTTCTGTCCTGGCCAGCGCGAACACCGACAACAGGACGGCCGTCAACGAGGCGCTCGCCCCTAGCCGGACGTTCCTGGTGTCCAGCTTGGTGGGGGCGTGCCGGGGGTGTCGTCTGTGGAGCATCTATTTCCCTCCAAGGTCGGGTGAGGGTACGACTCGGAAGGCTGATGGGGACGTGTCAGCAGCGGCGACCCCGGTTGATGCACGAGACGACGAACTGCATCAGCCGTTCGGGCATGACGTTGGCGAAGTCCGCGTGGTCGGTGACCGGGTTGTGCTTCTGTTCAGGGAACGCGTCCACGGCGAACGACGGACCCTGTGGAACCGTGTAGGCGAGGAGCATGCGCAGTTGCGGAATCGCCCTGGTGCCTTGCGGACAAGCGCCGTTCTGCCCGGGGAAGACCACGTGCGTGCGGTGATTGGCGCTGTCGGTGTTCTGACCGTCCCAGCAGCTGGGGAAATCCAGAATACGAAGAACCTGACTTCCGCGCGGGCAAAGCGGATATTTATCGGGACTTATGCGATTTGTGAATCCTGTGCAGCTCCAGCGGGCGCGGGCGTTCGCGGCGCCGTTGGTGCCCGCCTTGGCGTCGCCGGTGATCAGGCGCAGGAACCTCGGCATCGCGACGACCCTGGAGGTCGCGTTGCCCCGGAACTGCAGGCTCACCGTGCCGGCGCGGATCACCCGGCCCACGTTGCCGTCGGGGTCCTGGGTGTTCGCGTCCACTTTGCGGTCGCGCAGAACTGGCCAGAAGTAAGTGGATTTATCCCCTAGGCGGCAGGTGGTTCCGGCGGCGGCCAAACTCTCGTCGGTGGAGAAGCCGTCCGTGGACAGGTTGCCGACGTAGTCGTGGAGATGGTGGGCGCCGTTGCTCACGCCGGGGGCCACGATGAAATTGTCGGGGTTATTGTGACCATTGCGGTTGGTGCCGCATTGAGCGACGAACGTGCCGCGTGAGCCGTTCCTGCCGATGCCGGCGTCGAGCCTCAGGGGCTGGACCTGACGGATGTCCACGAAGTCGGTGACGAACGGGCCGAGGTCCTTGCAGTCGTCGTCCTGGGAGGCCGTGGGGGAGGGGGAGGCGGTCCGGGTCGGCCGGCCACGCCGGTCCTGCGACTGGTCACCGGGGTCCTGCGGGTTCTGGGGGTCCTGTGGATCTTGGGGATTCTGGGGGTCCTGGGGGGCCTGGGGGGCGGTCGTGGGGGTGCGGGGCGAGCGGTCGCGGCGGAACAGGCCGTCGCCGGAGTCCTCCGGCTCCGGCGACTGCGCCGGGTCGCGCAGCACGATCCCGCCGCCCTGCACCTGCTGATCCCCGTCCTGCCCCTGCCGGTCCGGCACTTGCTGGTCGGGCGCCTGCTGGTCAGGGACCTGCTGGTCCGGCACTTGCTGGTCGGGTGCCTGCTCGTCAGGCGCCTGCTGGTCCGGCGCTTGCTGGTCCGGGGCCTGCTGGTCGGGGGCGCGGTCGCGCTGGCGGCGGGAGTCGTCCTGGCTCGCCTGGGCCGGGTCGCAGTGGTCGGCCCGCGCCGGGGCCACGCCGATGACGGCGGCGGACACCAGGCCGCCCGCCGCCACGGCAAGAGCGGTCATGGCCGCGGCCATGCGCCCGGTTCTCATGGTTGTCAGCCGTTGCATGGTGGGAGGTACGCGGGCTTACACCATCAGGTTCACCCATGACCGGAGATAGTTAGAAATAACTGGAGTTATCGGAGTGGCTGCCGGACCGATAACGAAGGTGTAAAGATGTGCCCCGTGCTAGGTCACCTCGACGGCAGGTTCGAGAGTGCGGATGCCGAGGCGGAACATCGCATCGCGGTGCTCTACCAGGAGTTCGGCGGCCCTCTGCTGCGCCACGTACGCAAATCGACCGGAAACGATCTGCAATGGGCCGAGGACGTCGTACAGGAGACGCTGGTCAGGGCCTGGCGAAACTCGGCAAGACTGCAATGGGAACCGAGCCTTTTATGGGCGTGGCTGCTGACAGTGGCCCGCCGCATCGTCATCGACGGACGCCGACGGAAGAGCGCCCGGCCTCACGAGGTCGAGCCGCCCGAAGTCGACCAGATGTCGGTGCCGGACGGCTCCGAACGCGCGCTGTCGGCGATCGTCGTCGCCGACGCGCTGCGCAGCCTGTCCGCCGAACACCGCGAAGTCATTGAGCAGACCTACCTCCGAGACCGTACGATAAGTGAAGCGGCGGAGATTCTGGGGATTCCGCCGGGCACGGTGAAGTCCCGGCTCTACTACGGGATCCGGGCTCTCCGCGAACAGCTGCGTGACAAGGGGGTAGCCGGCTGATGCACGACGGGGTGGCCGCCTACGTCCTCGGCGTCCTCGACGAGGAGGAGCACGAGGCGTTCGAACGCCACCTCGACGCGTGCGAGCGGTGCCAGGCCGAGCTCATGGAGCTGGCCGAGCTTCCCGACCGGCTCGACGATCTCAGGACCGCCCCCTCGGCCTCCGGCGACGATCCCCCCATGTCGATGTCACGTTGACGTCTATGCCCTTTTCGGGTGATATCGGTACGGCGAGGCACACGCCCGGAATCAGGGCCGGGCGTTCAGGGGGAGGTGTTCGGTGGGCATCGACGGTGATGCGCCCGTTCCCCCCGCGCCGGCGGTCCGGCGAGGAAGGCGACCGGCTGTCGCCCATCTCCCCGGACGTACCCGTCTGCACTACTTCCCCTCGCTATGGGAACGAAGAGCCTGGCTATGAACAGCCATGGCAAACCCTCACAAAGGAGTGAGAGCGAAATGCCGCTCGACGAGGCCAAGGATGAGCTGCTGCAAAGAGCCGCGGAAAGTTGCGCGGTCGGCAGCGAGCACATGAGCGCGGAGGAGGCCCTCTCCTTCCTGCGGTTCTACTACCGCCATGTCGCACCCGAGGACCTGCTCGACCGCAACCCCGTCGACGTGTACGGCCCGGCGATGTCCCAGCGGCAGCTCGCCGAGGTACGCCCCCAGGGCCGGGCCGTGGTCCGCGCCTACACCCCCACGCTGGAGGAGAACGGCTGGGACCCGGGGCACTCGGTCGTCGAGGTGGTCACCGACGACATGCCGTTCCTCGTCGACTCGGTCACCATGGAGCTCGACCGGCAGGACATCGGCACCCACCTCGTGGTCCACCCCCAGATGCGGGTGCGCCGCGACATGACGGGCCGGATGCTCGGCCGCGGCCAGGAGGACGTCACCGGCCAGATGCTGGTCGAGTCGTGGATCCACATCGAGATCGACCGCCAGGCCGACCCCGCGGTGCTCAGGCGCGTCGAGGCCGACCTGCAGCGGGTGCTCGCCGACGTCCGGTACGCGGTCGAGGACTTCAGGAAGATGCGGGCCCTGGCCGTCCAGACGGCCGAGGACCTGAGCATGAACCCGCCGCCGCTGGAGCCCGCCGAGGTCGAGGACAGCCTCGACCTGCTGCGCTGGCTCGCCGACGGGCACTTCACGTTCCTCGGCTACCGCGAGTACCGGCTGGAGCACACCGACCAGGGCGAGATGCTGAAGGCCCTGCCCGGGGCCGCGCTCGGCATCCTGCGCGACGACAAGGTGAGCTCCGACAGCTTCTCCGCGCTGCCCGCGGAGGTGCGCGCCAAGGCCCGCGAGAAGCAGCTCGTGATCATCACCAAGGCCAACAGCCGGGCCACCGTCCACCGCGCGACCTACCTCGACTACATCGGGGTCAAGCTGTTCTCGCCCGAGGGCGAGGTGATCGGGGAGCGCCGCTTCCTGGGCCTGCTCACGCACGTGGCCTACAACGAGTCGATCTCCAGGATCCCCGTGCTGCGGCGCAAGCTGGCCGAGGTGCTCAACGCCGCCGGCCACGCGCCCGACAGCCACGACGGCAAGGATCTGATCGAGATCCTGGAGACGTTCCCGCGCGACGAGCTGTTCCAGACCTCGGTCGCCCAGCTCCTGCCGATCGCGCTCGGCGTGCTGCGGCTGCGCGAGCGCAAGCAGGTCAAGCTGTTCCTGCGGCGCGACGACTACGGCCGTTACATCTCCTGCCTGATCTACCTGCCCCGCGACCGCTACACCACCAAGGTGCGGCTGAAGATGCAGGAGGTGCTGCTCAAGGCGCTCGGCGGCAGGTCACTCGACTACAGCGCGATGATCGGCGAGTCCGTGCTGGCCCGGCTGCACGTGGTCGTGCGCGGCGAGCGCGGCAAGCAGCTCCCCGCGCCGAGCGTCGACGTGGAGGAGCTGGAGGCGCGCCTGGCCGCGCTCACCCGCTCCTGGGAGGACGACCTGGCCGCCGCCCTCGACGAGATGACCTCCGAGGAGGAGGCCCCCGGGCTGGCCAGGAGGTACGTCTCCGCCTTCCCCGAGGGGTACAAGGCCGACTTCCCGCCCAAGGTCGCCGTGGTCGACCTGCGCCGCCTGGAGCAGCTCGTCGCCGACGGCGAGGAGGTGGCGATCAACCTCTACGAGCCGTACGACGCCGCCGAGGGCGAGCGGCGGCTGAAGATCTACAAGGTCGGCTCGCCGATCTCCCTGTCGGAGGCGCTGCCCCTGATCCAGCGGCTCGGCGTCGAGGTCGTGGACGAGCGGCCGTACGAGATCGACCGGGACGGCGACGCGAGCACCAAGAACGCCTGGATCTACGACTTCGGCCTGCGCTACACCCCCTCCGGCGAGGTGGACAGGAACGACTTCAAGCGGCTCTTCCAGGACGGCCTGAGCGCCCTGTGGCAGGGCCGCGTCCAGGCCGACAACTTCAACGCCCTCATCCTGCGGGCGGGCCTGACCTGGGAGCAGGTCGAGATCCTGCGGGTCTACGCCAAGTACCTGCGGCAGGCCGGCAGCACGTTCTCGCAGCTCTACATGGAACGCGTGCTGCTGGGCAACGTGCGGCTGGCCCGGCTGCTGGTCCGCCTGTTCGAGGCCAAGCTCGACCCGAGGCGCGGCGACGACGTGCGGGTCGACCTCGTGGAGGCGCTCAACGAGGAGATCCTGGGCGCCCTCGACGAGGTGGCCTCCCTCGACGAGGACCGCATCCTGCGGGCCTACCTGGAGATGATCCAGGCGACCCTGCGCACCAACTACTTCCAGACGGTCGACGGGCAGCGCAAGCCGTACATCTCGCTGAAGGTCGACCCGCAGGCGATCAGCGTGCTGCCGCTGCCGCGGCCGAAGTACGAGATCTTCGTGTACTCGCCCCGCGTCGAGGGCGTGCACCTGCGCTTCGGCAAGGTCGCCCGCGGCGGCCTGCGCTGGTCCGACCGCATGGAGGACTTCAGGACGGAGATCCTCGGCCTGGTCAAGGCGCAGATGGTGAAGAACACCGTCATCGTGCCCACCGGGTCCAAGGGCGGGTTCGTGGTGAAGCAGCCGCCCGCCTCCGGCGCCCGCGAGGACGTGCTGGCCGAGGGCGTGGCCTGCTACCGGATGTTCATCTCCGGCCTGCTGGACATCACCGACAACCTGGTCGACGGCAAGGTCGTGCCGCCGGCCGACGTGGTCAGGCACGACGGCGACGACACCTACCTCGTGGTCGCCGCCGACAAGGGCACCGCCACCTTCTCCGACATCGCCAACAGCGTGGCCAAGGAGTACGGCTTCTGGCTCGGCGACGCCTTCGCCTCCGGCGGCTCGGTCGGCTACGACCACAAGGCCATGGGCATCACCGCCCGCGGCGCCTGGGAGTCGGTCAAGTACCACTTCCGCACCATGGGCGTGGACGTGCAGACCACCGACTTCACCGTGGCCGGCATCGGCGACATGTCCGGCGACGTGTTCGGCAACGGCATGCTGCTCTCCCAGCACATCCGGCTGGTGGCCGCCTTCGACCACCGGCACGTCTTCATCGACCCGGCGCCCGACGCGGCCCGCTCGTTCGCCGAGCGGCAGCGCCTGTTCGACCTCCCGCGCAGCTCCTGGGACGACTACGACCCGTCGCTGATCTCCGCGGGCGGCGGCGTGTTCCCGCGTACGGCCAAGTCGATCCAGATCACCCCGCAGATGCGCGAGGCGCTGGGCATCGAGGCGGGCGTCAGCTCGCTGGCCCCCAACGACCTGATCAGCGCCATCCTGCGGGCCCCCGTCGACCTGCTGTGGAACGGCGGCATCGGCACCTACGTCAAGGCCGGCTCGGAGTCCCACGCCGACGTCGGCGACAAGGCCAACGACGCGCTCCGGGTGGACGCCGGCGACCTGCGCTGCAAGGTCATCGGCGAGGGCGGCAACCTGGGCTTCACCCAGCTCGCCCGCATCGAGTTCGCCCTGAACGGCGGCCTGGTCAACACCGACTTCATCGACAACTCGGCCGGCGTGGACACCTCCGACCACGAGGTGAACATCAAGATCCTGCTCGACCAGGTCGTCCGCGACGGCGAGCTGACCGACAAGCAGCGCAACCAGGTCTTCACGTCGATGACCGACGAGGTCGCCGACCTGGTGCTGCGCGACAACCACGCCCAGAACGTGGTGCTCGACGCGACCCGCGCCCAGGCGGTCGACATGCTCCACATCCACGCCCGCTACCTGCGCAAGCTCGAACGCGACGGGCTGGTCAACCGCGAGCTGGAGTTCCTGCCCTCGGACAAGACGCTGGCCGAGCGGCGGCAGGCCAGGCTCGGGCTGACCGCGCCGGAGTTCTCGGTCCTGCTGGCCTACACCAAGCTGGTGGCCGACGCCGAGGTGCTGGGCTCCGAGCTGCCCGACGACCCGTACCTGGCCTCCTGGCTGGTGTCGTACTTCCCGTCGGACCTGCGCGAGCGGTTCCGCACGTACATGGACGCCCATCCGCTGCGGCGCGAGATCATCACGACCTGCGTGGTGAACGAGCTGGTCAACGCCATGGGCACCACGTTCATGTTCCGCTTCGCGGAGGAGACCGGCGCCTCCACGTCCGACATCGTGCGGGCGTACCTGGTGGCGCGGGAGGTCTTCGACCTGCCGAGCTTCTACCGGGCCGTGGAGGCGCTGGACAACGAGGTCGACACCGCCACCCAGATCGCCATGCTGCTGGAGGGCCGCAAGCTGGTCGAGCGCGGCACCCGCTGGCTGCTGGTCAACCGGCGTCCGCCGCTCGACCTGGCCGGGTCGGTCGGCTTCTTCCTCAAGGGCGTCAACGGGCTGTCCGCGCACATCCCCAAGCTGCTCACCGGGCCCGACCTGGCCGCCTACGAGGAGCGCCGCGACTCCTTCGTGGCCCGCGGCGTGCCGCAGGAGCTGGCCGAGCGGGTGGCCGCGATGGTGCCCGCGTACTCGACGCTGGACCTGGTCGAGGTGGCGTCCCTGACGGGCCGTCCGGTGAACGAGGTGGCGGAGGTCTACTTCGACCTGGCCGACCGCCTGCAGCTGGCCCGCCTGCGCGAACGCGTCATCGCCCTGCCCAGGGACAACCGGTGGAACTCCATCGCCCGCTCGGCGCTGCGCGACGACCTGTACGCCGCGCACGCCTCGCTGACCCGTGACGTGCTGGCCCACAGCACGTCCGGGCTGCCGCCCGAGGAGCGGCTGGCCCGGTGGACCGACGGCAACGCGGCCGCCGTGGGACGCGCCCGCCAGACGCTGTCGGAGATCTGGGAGAGCGACCACTTCGACCTGGCGACGCTCTCGGTGGCCCTGCGCGCGATCCGCACGCTGGTGGCCGCCAGCAACCTGCCTCACACGGAGGCGTAGGAACCGCCCGAAGGGGCCCTCACTCGCCGCTGGCGCGGGTGAGGGCTCCGTCGTGGGCGACGACCCGGGCGGCGGCCGGGGCCGACAGCGGGGGCACCGCCGTGGCGTACTGGTGGACCTCGGTGAGCTTGAGGCTGCGGCGCACCGACGAGGTCGAGATGGCCCAGCCTGCCTCCGGCGGCACCGGGATGATGTAGGTGTTGTTGGCGACGGTGCGGGTCGAGGTGTTGCGCGACAGCGAGTACTGGATCAGCGCGCCGCCGTCGGCCGTGCGCAGCGCGTAGACCGGCCAGTTGTCGGCGCTGAAGATCGAGTCGTAGCTGAACCCGTCCTTCTTGGCCTTCTCGCGGTCGGTGGCGATCTGCTTGGCCACGTCCGTCGTGTACGGCCCGTCGGCGAGCAGGCCCGCCGTCATCCCGGCCGCCCCGGTCTCGGCCACGCTGGCGTGCACCGGGCCCATGTACTGGGGGCTGATCGTGACGGTCTTGTCGTCGGGCGTCAGCGCCGTGGCGTAGCCGTCGGCGTCGAGCCGCACCCGCGGCAGCTCCTGGCCCGGCAGCAGTTGCGCGGCCGAGCTGAGCAGCCAGTCGTCGCCGCTCTTGGCGAACGTCAGCAGCGTCGGCTGCCCGTTGCGCGTGACCAGCGCGCTGAACCAGGGCGCCCGCTCGCCCTGGGCGAACCTGGGCACGTAGAGGGTCGGCGAGCCCCAGGAGTAGCGCGGCGGGCGGTCGCCGGAGGACTGGAAGGCGGCCAGCGTGAGCGCCAGCTGCCCGCCGGCGACCAGGTCGGTGTCGAGGAAGACCCGCCCCGTCACGGGGCTCTCCACGCGCAGCGTATCGTCGGTGGGCAGGATCTCGGCGACCGCCTCGGCCGCCTCCTGACGCGTGACGGCGGGCGGCGGCGCGCTGGGCGAGGGGCTCGCCGCGCCGGTGGCGCCCGCCTTTCCCTGGGTCACCGCCGGGGACGTCTGAGCAGGGCCTGTGCACGCGGTCGCCGCGGCCAGCACGCCGACGGCGAGCGCCAGCATCTTCCCCCGACCGTATGCACGCACCTCGCCATGTTATTCGTGCACGCGAGGGTCGCGTACCCTAGGGAGACGTGGCAGGCATCGATCCGGCAGAAGAGATCAACGAGCTCGCGAACACGCTCCGCAGCATCCAGGACGTGCTCGACCTCGACGCGATGCGCAAGCAGATCGAGGAGCTGGAGCAGCAGGTTGCCGCCCCAGACCTGTGGGACGACCCCGAGCAGGCGCAGAAGGTCACGAGCAAGCTCTCCCATCTCCAGGGCGAGCTCAACCGCGTCGAGGGCGTCGCGCGCCGTCTCGACGACCTGAAGGTGCTCTACGAGCTCGCGGCCGAGGAAGGCGACGACGACACGCGCCTTGAGGCCGACAAGGAGCTGGAGTCGCTCAAGACCGACATCGGCGCCCTTGAGGTGCGCACGCTCCTGTCGGGCGAGTACGACGCCCGCGAGGCGCTCGTCACCATCAACTCCCAGGCCGGTGGCGTCGACGCCGCCGACTGGGCGGAGATGCTGCTGCGCATGTACCTGCGGTGGGCCGAGCGCAAGGGCTACTCCACCGAGGTCTACGACACCTCCTACGCGGAGGAGGCCGGCATCAAGTCGGCCACGTTCACCATCAAGGCCCCCTACGCCTACGGCACGCTGCGCGGCGAGCACGGCACCCACCGGCTGGTCCGCATCAGCCCGTTCGACAACCAGGGCCGCCGCCAGACCTCGTTCGCGGGCGTCGACATCGTGCCGGTCGTGGAGCAGACCGACCACATCGACATCAACGAAGACGACCTGCGGGTCGACGTCTACCGGTCCTCGGGCCCCGGCGGCCAGGGCGTCAACACCACCGACTCGGCGGTGCGCATCACCCACCTGCCCACCGGCATCGTGGTCTCCTGCCAGAACGAGCGCTCCCAGCTCCAGAACCGCGCCTCGGCCATGAACGTGCTCCAGGCCAAGCTGCTGGAGCGCAAGCGGCAGGAGGAGGCGGAGAAGATGTCGGAGCTGCGTGGCGCGACCACCACGTCGTGGGGCACGCAGATCCGCAACTACGTGCTGCACCCGTACCAGATCGTGAAGGACCTGCGCACGGGCACGGAGGCGGGCAACCCGTCGGCGGTGCTCGACGGCGACCTCGACGGGTTCATCGAGTCGGAGATCCGCTGGATGCGCAGGGCGGAGTCAGGCGCCACCGACTAGGTGCCTGAGCACCAGCGTCGCGAAGAGCAGCACGAGGAGCAGGACGACGACGAGGGCGGGTGACAGTCCGGCGAAGCCGTGATTGTGCATCCGCTCCCTGTTGGCTCGGCAGAGGGGGCAGCGGCCCTCGATCACGGGGTGGGCGCACTGCGCGCATACGAGGTGTTCACAACTCATGACAGCCCCAAGTCTAGCCGCACAATCGTTTTGTTTCCGTTATGGACGTTCCATGCCAGTCTTCCCCCTAGACTGTCGTCTGGCCAATCGGAACGTCGATCATCAGTAAAGACGGCGCCCCCGATCGGCCGGCGGCGGGAAATGGGCATGTGCCACCCTCGCTTCCGTCCTGACCCCTAGACTGGCATGCCGTGATGCTCTCGTGATCCATTTCGATAATGTCACCAAGGTCTACGCGAACCAGAACCGGCCCGCTCTCGACCACGTCTCCGTCGACGTGGACAAGGGCGAGTTCGTGTTCCTCGTCGGCCCTTCGGGGTCAGGCAAGTCCACGTTCCTGCGTCTGGTCCTGAAGGAGGAGCGGCCCAACTCCGGGGCGATCCACGTCGCCGGCAAGGATCTGGCCCGCCTCTCCAACTTCAAGGTGCCTCACCTGCGCCGCCGCATCGGCTGCGTCTTCCAGGACTTCAGGTTGCTCCCGAACAAGAACGTCTACGAGAACGTGGCGTTCGCCCTAGAGGTGATCGGCAAGCCCAGGCGGTTCATCCGCAAGGTCGTGCCCGAGGTCATCGAGCTGGTCGGCCTGGAGGGCAAGGCCCATCGCATGCCCGACGAGCTGTCCGGCGGCGAGCAGCAGCGTGTCGCCATGGCCCGCGCGTTCGTCAACCGGCCGATGATCCTGCTGGCCGACGAGCCCACGGGCAACATCGACCCCGCGACGAGCATCGGCATCATGAAGGTGCTCGACCGCATCAACCGAACTGGCACCACGGTCGTCATGGCCACGCACGACGCGGCCATCGTGGACTCCATGCGCAAACGCGTCGTCGAGCTGGAAGACGGGAAAATCGTCCGTGACCAGTCGCGTGGCGTTTACGGCCAGGCGTACTGACAGGGAGCGGCAGACACAACATGCGGGCGAACTTCATCTTCTCCGAGGTCTGGATCGGCCTCCGTCGCAACCTGACCATGACGATCGCGGTCGTCATCACCGTGGCCGTCGGCATGGCGATGTTGGGCGTCGGCTTGTTGATCAACACCCAGGTCTCCATGCTCAAGTCCTTCTGGTTCGACAAGGTCGAGATCTCGGTCTTCCTGTGCACCAAGGGCACCGCGATCCCCGAGTGCAACGGCAAGGCCGTCACGCCGGCCCAGACGAAGGCGTTGAAGACCCGCCTTGAGAGCCTCCAGGGCGTCAAGGAGGTCTTCTACGAGGACCAGAGCACGGCGTACGAGAACTTCAAGACGGCCTACCAGGCCAGCCCGACGCTCGTCCAGGCCACCAGGGTCGAGGACATGCCGCAGTCGTTCCGCGTGAAGCTGGTCGACCCCGACAACTACCAGCCGGTGATCGACGCCGTGAAGGGCCAGCCGGGCGTGTCCCAGGTGATGGACCACAAGCAGCTCATCGGCAAGTTCTTCGACCTGCTCGACAAGCTGTCCTTCTACGCGCTGGCGGTCGCCATCGTGCTGGTGCTGGCCGCGGCGTTGCTGATCGGCAACACGGTGCGATTGTCGGCGTTCAACCGGCGCCGGGAGACGGGGATCATGCGCCTGGTGGGCGCCTCGAACCTCTACATCCAGCTGCCGTTCGTCATGGAAGGCGTGATCGCCGGTCTGATCGGCGGCGTCTTCGCGGCCATCATCCTGATCGTGACGAAGGTCCTGCTGTTCGAGGAGATCGCCGGCTACTTCGGCAGCGGCATGGCCCAGCTCGGCTGGGACGCGGTGGCCCAGACCATCACGCTCACCATGGCCATCGGCGTCGTGATCTGTGTGCTGGCCTCGTTCGTGACGCTCCGCCGATACCTCAGGGTGTGAGGAATCGCCGGTAAGGTCGAAGCATGCCACGTGAGACCGGGCGGAAGGTCATCGCCCAGAACAAGCGGGCCCGGCACGACTACCACCTTGAGGACACCTTCGAGGCGGGGCTCGTGCTCCAGGGCACGGAGGTGAAGTCGCTCCGCGAGGGCCGCGCCTCGCTCGTCGACGGCTACGCCAGCATCGACAATGGCGAAGCGTGGCTGCTCAACGTGCACATCCCCGAATACATGCAGGGCACGTGGACCAACCACGCCGCCAAGCGCAAGCGCAAGTTGCTGCTGCACCGCAAGGAGATCGAGAAGCTGGCCGCCATGACCAAGGAGGGCGGCCTCACGATCGTCCCCACGGTCCTGTACTTCCAGGACGGCCGGGCCAAGGTCGAGATCGCCGTCGCCCGGGGCAAGAAGGACTGGGACAAGCGGCAGTCGCTGGCCGAGCAGCAGGCCAAGCGGGAGATGGCGCGGGCCCTGCGGCACCGCAACCGATGAGAGCGGCGGCACTCTAACCGATGACACGCGCGCGCCGCACCCTTGCCGCGACCGTCACCCTGGCGGTCGCGAGCATGACGCTGACCGGCTGCTTCGAGGAGTCCTCGCCGCACGACGCGGTGCGCGACTTCCTCGTGGGCTGGCAGTCCGAGGACTACGCCCTGGCCGCGGGCCGCACCGACGGCGACCCCGCCAAGGTGGGCAAGGCCCTGGCCAACGCCAAGCTGGAGCTCGACGCGGCCTCGTTCCGCTTCAAGATCAAGAGCGTGAGCGTGAACGGCGAGGAGTCCAAGGCCGACTTCCGCGCCGAGGTCGACCTGGGGGAGAACACCCCGCTCTGGGCGTACGACGGCTCGCTGCCGCTGCACCTGGTCGACGGCAGGTGGAAGGTGCGCTGGTCGCCGTCGGTGCTGCATCCGCAGCTCAAGGAGGGCCAGCGGTTCGCGGTCGAGACCAACCCCAAGCCGCGCCAGCCGGTGGTCGACCGGGCCGACGACCCCCTGCAGAACGAGCTCTACGTCTACGTCGTGGGCGTGGTGCCGTCCGCGCTGGGCGACCGGGCCGAGGACGTCGTGGCCAAGCTGTCGGCGATCACCGGCTACGCCCAGGACCGGCTGCTGAGCCGGATCAGGTCCTCGCCGCCCGACAAGTTCGTGCCGCTGGTCACGTTCGGGCGCTCGCGTTACCTGTCGATGAAGTCGAAGCTGGCCGGCATCTCCGGCATCCAGACCGACCCGCAGCCGCAGCCCATCGACCCGGCCGCCCCCAAGCAGATCGTCGGCAAGGTCAGCGCGCTCACCCCCGAGGACGAGCAGAAGCTCGGCGGCCCCCAGCGGGCCGGCGACTCGATCGGCCAGAGCGGCCTGCAGCAGGCGTACCAGGACTATCTGACCGGCTCCACCGAGACCAAGGTGATCACCCTCGATCTCAAGACCGGCCGGCAGGTGGCCAAGCTGAAGGAGTGGCTGGGCCGCCAGAACGTCTCGGTCAAGACCACGATCGACAGCCGCGCCCAGGCGGCGGCCGAGCGGGCGGTGGCCGAGACGGCCACCAGCGCGCTGGTGGCCGTGCAGCGTGACACCGGCCAGATCCTCGCGGTCGGCACCAGCGGGCTCAACCAGGAGAAGGACGCGCTGGCGGGCAGGTTCCCCGCGGGCACGGCCTTCTCGATCGTGGCGGCCGACGCGCTGATCAAGAGCGGCGTCAGCACCAAGCAGCGGCTGGCCTGCCCGGCCGAGCGCACGGTGGGCGGCGCCAAGTTCGTGCACACCAGCCAGACCGCCGGGGTCACGTCGTCGGCCACGTTCCAGGACAACTTCGCCAAGGGCTGCGTGACCGCGCTGGCCTCGCTGGCCCGCCGGGCCAGCGCCGGCGGCCTGGCCGCGAGCGCCAAGGCGTTCGGCATCGGCCAGCCGTGGCGGCTGCCGCTGAAGTCGTTCAGCGGGGCGATGCCCGAACTGTCCAGCGACGCCGACAAGGCCAGGGCCATCGCGGGGCAGACCGTCGAGGTCAGCCCGCTGTCGATGGCGCTGGTCGCGGCGGCCGTGGGGTCGGGCACCTGGCGGCCGCCGGTGCTCGTGACCTCGCCCGCGTCGCCCGATCCGGCGGCGGAGGTCGTCCCGGCCAAGCAGCCGGACGCCGTCCCGATGGATCCGAAGGTGCGCACCGCGCTGACCGCGATGATGCGCGCCGGAGCGGTCGGCAGCCCCGCCCAGGCGGGCCGGGGCAGGGTCTACGGCGTGCGCGCGACGGCGGGCACCCAGGACAAGCCCATGACGTGGTTCGTCGGCTGGCAGGGGGACGTGGCGATCGCCGTCCTGGCCAAGAACTACGACGCGGCGGCCGTCGCGGGCAGCTTCTTCTCGGGCCTTCGTGACTCTGCGTGAAAATCTTGTGACGGCGAGCAACCGTTCCTGGTCGTGGCTGCGTCTTACTGAATGACTGGGCCCGCTCGGGGGGTTGCGGACTCAGTCGCCGTGATGAGATCAGGACTTCATCTCGGGGGAAGTCCTGCCGTCCGGACCGGCTCGACCCTGCCGGTCGGCCCCCGGGAGCGCGTGCTGCTGTGCCACGCTCCCGGGGGTTTCGCCATGCTGGAATTAAGTTGGCGTTGGGGGCGTTGTCCCCTGTAGATTCAGTGTTGCTCGTCTCTGCGTGATGATCAGCGTGAGGCGTGTTGACAACTGCACAGGGGGTGACTGGCTTCGACTTCGATCTTGCAAGCCAGGTGAAGCGGGCCGAGGACTGCGGACATAACCTCGTTAATCCTGTGACCGCAAAACAATAAGTGCCAATTCCAAGCGCACTGAGGTCGGCCAGGGTTCCCTGGCCCTCGCTGCCTAAGTAGCGAAACCTCTGTCAGCCCGGGAGTGCCTTCGGCCCGGTGTCTGGCATCGTTAGAAGGCTCAACCGATCGACCCGGCCACGGGGGAGATCGGGAAATCAAACAGTGGCTGAGCCCGTCGGCGACTCGCCTGCGTGATCGCCGGGGCTGAGAAAAGCACAGCAGGCTGCGCCCGGAGAAGCCCTGACTTGGGATTGAAGGACGCGGGTTCGATTCCCGCCACCTCCACGTGATCAAAAAGCCTCCGACCTGCCGATTACTCGGCGGGTCGGAGGCTTTTCGCTGTCCGGGAGACGTGGGCGTCCCAGCTCAGAACGTGCGCAGCCAGCGGCGGAGGCGGTCGAGGGGGGTGCGCGGCTCCAGCGGGGGCAGCAGGCGGCGCAGCTCGTCGTCGGTGGCCGGGCGGGCGTCGAGCGCGGCCTGGCGCAGCGGCTTCGCGTCCACCCGCAGGCCGCCGAGCACCTGGACGGTCACCGTGCCGCGGCGCACCGCGTAGCCGTGCGTGTCCTCGCGGCGGACATAGGTGAGGCCGGAGCCGGCGGGGGCGCACTTCTCGGCGAGATAGCACAAGTCGTCGTCGGCTTGGCTCACGGACAACGTGATGTGGACGCTCTGGCCGCCGTTGCCGGTGTGGTCGGAGGGCGTGTAGACCAGGCCCGCCGGGATGCCCATGAGCTGTGGGGTGTAACCCGGGACGCGGGCCGCGTAGTAGTCCCCGGTCTGTTCCTGGTCGCCCAGTTCGCGGGCGGTGGCCGGGCGCAGGCTCCGGGCGGCCGACCGGAGCAGGTCGCGGGGGACGGCGGTGCTGCCCACCACCGTGACGTACCGGCGGCCCACCCGCACCTGGTAGCCGTGCTCGACCGGGCCCTGCCGGTGGACCAGGCCGCCGGGCTCCGCCGTGCAGGATCCGGTCGGCAGGTCGGCGTCCTGGGCGGTGGGCTGGCCGCACACGGCGGCGCCCGGCAGGAGCCGGTCGTAGGCGACGATCCTGACGTACCGGTCGGGCGGGATGGCGGCCGGGTCCGCCGGAGTGAAGCCGGAGCCGCCCAGCCCGCCGCCGTAGTCCCGGTCGTCGGGCCGGTAGCCGGGGACGGCGACCACGTACGCGGTCTCCCGGTGGAGGTCGCCCGCCGCCAGGCGTGCCTCCAGGTCGTCCGGCGGCTCCTGGCGCAGCACGGCCACGCCCGCCCCCAGAAGCGCCACGCCCAGCCCGAGCGCGACGCCCTTGTGGCGCCATCCGCGCAGCAGCGTCCCGGCCACGAGGGCGTACGGAACGCCGCCGAGCACGGCCGTCAGCAGCAGGTCGCGGCTCACCCCGAGGCCGGCGACGTCGGTCACCACCCAGCCGAGGGCCCAGCCGGCGGTTCCCAGGCCCAGCACCAGCAGCGCCCACAGGAACCGGCCGCCGCGCGTCGCGCCGAGGACGGACACGCCGCGGGTGGCCCTGATCACGATGACCAGGTAGCCGAGCAGGGCCGCCACGCCCAGTGCGGCGGCGGCGAGGAGCACCGCCTCGTCGCCGGCGAGCAGCACGGCCAGCAGGACCAGCCACGCCGTCGGCAGGAAGACCGATCCGGCCGCCCAGGCGGCGACGAGCTGGGCCAGGACCAGCAGCGGCCGCGACGCGACCCCGCCGGGCGGACGGTCGGGCCCGATGTCCGTCAGGTTCTGCCGCTGCTTTCGACGACCGCCGGGCGGCGCGGGTTCGGTCAACGGGACGGTTCGAGGATCGTCTTGATGTGCTGGTTGCGCATGTTGATGAGGTGGGTCATGTGGCGGCGCAGGACCAGCAGCTCGGCCAGGCGGCCCAGGGGGCCGGCGGGGGCGGAGAACTCGACGACGTCGGTCATGAGGGTGGCGCCCGCGTGCGGAGCCGCCTCGAAGCGGTGTTCGTGCCGCCAGTGGCGGAACGGCCCGGACACCTGCTCGTCCACGAAGTACGCGGGCCGTTCCCAGGCGCTGATCGTGGAGGTCATCCGCCAGGTGAGGCCGAAGTGCCGGGCCTGCCAGGTGACCTGGTCGCCGAGGCCGAGCAGGCCCGTGGTGACGCCCGCGACGGCGCGTTCCGACGAGCCGGCCATGGACGCGGTGTGGGTCTCGACCGACAGCGACGTGTCGAAGAGCACGTCGGGGGGAGCGAAGACCAGGGTCACGGTCTCGAAACGCGCCATGGCGGCATCTTAGGGATCCCCGTGGGCGCGGGGCCGAGGGGGGCGGGCTAGTGGGCGCAGCCGGCGTACTCGTCGGGCTAGTGGGCGCAGCCGGCGTACTCGTCGAGGCGCCGGAACATGGCGGCCAGCATGAGCGGGAACATCGCGACGTGCGCGACGAGCATCAGGACGCCGCCGTCGATGACGCCGAGCCAGAGCAGCGGATAGAGCGGCACGATCGGGACGAACATCGCCGCGCACATCTCCAGCGTCGCCGGCCAGCGGTGGCCGCGGAAGCGCATCCACACGGCCATGCCCACCGACATGTCGACGGCCATGATCAGGTACGCGAGCTCGGGCGACTCGTCGTGGGAGACGGAGAGGCCGAGGGCCGACTGGAGGGCGCCGAGCGCGAACATGCCGACGAACATGGCGACGATCATCTCCACGTAGTGGAGGGCGAACTTCGACCAGCGGCGTCCGGTCGCGGAGGGGGTCGCGGGTGCAGGGGGCGTCGGTGTCATGGCTTCGACTGTGGCCGGGTGGGGGGACGGGGACGAGAGGCGAAGCCGTACATGTCTGGAAACTTGGGTTCTTGGTCTTACGGACCTACAGTCGTGCCATGGAGTACCGGCGGGTCGTGGTCGTCGCCTACGAGGCGGCCGAGCTGCTCGACATCGCGTGCGTCAGCTCGACGCTGGAGAACGCGAACTGGCACGGCGCCTCACCGTACTACCAGGTACGGCTGGCCACCCCCGGCGGTCATCCCGTGACCACGGCCGGCGCGCTGGTGCTGCAGGCCCAGCTCGCGCTGGAGCGGATCACCGGGCCGCTCGACACGCTCATCGTCTCCGGCGGCACCGGCCACGTGGACGCCGCGGCGAACCCGCTGGTCGTCGGCCATGTCCGCAGGCTGGCGCGGGAGAGCAGGCGGGTCGCGTCGGTGTGCACCGGCGCGTACGTGCTGGCCGCCGCGGGACTGCTCGACGGCAGGCGCGCCACCACCCACTGGCGGGAGGCGGCCGACATGGCCGCCCGCTACCCGCGCGTCACCGTGGACCCGGCCCCGATCTTCGTCCGCGACGGCGAGGTGGCCACGTCCGCGGGGGTCACCGCCGCGCTCGACCTCACGCTCGCCCTGGTCGAGGAGGACAACGGCGCCGAACTGGCCAGGACGGTGGCCCGCGGCATGGTCACCTACCTGCAACGGCCGGGCAACCAGGCCCAGATGAGCATGTTCGTCAGCCCTCCGGCGCCCGCCGACGGCCTGGTCAGGCGGATCGTCGAGCACATCAGCGCGAACCTGGCCGCCGACCTCACCGCGGCCACGCTGGCCGCCGCGGCGGGCGTCAGCGAACGCCATCTCACCCGGCTGTTCCTCCGGCATCTGGGGCAGACGCCGGGCAGGTTCGTGCGGCGGGCCCGTACCGAGGGGGCGGCCCAGCTGCTGGTCTCGACCTCGTTGCCCATGTCCGCGATCGCCGTACGGTGCGGGTTCGGGACGGCCGAGACGCTGCGCCAGGCGTTCGTGGACCGGTACGGCATCCCGCCGTCCCGCTATCGGCTGACCCAGTCGTCCACGACCGGCTGATCGCCATTTATCCCGCCCGAAATGGGCAATCCGGGCTAGGGTGTCTGACTTGAGCCTTTTCTGAGCATTAAGGTGATCAGCAGATGCGAAAGACGATCGTGCTCATCGGGGCGGCCGTCGTCCTGGCCGGGTGTGGCATGTCGCCCGGCGGGCAGCCGCAGACCGCCGCCAAGGAGGCGAGCACCACCGCCCCCGCGCCGCCGCGGACCGCGCCCGCGCAGACGGCGCCGCCGCAGGCGGACGTGGTCATCGCCACCCGTGAGGCCAAGGTCGGCTCCGGCGACCAGTACGGCAAGGCCCGCGTCGAGATCACCGCCCTGCTGCGCCAGGGTAAGACCGCCACCCTCAACTGGACGATCACCGCCGTCGAGGGCAAGGTCAACGTGCACAACGGCCTGGGCGGCGGCGGCTTCGACTACACGGTCTCCAACGTCTCCCTGATCGACCCGGTGAACGCCAAGCGCTACCGCGTCGCCCGCAACGGCACCGCCGCCGACGCCACCTGCGTGTGCTCCGGCACGCAGGGCCAGTTCCTGGAGGCGGGGGAGTCCAGCACGCTGTACGCGGTCTTCGCCGCGCCGCCGCCGGAGGTCACGAAGGTCAACGTCGAGATGCCGATGCTGGGCGTGCTCACCGATGTTCCGCTCTCTTAGCCTGGCGTTGGCCCTCGTGCTGACGCCCACGCCGGTCCCGGTCCCGTCCGACGCCGCGGGCCCGGTGGAGGACCTGGTGCTGCCGGTCGAGGACATCGTCGGCGAGGTCGAGTCCATGGACGGCGCGCAGAGCGAGACCAGGCAGGGCCGCGAGGTGACGGTCGCGCTGACCAGCGACGTGCTGTTCGCGCTGGACAAGTGGCGGCTCACGCCCAAGGCCAGGAAACGGCTGGCGGACGTCGCCGCGAAGGTCGAGGCGGAGGGCGCGGGCGGCGTCGTCAGGATCGAGGGGCACACCGACGACCAGGGGAGCGACGCGTACAACCTGGCGTTGTCGCGGCGGCGGGCGCAGGCCGTGCGCGCGGCCCTGGAGAGCCTGCTCGGCGGCGGGAACGTGACCCTCCAGGCGGCCGGATACGGCGAGCGGCGGCCCAAGCTGCCCAATCTGGTCGAGGGCAAGCCGGTGGAACGGAACCGGGCGAAGAACCGGCGCGTGGAGATCGTCTTCACGGCCCGGCAGTGAGGGACCGGCCCGGCTGACGGATCGGCCGGGCAGTGAGGGATCGGCCCGGCACTGACACGCCGGCCCGGCAGGGACACAGCGGCCCGGTCGGGCCGTCACTCGGCCTTGAGCTCGCCGAGGGTCACCGTGACGGTCTGGGTGCCGCCGTCGGGGCGCAGCACCTCCACCTTGACCTGGTCGCCGGGCTTGTAGGCGGTGATCTCCTCGGCCAGCGCGGCCATGGTCGTGGTCTTCTTGCCGTTGATCGAGAGGATCACGTCACCGGCCCGGATCCCGGCCTTCTCCGCGCCTCCGCCCTTCTCCACGCTCGCCACGCCCACACCGCTCGGCTGCCCGGTGGCGCCGATGACCGTGCTGCCGCGGATGCCGAGCGCGGCCCGGTGGCTGTTGGTGACCTTGCCGTTCTTCACGATCTGGGCCGCGATGTCGGTGGCCGTGTTGCTCGGGATCGCGAACCCGATGCCGGGCGCGGCCCCGCCGCCGAGCTGCGGGTCGGTGGCGGCGAGGGTCGGGATGCCGATGACCTCGCCGGCCAGGTTCACCAGCGCGCCGCCGCTGTTGCCGGGGTTGATCGCGGCGGAGGTCTGGATCGCGCCGCTGATGGTGGCGCCCGGCGACTCGGGGCTCTGGGGCTCGCTGACGGTACGGCCGAGCGCCGAGACGATCCCGTTCGTGACGCTGCCCGACAGGCCCAGCGGGTTGCCCATGGCCAGGACGATCTGGCCCACCCGCAGCTTGCCCGAGTCGCCGAACCTGGCCGGGCGCAGCCCGTCGGGCCGATCGACCTTGATCACCGCCAGGTCGCCGGCGCCGAACGCCTTGACCAGCTTGGCCGGGCGGGGCGCGCCGCCGGTGGCGATCGTGACGTTCATCTCGGTCGCCTCGCCGACCACGTGGGCGTTGGTGACGATGTGGCCCGCCGTGTCGTAGACGATGCCGGAGCCGAGGCCCACCTTGGTGTTGATCTGCACGATCGACGGCAGGACGTCCGTGATGACCCGCTCGTACGCGCTCTCCAGCGACTGCGGCGCGCTCCCCGGCGCCTCCGCGGTGGCGGTGGGCGAGCCCGGCGTGGTGGTGGCCGGGCTCGCGGTGGCCGTGGAGGTGGACGCCGGGATCGACGGGGACCGCCCGCAGGCGGTGAGCAGTACGACGGCTGCCAGTCCGGCGACGATCTCCCTCATGGGGAGATGTCTGCCCAGCTCAGCGGGAAAGATACGCCTCCCGGACGTCCCGTCTGCTGAGTTTGCCCGTGGGGGTGCGCGGCAGCGACTCGCGGTACTCGATCACCCGGGGGTGTTTCATCCTGGCCAGCCGGGGCGCGCAGTGCCGCAGCAGCTCGGCGGTCAGCTCCGCGCCGCCCGTCACGCCCGGCACGGGCTGGACCAGCGCCACGACCCTGTGCCCCCACTCGGGGTCGGGCACGCCGATCACCGCCACGTCGGCCACCGACGGATGTTCGAGCAGCGCGGCCTCGATCTCGGCGGGGTAGATGTTGACGCCGCCCGAGATGATCAGGTCGGTCCTGCGGTCCAGCAGGAACAGGTAGCCGTCGGCGTCGAGGTAGCCGATGTCGCCGGGGGTGTAGGCGGCGCCGCGCATGGCCGAGGCGGTCTTGCCGGGGTCGCGGTGGTACTCGAAGCGGTTGATGCCGCCGATGTAGACCGTCCCGGGTTCGCCGGGGGCCGCCTCGTGGCCGTCGTCGCGGATGATCGTGAAGGCCATGCCGTCGAGGGCCCTGCCGACCGTGCCCGGCCGTTCCAGCCACTCCTGGGACGACACCATCGTCGCCACCGCGGCCTCCGTCGAGCCGTAGTACTCCCACAGGACGGGACCGAGCCAGTCGATCATCGCCTGCTTGGTGGCGGGCGGGCAGGGGGCGGCGCCGTGGTAGAGATGGGTGAGGGAGGACAGGTCGTAGGTCTTCCGGTCCGGCACGGCGAGCAGCCGGTGGAACATCGTGGGCACCATGAACGCGTTCGTCACCCGGTGCCGTTCGATCAGCGCCAGCGCCTCGGCGGCGTCGAACCGTTCCGGCGCCACGATCGAGTGGCCGAACTGCAGCGCCATCATCGCCTGGCCGTAAGGGGCCGAGTGGTAGAGCTGCGAGCACACCAGGTGCACCCCGTCGGACGGCAGGCCGAAGTGCCGCCAGCTCTTGCGCATCAGGATGGGGTAGAGGTCCTCGGGCGTGAGGTCGAGCAGCCGGCGGCGCACGCCCTTGGGGCGGCCCGTGGTGCCGGAGGTGTAGAGCATCATGGAGCCGGCCCGGCGGTGCTCGGGCGCGGTGTCGGGCCGGCCGTCGGTCAGTTCGGCGACCGTGAGCGCGCCGGGGGAGACGACGACGTCGGCGCCGCAGTCGGCGACGATGTAGTCGATCTCCTCGGCCGTGTAGTGCCAGTTGGCCGGCACCAGGTAGGCGCCGATCTGGTAGGTGGCCAGCATCATGGTGAGGGCGTCGAGCCCGTTCTTCAGCACGGTCACCACGGCGCCGCCCGGTCGGACGCCGCGCGCGACCAGGCCGTGGGAGGCTCTGTTGGCGCGGGCGAGCAGCTCGCCGTAGGTCGCGCCGTCGTCGCCGAGCAGGGCAGGACGGTCCGGGTCGGCGGCTGCGATCTCGTAGAAACCCCTCATGTCCGCAGACCATACAGAATTAGATTCTGCTGGGGGAATAGAGGAATTATCCTGCTCTTCGGTGACGTAACCTCAAGGCCATGGCGGACGTCGGCGACGAGAGATCAGCACAGGACACTCAACCTTTTCGCAAGGTCGTCGTGCCGCCTGCCGAGCAAGTCGTGCCGCCTGCGGAGCAGACGGTCAAGATCCCGCGTCCGCCGCGGCCGGGTGCGTCCCAGCCGGTACGACCGACTCCGCAACCGCCGTCCGGCCCGCAGCTTCCCTCCGGCCCGCAGCCGCCGTCCGGTCCGCAGTCTCCGTCCGGTCCGCAGTCGCGTCCCTACCCTGGGCCGCCCTCGGGCCCGCAGGTGCGTCCGCAGCCTCCGTCCGGCCCGCAGGGACGCCCGCCGCACCCGCCGCAGTCTCCGGGTGGGAACCAGCAGCTCCAAGGCGCCGGCCGGCAGGGCCCGGGCCCGGGGGCCGCGCAAGGGCCAGGACAGGGGGCGGGGCAAGGGCTCGCACAAGGACCGGGGCAGGTCAACGCGCAAGGGCCTGGGCTTGCGCAAGGGCAGGGGCAGGTGCACGCGCAAGGGCCTGGGCCTGGGCTTGCGCAGGGGCAGGGGCAGCGGCCGGGGCCGGGGAGGGCGTCGCAGCATCAGCCTGTGCAGGTGTGGCCGCCGGGAGCGCCCAGGTCGTCCCAGCCCCAGCCTCCGCCCCAGCCGGGCGCCGTCGGTCCCGTGACGCCGCTCGTCACCAAGCCGCACAAGCGTGGCATCGGGGACATCCCCATCCGCGCGATCTATCTGGCGGGCGCCATCCTCGTCACCGTCACGGCGGTGCTGCTGATCTTCGTCGTGTTCTCCGGCGACGTGCCCACGACCGGCGACCCCGCCGGGACGACGGTCTCCGTCGCCCCCGTGCCGGCCGCGACCGCCACCCCGACCGCCTCCCCGACCCCCAGCGAGACGCCGGTCGCGCTGCCCTCGGTGCCGGCGAGCAAGGCGTTCCCCACGCTGCCGGGCAAGGCGTCCGTGGTGAGCGGGATCATCTCCGACAAGACGAGCGGCATCAGCTACCCGCGCCTGGCCGCGCCCTGGGACGCCAAGTCGTTCGCGCCGTTCACCGTCGCCCAGCGCATCGGCAAGGTGGCGGTGCCGCACACCGTGATCGCCTCGGCCATGTTCCCCGGCGACGCCCCGGAGAAGAAGCCATCCAAGGACGCCGACTACCGCGAGATGGCCGTCCGCGCGGCCCGCTGGGCGTTGCGCACGCAGTATCCGGCGGGCGCCGAGCTGACCTCCTGGACCGGGTCCGCGAAGGTGCCGGTCGGCAAGGGCTGGTCGCTGGGCTACAAGGTCACCTACGTCTCGGGCGGCAAGACCGAGACCGCCCAGGCCCTGGTGACGGTCGTCGAGGTGGGCAAGACCAAGCCGGCGATGCTGCTGGCCTCGATTCCCGAGAAGAACAAGGCGCGATGGGCTGATTTGAACACACTCGTCCAGCAGGTACGGCCCCTCTAGGCCAGAAGCATGCTCTAGAATATGGTTCTGGGCATCGGGCACTGACTTTGACCTGGCTGGAGGATGAGCAATGGCGATCGGATTGAGCGAGGAGCACGAGGCGCTCCGCGACTCGGTGAGCGGCTGGGCCGACCGGAACATCCCCTCGGAGCTGCTGCGATCCGGGTCGGACGAACGTCCGCCCTTCTGGCCGGGCCTGGCCGAGCAGGGGCTGCTCGGACTGCACCTGCCCGAGGAGTCCGGCGGCTCGGGCTACGGGCTGCTGGAGGCGGCCGTCGCCGTCGAGGCGCTGGCCGAGAAGCTCGCCCCGGGCCCGTACGTGCCGACCGTGCTGGCCAGTGCGGTCATCCACGCCTCCAAGCGGCACGACCTGCTCGAAGCCCTCGCCGACGGCACGCTGACGGGCGCCGTCGCGCTGTCCGGCTCGCTCACCGGCTCCCGTGCCGACGACGGCTCGCTGGTCGTGTCCGGCACGGCCGACCCGGTGCTGGCCGGCTCGCTGGCCGACGTGCTGGTGCTGCCGGTGACCACGTCCGAGGGCGAGGAGTGGATCGCCGTCGACGCCTCGGCCGTCACCGTCACGCCGGTCCGGTCGCTCGACCTGACCCGGCCGGTGGCCAAGGTGGAGCTGTCGGAGGCGCGCGTCCCCGCCGAGCGCGTGCTCGACGGCGTGGAGAGCCCCGACGTGCTCAACCTGGCCGCGATCCTGCTCGGCGCCGAGGCCGCCGGGCTGGCGTCCTGGTGCGTCACGGCCGCCGCCGCCTACGCCAAGGTACGCGAGCAGTTCGGCCGCCCGATCGGCCAGTTCCAGGGCATCAAGCACAAGATCTCCCGGATGCTCGTCGCCCTTGAGCAGGCCCGCGCCACCGTCTGGGACGCCACCAGGGCCGAGGGCCGCGAGCTGGAGTACGCCGCCGCCGTCGCCGGGGTGATGGCCCCCGACGCGGCCGTCCAGTGCGCCAAGGACGCGATCCAGACGTTCGGCGGCATCGGCTACACCTTCGAGCACGACGTGCACCTCTACTACCGGCGCGCCCTCACTCTGCGCGCCCTGCTCGGCTCGTCGGCCGAATGGGCCGCCTCGGTGACCGCGCTCGCGCTGCAGGGCGTCGGCCGGGAGATGGAGATCGACCTGCCCGAGGGCGCCGAGGAGCTGCGCGAGGGCATCCGTGCGGAGATCGCCGAGATCGCCCGCCTTGAGGGCCAGGAGCAGAAGCGGGCGCTCGCCGACCGCGGGTTCGTCATGCCCCACCTGCCCAGGCCGTGGGGCCGCGCGGCCAAGCCGCTGGAGCAGGTGCTCATCGCCCAGGAGCTCAAGGCCGCCAAGGTCAGGCTGCCCGCGATGATCATCGGCGCCTGGGTGGTGCCGTCCATCGCCGTGTACGGCACGCCCGAGCAGCAGGAACGTTTCCTGCCCAAGACGCTCAGCGGCGAGATGATCTGGTGCCAGCTCTTCTCCGAGCCGGGCGCCGGGTCCGACCTGGCCTCGCTGCAGATGAAGGCGGAGAAGGTCGAGGGCGGCTGGCGGCTCAACGGCCAGAAGATCTGGACGTCGGTCGCCCACGTGGCCGAATGGGGCATCTGCATCGCCCGCAACTCCTCCGAGGGCACCAAGCACGAGGGCATCACGTACTTCCTGGTGGACATGAAGGCGCCCGGCGTCACGGTCCGGCCACTGACCGAGATGACCGGCGAGAACCTGTTCAACGAGGTCTTCCTCGACGACGTCTTCGTCCCGGACGACCTGGTCGTGGGCGAGGTCGGCGACGGCTGGAAGGTCGCCCGCAACACGCTGTCCAACGAGCGCGTCTCGCTGTCGTCCGGATCGGGCGGCACCGGCGCGTCCGTGCCCGACCTGCTCGGGCTGATCGGCCGGCTCGGGCGCGAGCTCACGCCGGCCGAGGAGCAGGAGGTGGCCGGGGTCGTGTGCGAGGGGCACTCGATCAACGCGCTGTCGCTGCGGGTCACGCTCAAGCAGCTGGCCGGGAACGAGCCGGGCGCCGACGCGTCCGTACGGAAGCTGCTGTCCACCTCGCACGCCCAGCACGTCTCCGAGACGGCCGTCGGCCTGCTCGGCGCCCAGGCCGTGGTGGCCGCCGACATGAAGCTCGGCGACGCCGGCTACTGGAACCGGGCGGTGCTCGCGACCAGGGCCATGACCATCTACGGCGGCACCACCGAGGTGCAGCTCAACATCATCGGCGAGCGCATGCTGGGCCTGCCCCGGGACCCCGAGCCCGGTAAGTAACACATGTGAGGCGTCGGCAGCTAATCTCCCTTGTGCCCGGACTGCCGGTCCTGGCACGAGGGAGAGGCGGTGTCACGGTGCGCGAAGGCCGTGCGGGCCGCTGGGGGCCGGCGGCGCTGGGGCTGGGGCTGGCGGTGCTGGCGCTCGGCCCGGCGCTGGGCTGGGGGCTGGTGCTCCGGTACGACCTGCTCTTCGTGCCCGATCCGCCCCTGTGGCCCGACCGCGGCGGTTTCCCCCGGGCGGTGCCCAGCGACCTGGTCGTGGCGCTGCTGTCCCGGGCGTTGCCCGTGGAGATCGTGCAGAAGGCGGCCCTGGTCGCCGTGTTCGTGCTGGCCGCGACCGGGGCGGCGGCGCTGGTTCCGCCGGAGCGCAGGCTCGCCCGGCTCGTGGCCGCCGCGTTCTACGCCTGGAACCTCTACCTCGCCCAGCGGCTCATGCTCGGCCAGTGGGCCCTGCTGCTGGGCGTGGCCGGGCTTCCGTGGGCGATCCGCGCGCTCACGCGGGAGACCCCCGGAGGGTTCGCGCGGTTCGGGCGGCTGGGGGTGGCGTTGCTGCCGGCGGCGGTGGGCGGGTTCCAGGCGATGCTGGTGTCCTGGCTCACCCTGATGCCGATCGCCGTCGCCCGGCGCAGGGTGCCGGTCGCCGCCGGGGTGCTGGTCGCGTACAGCCTGCCGTGGGCGGTGCCCGCGCTCGGCTCGGGCGCGGCGACCGACCCGGCGGGCGTGGACGCGTTCGCGGCCCGCGCCGACGGGCCCTTCGGCGTGCTGGGCAGCCTGCTCTCACTCGGCGGCATCTGGAACGCCGAGGCCGGCCTGCCGGGCCAGGAGGCGTGGTGGACGGCGACCGCCCGGCTCCTCCTGGTACTCGCCGGCCTGTACGGCTACGCCCGCCTCCGCGCGGCCCCGGAACGGCCCGCCTGGTGGGGCGGCCTGGCGGTGGCGGCGGCCGCCGGGTTCTGCGTCGCCGGGCTGGGCGCGTTCCAGCCGGGACGCGAGGCGCTCAAGTGGCTGATCGCCCTGTGGCCGGGGTTCGGGCCGCTGCGCGACGGCCAGGCATACCTGGCTCCGCTGGCCCTGCTGACGGCGGTCGGCCTGGCCTCGGTCCTGCGGTCGGGCGCGCTCGCGCTGGTCGGGGTGCTGGCCCCGGTGCTGGCGATGCCGACGTTCGCGCTGGGCGCGTTCGGCCGGCTGGAGGCGGTGACGTACCCGGCGGAATGGACGGCGGTCCAGCGGATCGTGGACGGCGACCCCGCGCCGGGCCCGCTGGTGTCGCTGCCGTGGGGCGCCCACCGGGCCTTCCCCTGGAACGGCGGCCGGGTGGTGCTCGACCCGGCGACCAAGCTGTTCCGGCGCCGGGTGCTCTGGGACGACACGTTGCTCGTCGGCCTGCCCGGCGGCGGCCGGCTGCGGGTGCGCGGCGAGGACCCGCTGAACCGCCTGACCGGTGACCTGCTGGTCGCCGGCGCCTACGGCGACCTGCCCGCCAGGTATCTCCTCATGGCCGCGGGCGAGAACGGGTTCCCGTCCGCGCCGCCCGGCTGGAGAACGGTTTTCGACGGCGAAGAGCTGCGCTTGCTGCGGCGTTGACCGGCTGTTTCATGATGTACCGGAGGGTAACTTGCTTTATCACGGTTTGACCAATGTTATGGATTCAAGACGAAACACGTTCTAGTCTCGGCACACCGCGTCACCGGAAGGAAGGGAGAGCTTCGTGTTGCGACTTCTCGTGGCCCTGGCGATAGGAGCCCTGCTGGCGGTCGGAGCCTCCGTCGCGGTGGTCAACGTGGCCTCACCGTCGCTCACCCCGCCCAACCAGCCGCTCTACAACTACGGCACCAGGTGATCCATCCCGCTTGACGCGGGGCCATACACAGCGAGCACGGAGTGTGGCTCCGCCATGCCCGCATGCCCGCCGACGAGGAGTGATGGTGGTCTTTACCGGTGAGCGCAAGGCGGACACGGCACGGCTGATCGAGCCGCGGACCAACGACGCGACGGCGGGAGAGCGGCCACTCGCGGGCGTCCGCGTGGCGATGCTCAACTTCCGCGAACCCTGCCAGTCCACGGCCGGCGGCGCCGAGGAGTACGCCTGGCAGGTCAGCCGGTTCCTGCTGACCCAGGGGGCCTCGGTCGTGTTCCTCACCGGCCGCCAGCGCGGGCAGCGCCGCGCCGAGATGCTCGACGGCGTCGACCTGCGCAGGATGGGCAACCCGTACCTCGTCTACCTGCTGGTCCCGCTCTGGCTGCTGATCCACCGGCGGCGCGTGGACGTCGTCATCGACACCATGAACGGCATCCCCTTCTTCTCCCCGCTCGTCGTCCGCCGCCGCACGCCCGTGATCAGCCTCGTGCACCACGTCCACGACCGGCAGTTCCACGCCTTCCTGCCCGCCTGGCTGGCCCGGATCGGGTGCTTCGTGGAGGGCGAGGTGGCCCGGCTGGTCTACCGGCGCTGCCTGACGGTCACCGTCTCGGAGTCGTCGAGGCACGACCTGGCCACGAAGTTGCGCTGGCTCGCGCCGGTCACCGTCGTGCCGAACGGCTGCGCCGAGCCCGCGCGCAGCGAGCCGCCGGCCGCCGTGGGCGAGCCCGCCCTCGTGTACGCCGGCCGCCTGATCGGCCACAAGCGCATCGAGCGCGTCGTGGACCTGGCCGCCGAGCTCGGCGACGCCTGGCCGGGCCTGCGGGTGCACGTCGTGGGCCGCGGCCCCGAGCGCGACGCCCTGGCCGCCCGGATCTCCGGCCGCGGCCTGGACGGCCGGGTCGAGCTGCACGGCTTCCTGCCCGAGCCGCGCAAGAACGCCCTGCTGGCCGCCGCCCGGCTCAACGTGACGGCCTCGGAGTTCGAGGGCTGGGGGCTGACCGTGATCGAGGCCGCCGCGCTCGGCGTGCCGACCGTGGCCTACGACGTGGCCGGGCTGCGCGACTCCGTGCGGGACGGCGTCACCGGCTGGCTCGTACGGGACGGCGAGAGCCTGGCCGAGGTGACCGGCCGCGCGCTGGAGGAGCTGGCCGACCCGCGGCGGCGGGCGGAGGTGGCCGCGGCCTGCCGCGCCTGGGCCGGGGAATTTACGTGGGCCCGAACTGGGGCTAACATGACCGGACTTATCCTGGCGAAACTCCAAGATTGCGGCGGAGCCCCTCAGTGACCCAAGCCTCGCCTGGACCCCCGGGGGAACGCGGGGACTCCACCGTCGAGAGCTACGAGGCCCGGATCAGGCACAGGCTGCGGCTGCTCGCCTCCTGTCTGCTGCTCGGCGCCATCGCGTTCAACACCTCGACCGAGAAGATCATCCCCGAGACGAAGCTCGACATGGCGGTCAACCCGCTGGGCTTCCTCGGCCGGGCGCTGCACCTGTGGGACGGCGCCTACTTCGGCCACCTGCAGAACCAGGCGTACGGCTACCTGTTCCCGATGGGCCCGTTCTACGCGATCTTCCTCAAGCTGGGCATGGAGTCGTGGGCCGTCCAGCGGCTGTGGATGTCGCTCGTGCTGTGCGTCGCCTTCCTCGGCGTGGTCCAGCTCGCCCGCGCGTTCGGCGTCGGCGGCCCGCACACCCGCGTCCTGGCCGGCTTCGTGTACGCGCTCGCGCCGCACGCCCAAGCGCTGATCGGCATCAACTCCTCGGAGTTCCTGCCCAGCGCCGTGCTGCCGTGGATCCTGCTGCCGCTGGTCAAGGGGGCCAAGGGCGAGCTGACGCCACGCCGGGCGGCGGCGCTGTCGGCGTTCGCCTTCCTGTTCTGCGGCGGCGTCAACGCGGTGGCCGAGGCGGCCGTGCTCGTGGTGCCGATGATCTACCTGCTGACCAGGCGCGGCGGGCCGGTCAAACGCCGCCTGATCGCCTGGTGGTTGCCGCTGGTCGCGCTCGCCTCGCTGTGGTGGGCCGTGCCGTTGCTCACGCTCGGCGGCTACATCTTCTCGTTCCTGCCCTACATCGAGACCGCCACCGCGACGACCGGCGTGACGTCGCTGGTCAACGCGCTGCGCGGCACGTCGAGCTGGCTCAGCTTCCTGACCGTGGACGGCCAGACCTGGCTGCCCGACGCCCACCAGCAGTCCACCGTCCCGTGGCTGATCGTGGTCACCGCCGCCGTGGCCGCGCTCGGCCTGGCCGGGCTCACCCTGCGCCGGCTGCCCGAGCGGCCGTTCCTGCTGATCAGCCTGCTGTGCGGGATCGCGATCATCACCACCGGCCATCCCGGCACGCCGCACGAGCAGGTGATGGTGGGGCTGCTCGACGGCCCGCTCGCCGCCTTCCGCAACCTGCACAAGTTCGACGCGCTGATCAGGCTGCCGGTCGCGCTCGGCCTGGCCGGGCTGCTCTCACTGGCCCGCCCGCGCCTGCGCACGCCCCTGACCGTGCTGGCCGCCGGGCTCGTGACCCTGTCGGGCCTGCCCGTCCTGTACGCCGGTCTCGCCCCCGCCGGCGGCTTCACCGCCATCCCCGACTACTGGCGGCAGGCCATCACCTGGCTCAACCGCAACGCCGGCGACGGCATGGTGCTGGCCGTGCCGGGCGCCAAGCGCGGCGAGTACCTGTGGGGCCGCCCCCTGGACGAGCCGCTGCAGGCGCTCTCGCAGGCCCGCTGGGCCACCCACACGATCGTGCCGTGGGGCTCGGCCGGCATCTCGCGGCTCATGGCCGCCGTGGACGACCGCCTGGCCACCGGCAAGGGCTCGCCGGGGCTGGCCGCCACGCTGCGCCGGATGGGGGTGTCGTACCTGGTCGTCCGGAACGACCTGGACCGGGCGACGATCGGCACGGCCTGGCCGGCCCGGGTGCACCAGGCGCTGGAGGACTCGCCCGGCGTCTCGCTCGTGGCCCAGATGGGGCCGGGCGTCGGCATCGCCCAGTACGGCCGGGCCGCCGCCTGGCTGGACCAGCCCTACCCGGCCGTCGAGATCTACCGCGTGGCCGGCGCCGCGCCGCTGGTCGGCACCGTGGACGCCACCCGCCCGCTGCGCGTCGGCGGCGCGCCGGAGTCCGTGCTCTCCCTGGCCGAGCAGGGCCTCCTGGACGACGACCGGCCCGTCCTGCTCAACGACGACGCGGGCGTGGTCAAGGTGCCCGCGCACGACACGATCCTGACCGACACGCTGCGCCGCAGGGAGGTCGCCTTCGCCGACCTGCGCCGCAACGCCAGCGCCACGCTCACCGCCGACGAGCCCCTGCGCGGCAGCTCGCCCTCCAGCGACCTGCTCGACCCCGGCTGGGCGCGGTACGTCTCCACGGCGGGCCTCACCGGCGTCGCGGGCGTCACCGCCTCCAGCTCCGAGGCCGACGTCGGCGCCGCGGCGAACAGCCGCGAGCCCGGCCACCAGCCCTTCGCCGCCCTGGACGGCGACCGCCGCACGAGCTGGCGCTCCACCGGCTGGAACGGCGCCGTCGGCGAGTGGCTGGAGGTGACCTTCGCCGAGCCGCTGACGATCCCCACGATCCAGGTGGCGTTCGAGAACTCGCCGATCGGCCCGCCGCCCAGCGAGGTCGTCGTGGAGACCGGCGCCGGCTCGCTGCGCCAGAAGGTGCGCGCGACCGCCGACCCGCAGGAGCTGGCCGTGCCGAAGGGGCCGGTCGAGCGGCTGCGGGTGAAGGTCGTCGCCACCGCGTACGAGCCGGCGAACCGCCTCGGCGGCCGGGTCGGCATCACCGAGCTGGCCATCCCCGGCGTCCGGCCCGGACGCTCGATCGTCGTGCCCGACCCGCGCGAGGACACCGGCGAGCCGGCCACGATCGCGGTCGCCAGGACCGGCGACGTGCCCGGCTGCGTCCGCGGCTCGGCCGCCTGGAGCTGCGCCAAGGGCCACGAGGTGCTGGGCGACGACGGCAACGGCTTCGACCGCTCCTTCGTCACCGGCAAGGACGGCGCATACGGCATCTCGGGCCGCGCCACGGTCACCGACCGCGCGACGATCGAACGCCTCAGCACGCTGCCCGGCGACTCCCTGACCGTGCGCGCCTCCTCCACCGCGGTGGACAGCGGCGCGGCGGGCGGCCGCTGGGCCTTCGACGGCGACCCGAAGACGGCCTGGTTCGCCGACCCGCTCGACCCCAGGCCCACGCTGAACGTTGAGCTGGCCCGCGAGACGAAGCTGTCGCGGATCCGCGTCATCACGCCCGACTCCTACCTCGGCGCCCCTCCCGTCCGGGTGACGATCCGCGCGGAAGGCGGCGTCCGGCAGAGCTGGGTCGGCACGGACGGGCTCGTCCGATTCCCCGAGATGAGGGCCAGGAAGGTCGCGCTGGAGTTCGGCGCGTCCGGCGGCCGGCCGATCGAGATCAGCGACGTGGCCTTCCCCGGCGTGCGGCCGCTCGGCGCGCTGACCGGCTTCAAGCTCACGCTGCCGTGCGGCTTCGGGCCCACGCTCACCATCGACGGCAACGAGGTGCACACCGCCGTCACCGGCGGCACCCTGCACGACGTGGTCACCGGTCGGCCGGTGACCTTCGAGACCTGCGAGCGGCTCCAGCTCGTGGCCGGTCCGACCCGGCTGTCGGTGCGGCCGGGCGAGTCGTACCGGGTCGAGTCGGCGGTCGTGCGGCACGAGCCGGGCAGCCCCGCGGCCGGGCCCACCGTCATGCGGCGCACGCCGGTCACCACGTGGGCGGCCGGCGAGCGGGTCGTCCAGGTGAACGTCCAGGACGACGCCTACCTGGTGGTCAACGAGAACTTCAACGCCGGCTGGAAGGCCACGCTGGGGGCCGCGGCGCTCAAGCCGGTCCGGCTCGACGGCTGGCGGCAGGCCTGGTTCCTGCCCGCCTTCACGGCCGGGACGGTGACGCTCACCTACGAGCCGGACGAGCCATACCGGGCGGGGCTCGCCGCGGGCGGGGCGCTGGCGCTGCTCGTCGCCGGGCTGGCGCTGGTGGGCAGGGGCCGGCCGGGACGCCATCTGGCGCCCGTCCTGGCCGCCCGGCCACGGATCCGGCACGTCGCGATGTTCGCCGTGGCGCTCGGCTACTGGGTCGGCGGGCCGGCGGGGGCGGGCGTGGCCGGGGTGGCGTTCGTGCTGGGCGCCTGGTCGCGTCCGCTGCGGGAGGCCGAGCACCTGCGCGGGCGGCGGCGCTGGACCCTGCTGCTCGGGCCGCCCGGCGGGCTCGCGCTCTACCTGGCCGCCACGGTCGCGGTGGCGCTCGGCGCGGGCGGCCTGTGGGCGCAGCTGCTCTGCCTGCCGCTGCTCGGGCAGCTCCTCGTCGAGGTGGCGGCCAGACGCGCGCCGGCCCGGCAGACCACCGTACCGATCACCGTCGCCGCAGGCGGCCCGACCATGACGAGTGTTCCGTGACCGACACGATCAAGCCGCGTCCGGGGACCGTCATCACGGTTCCCGGCCCGGTGGCGCGTGCCGCCCGGTGGGCCCGCCGCCACGGCGTCCTGCTGGCCGGGCTCGTGCTCATCGCCGCCTCGGTGGCGGGCAAGGCGGCCGTCGTCCAGGAGGCGTACTTCAAGGAGGACGACTACGAGTTCGTGGCCAGGGCGATGGAGGGCGGCCTGTCCTTCGACTACCTGACCCGGATCCATTTCGGCCAGTTCATGCCGGGCGGCTTCCTGGTGGCCTGGCTGGTCTCCCGGCTGCACCCCTTCGACTGGGGGTGGGCGGCCGGCACGGTGCTGGCGCTGCACGCCCTGGCCGCCCTGGGCGTGCTGCGCATGCTGCGGGTGGTCTTCGGCAGGCGGCCGGCGACGCTCGTGCCGCTGCTGGTCTTCCTGCTCGCGCCGGTCACCGTGCCCGCGCTGGCCTGGTGGGCGGCCGGGCTCAACACCGTCTTCCTCCAGGTCGCGCTGCCCATGGCGGTCGCCTCGCACTGGCACCACCTGCGGACGGGCCGGCTGCGGCACGCCGTGGCCGCGGCGCTGTGGGTGCTGGTCGGGCTGCTGGGCTTCGTCAAGGGGTTCGCGCTGCCGCTGCTGCTGTTCGCCCTCACCGCGATCTACCACGGCGGCCTGCGCGCCGCGCTGCGCCGCCACCTGGCCGCCTGGGCCATGTACGCGACCGTGCTGGTGGCCTTCGGCGCGCTCTACGTCCAGCGGTCGTCGTCGGCGCCGAACACCGGGGCGCTGCCGATCTTCGACCAGGCTTTGGGCTTCCTGTGGGAGCTGCTGGGCAAGACGTTCGCCACCACCGTGCTCGGCGGGCCGTGGCGGTGGTTCGCGGGCGGCGACTGGGGGGTGGCCTCGCCGCCGCTGCCGCTGGTCATCGCCTCCCTCGTCGTCCTGGCCGCGCTGGTGGTGGTCACCAGCCGGTACCGCCGGCGGGCGGTCCTGGCCTGGGCCACGCTGCTGGGCTACCTGCTCGTCGCGGACGCGCTGCCGGTGTTGTGGGGACGCGTCCACCTGCTGGGCTCGTTCGTCGGCACCGACACCCGGTACGTCGCCGACGCCGTCCCGCTGCTCGCGTTGGTCGTGGGCCTGGTGCTGCTGCCGCTGCGCGGCGAGGAGGAGCCGTACCGCAGGGCGCTGCCGGCGCGGGAGCGGGTGACCGGGGCGGCCGGCGCGATGCTCGGGCTGTTCGCGGGCGCGTCGCTGGTCACGGTGACGCTCTTCGCCGGGTACCTGGGGGCCGAGCGGCGGCACGGCTACGTCGAGACCGCCCGCGCCGAGCTGGCCAGGGCGGCCCCCGACAGCGTGATCTACGACCGGCTGGTGCCGACGGAGGTGCTGCCGAACTCGTACGGGACCTACAGCCTGACCTCGCGGGTGCTGGGCGCGCTGGCCACGCCCGCGCTCAGGGCCAGGATGCAGGCGCCGCCCGCCGCGCTCGACGGCCTGGTCTTCGACGACCAGGGCCGCCTGCGGCCGGTGGACGTGCAGGGCATCCCGCTCGTGCCCACGACCCGCGACCGGTGCTGGCCGGTGACCGGCGGGACCGTCCAGGTGCCGCTGGACAACCGCGTCACCCGCATCGAGGGCACCCTGGTCAGGCTGGGGTACGCGGCCCGCTCCGACACGACGGTCACCCTGTGGATGGGCGACCGCGCCACCGACGTGAAGCTGCGCGCGGGCTTCGGCCGGGTCTTCGTGCTGGCCGTGCCCGGCGCGGACCGGATCGTCGTGCACGACGTGCCGCCCGGCCTGTGCCTGGGCGACGTGACGCCGGGACAGGCGGTGCCCCGGCCGTGACCGCCACGAGCCGAAGGAGCCTCGCGCTGGTGCTGGCCGCCGTGGGGGCCTTCCTGCTGACGCTCATCCCGCTGAGCCGCCTGTACGTCTACGACCGGGTGCTCAAGGCCCCCCTGGAACAGCAGAGCATGACCAGGGCGACCGCCGAGTCGGCCACGTACGTGGACCCGGCCACCATGCGGCAGACGACCGGCGACCTGGTCCAGACCCGGTGGCTGATCGGCGACGTGCTGGCCGGCGACGACGACCGCGCGGTGTGGGGCGAGTCGGTCTCCCTGGCCACCCGCGACGGCCACCGCCTGGACTACCACGAGCGCCGCCTGGCCTTCGACCGGCGTACCGGCGAGATCGTGAACTGCTGCGGCGAGTACCTGGACGAGGACGTCTCCGTCCGGCAGACCGGGCAGGCCTTCCGCTGGCCGTTCAACGCGGAGCGCCGCGACTACCCGCTGTTCGACCTGCGCCTGCGCCGCCCGGTCACGGCCGTCTTCGACGGGGTCGAGCGGGTGCGCGGCGTCGAGACCTACCGCTACGTCCAGCGCACGCCGCGCCAGTTGGTGCCCGGCGAGACGCCGCCGCTGCCGCGCCGCCTGCTCGGCCTGCCCGGCAAGGGCGACGTCGGCCTCGGCCGCTACGCCGAGATCCGGCGCACGTACTGGGTCGAACCGGTCAGCGGCCTGCCCGTCAGGACGCTGGAGGAGGTGACCGAGACGCTGGTCACCGCGGACGGCCGGGGCCGCCTGACCGCCCTGGACGCGGACTTCCGCACCGCCGAGCCGGACGTCGTCGCGGCCCTGGCGACGGCGGCCGCCTACAAGCGCTGGATCCTGCTGCTCGGCACGGTGGCGCCGGTCGGCGGCGGCCTGCTCGGCGCGGGCTGCGTGGCGGCCGCCCTGTGGTTGTCGCGGCGGCGCTCACCTGCGGCGCAGGACGAGGAGCAGGTTCCAGGTGACCAGCTCGCGGATGCCAGGTAGGTGGACGACGTGCCTGGCCCAGCGTGGATGGTAGCGAGGGATCGCGTCGAGGACCTCCACGTCGCGCCTCCTGCGCGCCCAGGCCAGCGGCTTGGCCACGCCGATGGCGTACATGCTCTCGCCGAAGACGTTCTTGGGCGGCTTGCCGTGGGTGCGGGCGTAGCGGCGGGCGGCGTAGTGGCCGCCGAGGTAGTGCCAGGGGGAGGTCTCGTGGCCGCCCCAGGGCGAGAACCAGATCGTGTACGACAGGTAGACCACGCCGCCCGGCCGGGTCACCCGGACCATCTCCTCGGCCATCCGCAGCGGGTCGGGCACGTGCTCCAGCACGTTGGAGGAGAAGCACACGTCCACCGAGCCGGTGGCGAGCGGCAGGTCGAGCGCGCTGCCGAGCACGGCGTCGCGGGGCGGCACGCCGTCGCGCAGGCGCATCTCACCGGCGTCGCAGTCGACGCACAGCGGCCGCGCGCCGACCGCGCGCAGGGCGTCGGCGAAGTAGCCGGGGCCGCCGCCGATGTCGGCCACGGTCGCGCCGGCCAGGTCGGTGTAGGTGGCGAGCTGGGCCACCGTGTCCCTGGCCAGGGTGCCGTAGAAGAAGTCGGGGTCGCTCTGCTCCAGGCGGAAGGCGCGCAGCAACCGGACGGATCTGCCGAGATCCGCTCGGAACGGTTCGGTGTCCACGGCGCGGAGCTTACTGCAGTGGAGGGATACGTCCATGGCTGAAGACGTCAAGCGAGCCGAGCCCTTCCAGATCACCATCCCGGCGGTGCGCACCGGGCCGGTCATCGGCGTGGGCCTGCTGATCGTGCTGATCTCGCTGGTGTTCCGGGCCAGCCTGCTCAGCAAGGCCTACTTCGTCGAGGACGACTTCCTCTTCGTGGCCGGGGCCGGCGACAGCGGGCCGACCTGGGAGTACCTGATGAGGGTGCACAAGGGGCACCTCATGCCGGGCGCGCTCGGCCTGGTGTGGCTGCTCACGTCGGTCGCGCCGTACAGCTGGGCGCTGGTGTCGTTCGTGACCGTCGCGATCCAGGGGGCGGCCTCGGTCATGTTCCTGGTGCTGCTGCGGCGGCTGTTCGGCGACCGGGCGGCGGTGCTCGCCGCGCTGACCGTCTACGCGTTCGCGCCGCTCACCGTGCCCGCCATGAGCTGGTGGTCGGCCGCGCTCAACGCCGTGCCGCTGCAGCTCGCGCTGATCGCGGCGCTGGCCGCGCACGTCAGGTACGTACGCGAGGGCAAGGGCCGCTGGCGGGCCCTGGCCTGGACCGCCGTCGGGATGGCCTTCTCCACCAAGGGGGTGTTCATCCCGTTCGTGGTGCTCGGCGTCAGCAGCGCCTACCTCGGGCGTGGCCTGTGGGCCCGTGCCCTGCTCGCCGAGCTGCGCCGGCCCGTCTGGTGGGCGCACGGCCTGCTGCTGGCCGGGTACGCGCTGCTCTACTGGCTGCGCCGCGACACCGCCGGGGCCGACGCGCTGACCGGCCCGAAGGCCGAGGTGGTCCCGGGGCTGCTGCGCAGGCTGCTGGGCGAGACCTTCCCGACGGGGGCGGTGGGCGGGCCGCTGCGCTGGGGCGGCGTCACCTCGACCGGCGGGCTGGCCGACCCGGCCCCGGTGACCGTGGCCGTGGCGTGGGCGGTGCTCGCCGCGCTGGTCGTGGTCACCTGCGTGTACCGCAGGCGGGCCTGGCGGGCGTGGGCGATCCTGGCGGCCTACGTGGTGGTCGCCGACGCGGTGCCCACCGTGATCGCGCGGGCCACCGCCTGGGACCTGGTCGGCGCCGAGACCCGGTACGTCGCCGACGCCGCCGTGCTCTTCGCGCTCTGCCTGGCGCTGGCCGTCATGCCGGTGGAGGACGAGCCCGATGTCGTACGCCGGCCGGTGCCGGCGAGCATGCCGGCCGTCGGCGGTGCGCTGACCGCCGTCTTCGTCGTCGTGTCGCTGATCTCGATCAACACCTTCGGCGACACGCTCACCGGCGACCGGGTCAGGACGTACCTGGAGAACGCGAGAGCCTCGCTGGCCGCGGCGGCGGGGGAGGCCGACATCTACTCCCGTCCCGTGCCGCCGGAGATCGTCCTGCCGTGGAACGGGGAGCGCCGGATGACCTCGTACGTGCTGGCGCCGCTGGCCGACGACGCGACCAGGGAGCGCATGCGCGACCCGCGGCCCTCGGCGGAGCCGTACGTGCTGGACGACACGGGCAAGCTCGTCCTGGTGGGGCGGGTGGTGCCGTTCTTCGACGCGGTCAAGGGGCGCAAGTGCTACCCGGCGGGCAAGGAGTTCCCCGTCGAGTCCTTCGGCGGGCCCGGCGTGGTGGTGGCCATGTCGTACGTCAGCCCGCGGCCCGTGCAGGTCGTGGTGGAGGTCGGCGAGGCGCAGCGGGCGGCCACGCTGCCCGCGACCGGCGCCATGGGCGCGCTGTTCTACGTGCCGCACGACGGGCCGGGCAAGGGCATGCGGATCACCGCGGCCGGGGCGCAGGGTCAGGCGTTCTGCCTCAGGGCGGTGGCCTTCGGCGAGCCGGGCCCGGCGGCGCGCTGAGGCGCCAGGCGGATCAGCCGCCTGGCCGGCTCCTCGACGTAGCGGTGGGTGAGCCCGGCCATGGTGACCGTGACGGCGGTGACGGCGACCAGGTTCACCAGGAGGTTGCCGGTCCACGGCCGCTGGCCGGTGAAGTCGTACCAGAGGTAGAGGATGACGAACTGCCACAGGAAGACGCCGTAGGAGATCTGGCCCAGGTAGCTCATCACCCGGCCGCCGAGCAGCTCGTGCACCCGCGTGGGCCGTCCGGCCGCCAGCGCGGCGGGGGCGACCAGGCAGAAGGCGACGAGCGTGTAGAGGCCCTGCTCGGTGAACGCGGTCCAGATGCTGCCCAGGCCGACCGCGCGCGGCCCGGTGAGCGGCGTGGCGGCGATGAGGTAGGCCAGGCCCGCGATGACCCACAACGTGCCCCAGGAGGAGGCCAGCGCGGCGCTCAGCCGCCGCGCGCGGCCGTCCTCGGCCCTGGCCCAGACGGTCAGCACGGCCAGCGCCATGCCGGGCACGAAGAACGTCCAGGAGCGCGGCAGCCACACGTTCATCCAGGGCCGGTAGTCGGGGAAGTACTCGAAGACCGTGTACACGTAGGACAGCGCGCCGAAGGCGGCCAGGCCGATGAGCAGCCGCCGTCCCCTGGTCCGCAGGTCGGGGTCGCCGCGCAGGGCGAACCTGCGCAGCACCGCCGCCATCAGCGGGAGCGTGAGGTAGAAGGTCAGCTCGACCGCGAGGCTCCACATCTGGCCGAGCCCCTTGGGGCCGAGGCCGTACCACCAGGGGGTGATGTCGTAGGTGTGCACGAGGAACAACATCTGCGCCCACGTCCAGGGGTCGGCGCGGTGCGCGTCGCCCCACAGCAGCAGCGCCACGGCGACCACCAGCCAGTACGCCGGCATGATCCGGAAGAAGCGTTTCCACAGGTAGCGGCGGGTGTCCGGAGCCCGGTCGCCGAGCAGCGCCTCAGCCGCCCACGGCCGGTACAGCAGCAGGCCGGAGAGCGTGAAGAAGATCGGCACGCCGATCTCGCCCCTGGACAGCACGCCGCCCAGGAACCCCGGGTCCAGCGCCGTCCCCGCCTCCATGGACACGTGGAACAGCAGGACGGCGAAGGCGGCCACGGCGCGCACGCCGTCGAGCGAGGTCTGGTGTCCTGAGACCACCGGCAGCCCGCCCGAAGTAGAACCTGTTTCGGTCACGTTTCCGCATCCCTGGTGACGTCGGTCACTCGTCGCAATAACATACCGGCGAGTAGGTAGTTCGTTTCAGTACTTAACCACCCAAACAGGCGTCAGTGCACCTGCGCACATGGAGGGTCCATGAACCGGGTCGTCGTTGGCAGCGTCCTCATCGCCGTCGGGGCATTCCTCATCGTTCTGGCTCCCCTGGTGCGTCTCCAGGTCGCGCCCGCCTTCATGGCCGCCAAGGGCGACCAGTACAGCATCAGCAAGCTGCACGCGACGGGCGCCCAGTACTTCAGCATCCCGGACGGCAAGGTGCTGACCGCCGACCTCGACATCATCGTCACCACCCGCGGCGACGTGAAGGAGGCCAACGACGACCGCGTCGTCTGGGACGAGTTCACCGCCGTCAACGACGTCACCAACAGCAAGCCGGGCATCAACTTCAGCGAGCGGCGCAGCGCCTTCGACAAGCGCTCCGGCGTCGGCCTCAACTGCTGCGGCGCCAGCATCGACAAGGCCCCGGTGCAGCTCCAGGGCCAGATCTACAAGTTCCCGTTCGACGTGGAGAAGAAGACCTACCAGGTCTTCAACGCCAGCGCGGGCAAGGCGTTCGACGCCAGGTTCGTCGGCGAGGAGCAGGTCAACGGGCTGGCCACGTACAAGTTCGAGCAGACCGTCCCCGAGACCAGGACGCAGACGCTGAACGCGCCCGCCGCCTGGTTCGGCATGGGCACCTCGGGCGACGTGCAGCTGAACCGGTTCTACTCCGGCACCGTCACCTACTGGATCGAGCCCACCACCGGCGCGCCCGTCAAGCAGGAGCAGGTGCGCAACGAGGTGCTCAAGAGCCAGGACGGCATCGAGCGCTCCAAGGCGTTCGTGGCCACCGCCAAGATGACCGACGACACGGTCAAGGGCCTGGTCGACAGCGCCTCCGAGGGCAAGAGCCAGATCAACCTGATCAGGACCACGCTGCCGATCGTGCTCGGCGTGGTCGGGGTCGTCCTGCTCCTGGGCGGCCTGCTGCTCGCCCTGCGCGGCCGCCGGTCCGCATGAGCCAGGGCGTGGTCGCCCGGCCCTGGTCGCCCGCGCCCGCACTGGCCCTGGTCAGGGCGGCCCGGCCGCGTCAGTGGCTGAAGAACCTGCTCGTCCTGGCCGCCCCCATGGCGGCCGGGGTGCTCGGGCAGCCGGGCCGCCTGCTCGCGGCGCTGCTCGTCCTGGCCGCCTTCTGCCTGGCCGCCAGCGGCTCCTACCTGCTGAACGACGCTTCCGACGTGGAGGCCGACCGGCTGCACCCGCGCAAGCGCCGCCGGGCCGTCGCCTCCGGCGCGGTGTCGGTGCGCACGGCCCGGGTGGCGGGCGTCGTCCTGCTGGTCCTCGCGCCCGCGGTCGCCGCGCTCACCGGCGGCTGGCAGTCGCCCGCGGTCGTCGCCGGGTACGTCGCCCTGACCCTGGCCTACACGACCTGGCTCAAGCACCAGGAGGTCGTGGACCTCATCGCGGTCGCCGGATGCCACGTGATCAGGGCCTACGCCGGAGCCGTCGCCGTCGGGGTGCCGGTGACCGGCTGGTTCCTGGTGGTCGTCTCGCTGGCCGCGCTGCAGCTGGTGGCCGGCAAGCGCGAGGCCGAGCTGCGGTCGCGGGGCGTGTCGGGGACGCGGGCCACGCTGGCCGCCTACCCGGCCGCGTACCTGACGCACGTGCGGATCATGGCGTCCGGGGCGATGATCGTCACGTACTGCCTGTGGGCGCTGAACGCGCACGAGAACGTGTTCTACGGGCTCAGCATCGTCCCGTTCCTGCTCCTGGTGCTCCGGCACAACCTGCTGGTCGAGCGGGGCGGTGGCGAGGAGCCCGAGGAACTGGTGATCCGCGACCGGCCCACCCTCGTCTTCGCCGCCGCGCTGGTCGTCCTGGTGGGGCTCGGGATCTACGCGTGAGCACGTTCCTCACCGGCTGGGGCCGCACCTCGCCCACCCCCGCCGTGCTGCGCCGCCCGCGCTCCCTGGACGAGCTGCGCGACCTGGTCGTGGCCGCGCCGGGCCGCGGCGTCGTCGCCCGCGGGCTCGGCCGCTCGTACGGCGACGCCGCCCAGAACGCCGGCGGCCTCGTCCTCGACTGCACCGGCCTGGACGCCTGGAGCTTCGACGAGCGCACCGGCGTCGTGACCGCGGCGGGCGGGGTCAGCCTGCACGAGGTGATGACGGCGCTGGTGCCGCGCGGCTGGTTCGTGCCCGTGAGCCCCGGGACCAGGCACGTCACGGTCGGCGGGGCCGTCGCGGCCGACGTGCACGGCAAGAACCACCACCGCGACTCCTCCTTCGGCGCGCACGTGCGCTCGCTCACCCTGGTGACCGCCGACGGCGCCGCCAGGGTGCTGCGCCCCGGCGATCCGCTCTTCCGGGCGACCCTCGGCGGCATGGGCCTGACCGGGGTGGTGGCCGAGGCGACGTTCGGCTGCGTGCCCGTCGAGTCGTCCCGGATGCGGGTGGACGTGCGGCGCACCGCCGACCTCGACGAGACGCTCGACGTCATGGCCCGCACCGACGACCGCTACCGCTACACGGTGGCCTGGATCGACCTGCTCGCCCGCGGCCGCCGGATGGGCCGCAGCGTCCTGACCAGGGGCGACCACGCGCCGCGCGACGGGGACAAGGCGCCGCCGGTCTTCGCGCCGCGCGCCCGGCTGCACGCGCCGCCGTGGGCGCCGGACGGGCTGCTCAACGGGCTCAGCGTGCGCGCCTTCAACGAGCTCTGGTACCGCAAGGCGCCCGCGAGCGCGACCGTCACGCAGGGCATCGCGCCGTTCTTCCACCCGCTCGACTTCGTCGAGGGCTGGAACCGCATGTACGGCCCGCGCGGCTTCGTGCAGTACCAGTTCGTGGTGCCGTTCGGCGCGGAGGAGACGTTGCGCGGCATCGTCGGGTCGTTGTCGGCGCACGGGACGGTGTCGTTCCTGACCGTGCTCAAGCGGTTCGGTCCCGGTTCGGGCGGTCTCCTGTCCTTCCCCGTGCCCGGCTGGACCCTGGCCCTGGACATCCCGGCCGGTCAGCGCGGCCTGAGCGGGCTCCTGCGCGGCTTCGACGAGCGCGTCGCGCAGGCCGGAGGACGGGTGTACCTGGCCAAGGACGCCCGGCTGCGCGCCGACATGATGGCGTCGATGTACCCCGAACTGGAACGATGGCGGAGCATCAGGGACGAGGCCGACCCGGAGGGCCTGTTCCGCTCGGACCTGTCCAGGAGACTACGACTGTGACCACCACTTCTGACGCGACCCGGGCGGCCGCCGCTCCGGGGCGTGGGGCGTCGTGAGGAACGCGCTCGGGGCCGTCGACAGCGTGCTGCTGCTGGGTGGGCGGAGCGAGATCGGCCTGGAGATCGTCCGGCTGCTGGTCGGGCTGGGCGCGACCAGGGTCGTGCTGGCCGCCAGGGGCGAGCTCACGCCGCCGGCGGACCTCGCCGCCGAGGTGCACGTCCTGCCGTTCGACGCGCTGGACGTGGGGTCGCACGCCGCCGTCCTGGCCGGGGCCGTGGAGCTGGTGGGCGACCTCGACGTGGTGATCTCCGCGTTCGGCGTGCTCGGCAGCCAGGACGACTACGACGCCGACCCGGCCGCCGCCGCCGAGGCCGTCGCGGTCAACTACGGCGGCCACGTCTCCGTGGACCTGCACGCCGCCAGGGTCCTGCGCGAGCAGGGGCACGGCACCCTCGTGGTGCTCTCGTCGGTCGCCGGGGCGCGGGTGCGCAAGGCCAACTTCGTCTACGGCTCGGCCAAGGCCGGGCTCGACGGGTTCGCGCAGGGGCTCGGCGACGCGCTGCACGGGTCGGGCGCGCGCGTGCTGATCGTCCGGCCGGGTTTCGTGATCGGCCGGATGACGAAGGGCCTGCCCCCGGCGCCGCTGTCCTCGACGCCCCGCCAGGTGGCCCTGGCCACCGTGCGCGCGCTGCGCGAGGGCGCGTCGTCCGTGTGGGTGCCGCGGGCGCTCGGCCCGGCGTTCGGCCTGCTGCGCCTGCTGCCGCGGCCGCTCTGGCGGCGGCTGCCGCGCTAGAACGCGTTGCAAGCCGGAAACCTACCGACGAAAGGTTCTAGAGTAGAACACGTTGCAGTTCGGCTGCGGCGCGGCTTATCGTCGGGCCATGCGGACACGGGTCACGGACATGTTCGGAATCGAGCTCCCGATCTTCGCCTTCAGCCACTGCAGGGACGTGGTCGCCGCGGTCAGCCGCGCGGGCGGCATGGGAGTGCTCGGCGCGCTCTACTTCACCCCGGAAGAGCTCGAAATGGAGCTCAAGTGGATCGACGACCACGTCGACGGCAGACCGTACGGCGTGGACGTGGTCATGCCCGCCTCCTACGAGGGCGCCGACTTCGCCCCCGAGGAGCTGGTCGGCCGCCTGCAGGCGATGATCCCCGAGGGGCACCGCGCGTTCGTCGAGAACCTGCTGGGCAGGCACGGCGTGCCGCCCCTGTCGTCCGACGCCGACCCGGGCCGGGTGCTGCTGGGCTGGACCGACGCCACCGCGCGTCCCCAGGTCGAGGTCGCGCTCCGCCACCCCATCGCCCTGCTGGCCAACGCCCTCGGGCCGCCCCCGGCCGACGTCGTGGACCTCGCCCACCGGCACGGCGTCAAGGTCGCCGCCCTCGCCTCGACCCCGCGGCACGCGCTCAAGCAGGTCGAGGTCGGCGTGGACGTCGTCGTCGCCCAGGGCACCGAGGCCGGCGGCCACACCGGCGAGATCTCGACCATGGTGCTCATCCCGCAGGTGGTGGACGCCGTGGACGTCCCCGTCCTGGCGGCGGGCGGCATCGGGAACGGCCGGCAGATGGCGGCCGGCATGGCGCTGGGCGCGGAGGGCGTCTGGACCGGCTCGCTCTGGCTCACCGTCGAGGAGGCCGACACCCCCGAGATGGCGAAACGCCGCATCCTGGAGGCCACCTCGCGCGACACCGTGCGCTCCCGGAGCTGGACCGGCAAGCCCGCCCGCCTGCTCAGGAACGAGTGGACCGAGGCGTGGGAGTCGCAGGAGTCGCCGGGCACGCTGCCGATGCCGCTGCAGTTCATGCTCGTCTCGGACGCCCTGCGCCGGATCGGCCGCTCGGACGCCTCGGAGCTGGCCACGTTCCCCGCCGGGCAGGTCATCGGCCTGACCAACCAGGTGCGCTCGACGAAGGACGTGGTGTTCGGGCTCGTGGAGGAGTACGCGGAGGCCCTGGAACGCCTCGACCGCATCACCCGGGACTGATCGCCCGGCTGTTACCGTGGGCACGTGCCGGTCTTATACGTGCCGTACCACCTCGACGAGCACCAGCCCGATCTCAACGTGCCGCTGCCCGACGGCGTGCCCGTCGCCGAATTCACCGTGGAGCTGCCCGGCCAGGACGTCTGGTCCCGCCTCGGGCGGCTCTACGACGCCGTCGCCACCACCGTCGAGCGGACCGTGCGGGCGGGGGAGCGGCCGGTCGTGGTCTCCGGCGACTGCACGGTGTCGATCGGCATGACGGCGGGCCTGCAACGGGCCGGGCTCGACCCCTCGATCGTCTGGATCGACGCCCACGGCGACCTCCAGACGCTGGAGACGACCACGTCCGGCTACCTCGGCGGCATGGCGCTGCGCTTCCTGCTCGGCTACCGCTCCCGCGACGTGGCCGACCGCCTGGCCCTGCGCCCGCCGCCGGAGGAGCGCGTGCTGCTCGTGGACGCCCGCGACCTCGACCCGCCCGAGGCCGGCTACCTGGCGTCCTCGGGGGTGACCCGGTCGAGCCTCGACGAGGTGACGCCCGAAACCCTGCCTCCCGGGCCGCTGCTGCTCAACCTCGACCTGGACGTCCTCGACCCGTCCCGCCTGCCGGGCCTGCGCTACCCGGCGGCCGGCGGGCCGGACGTCCCGGCCCTGCTGCGGGCCGTGCGGGTGGTGCTGGACAGCGGCCGGCTCGCCGCGCTCAACCTCGCCTGCACGTGGCATCCGGGCCGGGACGATCCCGGCGGCGTCCGCGAGCACCTGGTGACGGCGGTCCTCGGCGGCCTGCGGGACTGACTCCTTCCCGCAGGCCGCGGTTCTCCGCCGGCTCTCCCGGCTCTCCCTGGGCTCTCCGTCAGCTCTCGGTCAGCCGAACATGCCGGGCACGTAGTCGCCCGCGGGCTGCTGGATGATGACGTTCACCCGGTTGAAGGTGTTGATCAGGGCGATCAGGCACACCAGCGCCCCGAGCTGCTCCTCGTCGTAGTGCTTGGCGGCGTTCGCCCAGACCTCGTCCGGGACGCCGCCGGCGCCGTCGGCGATGCGGGTGCCCTGCTCGGCCAGCTCCAGCGCGGCCCGCTCGGCCTCGGTGAACACCTTGGCCTCGCGCCAGGCGGCGACCAGGTTGAGCCGGATCGGGGTCTCACCGGCGTGCGCGGCGTCCTTGGTGTGCATGTCGGTGCAGAAGCCGCAGCCGTTGATCTGGCTGGCCCGGATCTTCACCAGCTCCTGCGTGGCGTGGGGCAGGCCCGAGTCCATGATGACCTTGTTGGTGCTGATGAGGTGCTTCATGACCTTGGCCGCGACCTGGTTCTCGAAGAGGTTGAGACGGGCTTCCATGACGCGCTCCTTGTCGTCGTCGACTGCTTCCACCTCTCGGACGGGGCAGCCGGACGGGATGTGACAGGAACGGATGTGACGTGCGTCTCTCCTCCCGGCGAGTGGTCAGCGGCCTTCGTAGCGGGCCGGGCGCTTCTCGCGGAAGGCCCGGGTGCCCTCCTTGGCGTCCTCCGAGCCGATCACCGGCCAGCCCAGCTCGTCCGACACCTTCAGGGCCTCGGGCTCCGGCATGCCCAGGGTGTCCCGGTACGTCCGCAGAATGGCCTGGACCGCCAGCGGTCCGGAACCGGCGATGTCCGCTGCCAGCTCCCGGGCCGTCTCCAGCGCCCGCCCGTCCGGCACGACCCGGTTGACCAGCCCCATCGCCAGGGCCTCGGCGGCGGTCACGGAACGGCCGGTGAGCAGCAGGTCCATGGCGTGGCAGTACGGGATCTGGCGGGGCAGCCGGACCGCGCAGCCGCCCATGGGGAAGAGCGCGCGTTTGGCCTCGAACAGCCCCAGGGTGGCCGATTCCGCCACCACTCGCAGGTCCGTCCCGACCAGCAGCTCCGTGCCGCCGGCGACCGCGTACCCCTCGACAGCGCTGATGATCGGCTTTGTCGGCAAGTCCTCCCTTAAGAGCCCTTTCCAGTGAAAATTCGGGATCTGGGCGGCTCTTGCTTGAACCTCTGGATCGGTCGAGGGTTGGCCCATGGCCTTGAGGTCGGCCCCGGCGCAGAACGTGCCCTCCGCCCCGGTCAGGATCGCGACCCGGATCGAGGGCTCCGCCGACGCGTACGCCCACGCCGAGGCCAGCCCGATCAGCATGTCCGAGGAGAGGGCGTTGCGGGCCTCCGGCCGGTTCATCGTGACGGTCAGGACGTGGCCGTCGCGTTCCACCCGGCAGTGCGGGGTGCTGATCGGCAGAAGCTCCATGTACGCCTCCCAAGTCCCAGAAGCTACTAAATCAAGCGCTTGCTACGAACTTTACCCGCGGGATACGCTCCCCACAGCAAACGAGAACAAGTTCCTGTTTTGCTACGCCTGAGCTGAGGAGATCAGATGGGCACGCTCGGTTTCTGGAGGCTGGCGCAGGCGGATCCCGAGTGGATCGCGGCCGTCGACCCCGACGGCACGGAGCACCGCGCGGGTGACCTCCTGGCCCGTTCGAACCGCCTCGTCCACGGGTTACGCGAGCTCGGCCTGGAGCCGGGCGACGGGATCTGCGGCCTGGTCCCGAACGGCGCGGACGGCCTCGTCCTCTACCTGGCCGCGCTCCAGGCCGGCTGGTACTACACGCCGATCAACTGGCACCTCACCGGCCCGGAGATCGGCTACATCGTGTCCGACAGCGAGGCCAAGGCGTTCTTCGTCCACCCCCGCTTCCTCCCGGAGGGCGCCAGGGGAGCCGAGGCGATCGAGCCGCACCGCCGCTTCCTCCTCGGGGACGGCGGCCAGGACGGCTTCCGCCCGGCGGGCGAGCTGACCGCCGGGCAACCGGACACCGCGCCGCCCGGCCGCACGGCCGGCGCCACCATGCACTACACCTCGGGCACCACCGGCCGGCCCAAGGGCGTCCGGCGCACGCTGAGCGGCCTCGACCCCGACGACGGCGCCGAGCTGATGACCTTCCTGCTCGGCCTGTTCGGCATCACGGCCGGGCCGCCCAACGCGCACCTGGTCACCTCGCCCAGCTACCACACCGCCGTCACCCAGTTCGGCGGCAGCGCCCTGCACATGGGCCACACCCTCGTCTACATGGACAGATGGGACGCCGAGGAGACGCTCCGGCTGTGCGAGCGCTACCGCGTCACGAACTCCCACATGGTCCCCACGCACTTCAAGCGCCTGCTCGCGCTCCCCGAGGCCACCAGGGCCAAGTACGACCTGTCCTCGCTCAAGTGGATGATCCACGCCGCCGCACCCTGCCCGGTCCCGGTCAAATGGGCGATGTTCGAGTGGTGGGGCGACTGCATCTACGAGTACTACGCGGCCACCGAGGGCGGCGGCACCCTGGCCACGCCCGAGGGCTGGAAGGCGCACCCGGGCACGGTCGGCTCCGCCTGGCCGATCAGCGAGCTGCTGATCGCGGACGACGAGGGCGAACCCGTACCGACCGGCACCCCCGGGACGATCTACATGAAGATGATGGGCGTGCCCTTCGAGTACAAGGGCGACCCCGACAAGACCGCCGCGAACCGGCTCAAGGACTACTTCACGGTCGGCGACATCGGATACCTGGACGAGGACGGCTTCCTGTTCCTCTGCGACCGCAAGGCCGACATGATCATCTCCGGCGGGACGAACATCTACCCGGCCGAGATCGAGAACGAGCTCATGGTCCACCCCAAGGTCGCCGACGTGGCCGTGTTCGGCATCCCCGACGACGACTGGGGCGAGCAGATCAAGGCCGTCGTCGAGCCCGCGCCGGGCGTCGCGCCGGGCCCCGAGCTCGCGGCCGAGCTGATCGCCTCGCTGGAGGGCCGCCTGGCCCGGATGAAGTGGCCCAAGAGCGTCGACTTCATCGCCGAGATGCCCCGCGAGCCCAACGGCAAGCTGCTCAAGCGCAAGCTCCGCGCACCGTACTGGGAGGGTCACGACCGTGCCATCTGACGATCCGCTGGTCGCCCAGCACGTCCTGGAGTTCCCCGGCGGCTACACCCGGACGACCGGGCCGGTGATCGGGCGCTTCCTCACCGAATTACGCGGCCGCCGCATCGTCGGAGTTCGCACGAAAGAGGGCAAGGTGCTCGTGCCGCCCCTCGAATACGACCCCGCCAGCGGCGACCCCGTCACCTCCGAGTACGTCGAGGTCGGCCCGGCCGGCACGGTGACCTCCTGGGCCTGGGTGCCCGAGCCCCTGCAGAACCACCCGCTCGACCGGCCCTTCGCCTGGGCCACGATCCTGCTGGACGGCGCCGACACCGCGCTCGTGCACGCCGTCGCCGCCGACGACCCCAGGGCGCTGTCGAAGGGCTCCCGGGTCTGGCCGGTGTGGCGCGACCGGCCCACGGGCCACATCACCGACATCGCCCACTTCGCGCCCGAGGTCACGAAGATCGTGTCCCATGTGCGGGCCGAGTACCGCCTCCAGGCGGGCGGCTCGCTCCGCGTCTTCCTGGAGGGCGTCGAGCGCGGCGTCTTCCTCGGCGGACGTTGCGAGCAGTGCGACCAGGTGTACGTGCCGTACCGGATGTCCTGCCCCCAGTGCGGAGGTCTCATCCCGGAGACGCTCGAACTCCCCGACACCGGGACAATCACCACGTTCGCCATCAACAACCTGCCGGATCCGCGCGCGCCGGAAGTGCCGTTCGTCTCCGCCTACATCCTGCTCGACAACGCCGACATCCCCATGATCGCCCTGATCGGCGACGTACCCGCGCACGAGGTGCGCCAGGGCATGCGGGTCAGGGCCGTCTGGGTGCCCGAGGAGGAGCGGAGCAAGTCCATGGCGAACATCCGCTGGTTCGCCCCCACCGGCGAGCCCGACGTGGAGCTGTCATGAGAGACGTCGCGATCGTCGCGTTCGCGCAGACCGTCCACACCGACCACGACACCGGGCTCACCGAGCCCGAGCTGATCCTGCCGGTGATCAGCGAGGTCAAGGAGCGGACCGGGCTGACCAGGTTCGGCTTCACCTGCTCGGGGAGCTGCGACTACCTGGCCGGGGCGCCGTTCTCGTTCGTCAGCGCCCTGGACGCGCTCGGCGCCTGGCCGCCCGTCTCCGAGAGCCACGTCGAGATGGACGGCGCCTGGGCCCTGTACGAGGCGTGGGTCCGCCTCCAGCACGGCGACATCGACTCGGCCCTGGTCTACGGCTTCGGCAAGTCGTCGCTCGGCGACCTGCGCACCATCATGACCCTCCAGCTCGACCCCTACTACCTGGAACCCCTCGGCCTCGACCAGCTCTCCCTGGCCGCACTCCAGGCGAACGCGCTCGACGCGGACAGGAAACAGCTCGACGAGATCGTCCGCAGGTCCAGGGCGGACGGCAGGAGCAACCCGTACGCGCTCGACCTGCCCGAACCGGACGGCGAGGAAGTCGCGGTCGAACCCCTCAGGAAGACGGACGTGCCGCCCGTCACGGACGGCGCGGCGGCGATCGTGCTGGCCACGGCGGAACTGGCCGGACGGCTCACCAGCCGCCCCGCCTTCGTCAAGGGCATCGCCCACCGCATCGAGCCCCACTACCTGGGCACGCGGGACCTGGCCAGGTCGGCCTCCGCGGCCGACGCCGCACGGGCCGCCGGCGTCGGCAAGGGCCCGGTCGAGGTGGCCGAGCTGCACGCCCAGTTCCCGCACGAGGAGCTCATCCTGCGCGAGGCGCTCGAACTGGGCGGCGACACGTTGATCAACCCGTCCGGCGGCCCGCTCGCCGCCAACCCCGTCATGGCCACGGGGCTCATCCGCATCGGCGAGGCCGCGCGGCGCATCCTCGACGGCGGCGCGAGCCGCACCGTCGGGCACGCCGCCGGCGGCCCCTGCCTGCAGCACAACCTCGTCACGGTCCTGGAGGCGTGAATCATGGGCAACCGCTGCGCGGTGATCGGGGTCGGGCAGACGCACTACACCACCAAGCGCAGGGACGTCTCCATCGCGGGCCTGGTCCGCGAGGCGGCGCTGCGGGCCCTGGAGGACGCCGGGCTGACGTTCAAGGACATCGACGCCGTCGTGGTCGGCAAGGCGCCCGACCTGTTCGAGGGCGTGATGATGCCCGAGGCGTACCTCGCCGACGCGCTCGGCGCGGCGGGCAAGCCGATGATGCGGGTGCACACCGCGGGCAGCGTCGGCGGCTCGACGGCGCTGGTCGGCGCGAGCCTGATCCAGGGCGGCGTGCACGAGCGGGTGCTCGTGGTGGCCTTCGAGAAGCAGTCGGAGTCCAACGCCACCTGGGCGCTGTCCACGCACCTGCCCTTCAGCGCGTCGCTCGTGGTCGGCGCGGGCGGCTACTTCGCGCCGCACATCCGCGAGTACATGCGCAGGTCCGGCGCGCCCGGCCACATCGGCACGCTGGTCGCCGTCAAGGACCGGCTCAACGCCCTGAAGAACCCCTACGCCCACCTCAGGATCCCCGGCATCGACCAGAAGATGGTCGAGTCCACGCCGATGCTCTGGGAGCCGATCCGCTACCTGGAGACCTGCCCGTCCAGCGACGGCGCGTGCGCGATGGTCCTGGCCGCCGAGCACAAGGTCACCGGCACCCCCGCCTGGGTGCACGGCACCGCCATGCGCTCGGAGCCCATCTTCCGGGCCGGCCGCGACACCGTCAGCCCCCAGGGCGGCAAGGACTGCGCCGCCGACGTCTACCGCCAGGCCGGCGTCACCGACCCGCGCCGCGAGATCGACGTGGCCGAGGTGTACGTGCCCTTCTCCTGGTACGAGCCGATGTGGCTGGAGAACCTGGGATTCGCGGCGGAGGGCGAGGGCTGGAAGCTGACCGAGTCCGGCGCCACGGCCCTCGACGGCGACATCCCGTGGAACGCCTCCGGCGGCGTGCTGTCCAGCAACCCGATCGGGGCCTCGGGGCTGATCAGGTTCGCCGAGGCCGCGCTCCAGGTGCGCGGCCAGGCCGGCGAGCACCAGGTGGACGGCGCCCGCATGGCGCTCGGCCACGCCTACGGCGGCGGAGCCCAGTTCTTCGCGATGTGGATCGTCGGACGGGAGAGACCCTGATGGAGTTCAACCACGCGGACCTGTTCGAAGCACTCGCCGACGCGATCGGGGACCGCACCGCCGTCATCTGCGGCGACCGGCGGCGCACCTACGCCGAGCTGGACGCCGAGGCCAACCGGCTCGCCCACTACCTCGCCGACCTGGGCGTGCGGCCGGGCCAGCACGTCGGGCTGCACCTGTACAACGGCGTGGAGTACCTGGCCGGGCTGCTGGCCGCGCTCAAGATCCGGGCCGTGCCGATCAACGTCAACTACCGGTACGTCGAGGCCGAGCTGCTCTACCTCTACCAGGACGCCGACCTGCGCGCGCTGGTCTACGACGTCGAGTTCGACCCCCGCGTGGCCGCCGTCGCGCACCAGGCGCCGCTGCTGGAGCACTTGATCGCGGTCGGCGGCGAGTCGTCGATCGCCTCGGCGGTGCCGTACGAGGCGGCGCTGGAGCGCGGCGATCCGGAACGCTGCTTCGCCCCGCGCACCGGCCAGGACGTCTACATCATCTACACCGGCGGCACCACCGGCATGCCCAAGGGCGCGATGTGGCACGTCGAGGACCTGTTCATGGCCTTCGGCGGCGGCAACCCGTACGGCGACCCGCGCACCACCCCGCAGGAGGTCGTCGACGAGGCCGTCAAGGCCACGCCCATGATCATGATGGCCACCTCGCCGCTCATGCACGGCGCCGCGCAGATGGCCACCTTCATCAGCTGGTGGGCGGGCGGGACGATGGTGCTCGTCCCCAAGTTCGACGCGGGCGAGGTGTGGCGGGCGGTCGAGCGCGAGCGCGTGCTCACCATGAGCATCACGGGCGACGCCATGGCCAGGCCGCTGGCCGAGGCGCTGGAGACGGGCACGTACGACCTGTCGTCGCTGTTCGTCGTCAGCTCGACCGGCGCGATCCTGAGCGGCGCGGTCCGCGACCGGCTTCAGGGCCTGCTGCCCGACGTCATGATCGTGGACAGCTTCGGCTCGACGGAGTCCGGCTACACCGCCTCCGCGCTGCCCGGCTCCACGCCCGAGACCGGGCTGCGCTACCAGCCCAACCCGTCGGCCAGGATCAGCGTCCTGGACGAGCGGGGACGTCCCGTTCCGCCGGGTTCGGGGCAGATGGGGACGGTGGCCAGGTCCGGGCGGGTGGCGTTCGGCTACTACAACGACCCGGACAAGTCGGCGCGCACGTTCGTCACCGACCCCGACGGCACCCGCTGGCTGCTCACCGGCGACCTGGCGACCGTGGACGCCGACGGCACCGTGCACGTGTTCGGCCGCGGCTCGCAGTGCATCAACACCGGCGGGGAGAAGGTGTTCCCCGAGGAGGTCGAGGCCGTGCTCAAGGGCCATCCGGCGGTGTTCGACGCGGTGGTGACCGGCGTGCCGGACGACCGGTGGGGGAGCAGGGTGGCGGCGGTGGTCGAGCCGCGTCCCGGCGTCGAGGTGACCGCCGCCGAGCTGGACGTTCACTGCCGGGCGTCGTTGTCGGGGTACAAGGTGCCGCGTTCGTACGCGTTCGTGAAGGAGATGGTCCGCTCGCCCGCCGGCAAGGCCGACTACCGCTGGGCCAGGCAAACCGCCGAAGCCGCCACCCCCTGACCACCCGGTCGTCGCTCGTGGGCTCCGGCCGCGCGGTGGCTAGGTCGTGCGTAGTTCGGCCTCCACCTGGGCCGCCTCCTCGCGCCTGCCGGACTTCTCCAGCAGCCGCAGCCGGCCGCGCAGCACGTCGCGCAGCAGTTCGGTGAGCTCGCCGTTCCCGCCGTTCGGGGCGGTGCCGCCGGCGGTCAGGAGGCCGCGCAGCAGGCCGTGCGCGACCCGGAGCGCGGTGTCGGCCGCGTCGTCCCTGCCCAGCTCCTGCTGGCAGAAGCCGAGCCGGGCGTGGGCGACGGCGGCGGCCGGCTCGTCGTCGATGACCTGGGCGCCGCGATGGAAGACCAGGCTGGCCTCCAGCGCCCGGCCCGACTCCATCAGCGCGTCGCCCAGCATGAGCAGGGCGCGGGACAGGATGCCGCCGAGCAGGGGGTTCGCGGGGGCGTGGCGTTCGAGCACGGCGACGGCCTCGCGCAGCGGCCCCACCGCCGCCGCCGGCTGCTCGCGCAGCCGGAGCGCGGCGGCCAGCGTCAGCCCGGCGCCCGCCCGGCTGACGTGCAGCGCCTCGGCGTTCATGCCCGTGGTCAGCAGCTCGTCGTAGATCGCGATGGCCTCGCGGGCCCGCTGCTCGGCCTCCGCAGCCGCGCCGGGCCGCAGCAGGGGCAGCAGCTCCGAGCTCTGCGCCAGCGAATCGGCCAGGATCGCCCGGTACGTGAGCTCGCCCGGCGACCGCCTGGCCAGCCGGATCAGCTCCTCGGCCAGCGCGCCCGCCTCCCGCGCCTCGCCCAGCATCATGTGGCACCTGACCAGGCGCTGGGTGGCCAGGGCATGCCTGAGCGTGCGCGGCGGCAGGCCGGTGACGGCGATCCTGGCGTACTCGGCGGCCTCCTCGGGACGCCCGGCGGCCAGCAGGTCGTCGGCGACCGTCCCGGCCACCTCGGCCGCCGCCGCGGGCCGGGCGAGCCGGACGTGCAGGCGCATGGCCTCCACCAGGTGGGCCAGCGCCTCCTGCGTCCGGCCGGACACGCGCAGCACCTGCCCGCGCACCTGGATCGCCTGCGCGCGCACGCCGAGCAGCCCGGCCTCGCCGCCCCGCGCCTCCGCGGCGCGTTCCTGCTCGGCCAGCGACCAGGTCACCGCCTCCAGCGCGGCCTGCGGCCGGTCGAGGGCGGCCAGAGCGGCCCCGAGCTGGGCGTACGTGACGGCGGCGACCGCGGGCTCGTCCAGCTCGTCGCAGAGGTCGGCGGCGCGTTCCGAGTGGGCCAGCGCCTCCACCGGCCGTCCGGCCTCCAACAGCCTGACCGCGTACCTGTTCAGCGTGTCGGCCAGCGCCCTCCCGTCCTCGGACAACAGGTCCACGGCCTGCTCAAGGACGGTCAGGTCGGCGTCGCCGAGCGCGGCCAGCGCCAGGCCCAGGGAGTGCCGGTGGCGGGCGTCGAGCGCGGCCAGCCCCTTGAGGACGCGTACGGCCGGAGCCGCCGTCGCGCCGCCGAGCACGAGGCAGTGGCCGAACCGCTCGTGCAGCAGCGGGTTCTCGCTGACCGGGGCCTCGCGCTCCAACGCCTCGGCGAACGCCGTCAGCAGCGGCAGCAGCCTGGCGGCCGTCCTCGGGGTGGCCGCGCGCAGGTGGGCGGACAGCTCGTCCACGGCCGTGGTGAGCACGTCGGGGTGCGGCAGCGGGCGTACCCGGAGGATCTGGGCGTACAGGTCGGTTCCGGCGGACGGGCCGTGGCCGGTCACGCGGAGCCGGGCCAGGCGGGCCAGCGCTCGGACGTGCACGCCGGCCAGGTCCCGGGTGAGCGGGCCCTCCTCGGCCATCAGGGCGACGCCCTTGGCCAGCTCGGCGGCGGCGAGGTCGCGTTCGTCCAGGTCGGCGTGGCACAGGCCGCTGAGCTCCAGGCAGGTGGCGGTGAGCAGACGGGTGCGCTCGGGCGGCTCGGGCACGAGGATGTCCAGGGCGCGGGTGACCGATTGGAGCGCTCCTGCCACGTTCCCGGCGGCCAGCCGGAGGCCCGCGTGCAGCCGCAGCGCCCCCGCGAGCACGACCGGGGACTCCAGCCGCTCGGCCACCAGCCCCTCGCACACCGCGACCAGCCGCTCCGCCTCGCCGTCGGCGACCTCCAGGCGGCCCGTGGCCTCCAGCGCCACGACCTCCAGGACGAGCAGCTTGGCCAGCTCCTGCTGCACCACGAAGCTGACCTCGGCCTGTGGCCCACACGCCTCAACGGCACCCCGCAGATACGGCACCGCCTCCGAATACCGCCCCAACCCCACAAGCGCCCGCCCAACCGCCCCCACAACGGCCCCACCCACAACGGCCCCACCCGCGCCCACCGCACCCCCGACCGCCCCACCGACTCCAGCCCCCTGGGTGCTCCCGTCGCCGGGGTCGTCAGGTGTCGCGTGGCGTCGTAGCAGGTCGGCGGCCTGGGTTGCGAGGCGGAGGGCGTCGCGGGCGCGTCCGGTCTCGGCCCAGGCGCGTGCCAGCGCTGCCTGGGCGGCGGCGTACGCTTGCACCCGCGCGGCTTGCGGCCCGTCCGGAGTCTGCGGCCTGTCCGCGGCCTGTGGCCTGTCTGCGGTTCGCGGACCGTTCGCGGGCGGCGGTCCTGCGGGGACCTGCGGGTCTTCCGCGCCCCCAGGTCCGCCCATGACCGGGGGGCCTTCCAAGACCCCAGGGCCGCCCATGACCTGTGGACCCTCCAGGACCGCGAGGTCGTCGGCGGATGCAGGGCTGTCCGCGGGCTCCAGGGCGGCGCGGCGTTCGAGCAGGGTTCGTTCGGCTCTGGCCACGTCGGGTGGCGGGGTGATCAGGGTGGTCATCCAGGGCTGTTCGGGTTCTCCGGCCCCGGCGGCGGTGGGGTCGGTCGTCGACTCCTGCCAGGCTCGGATCTCCTCCCGGTGTCGCCGGTAGGACGCGTCTTCGGTGCTCAGGGCGTCGTACAGAGCGGCCGCTGCCTCCGCATGGGCTCGGGCGTCGGCGGGGCGGTCGAGTTCGGCCAGGCAGAGGGCGAGCAGGTGTCTGGAGCGGGCCCTGACGGCCCTGTGCCGCTCGTCCAGTTCGGAGGCGAGGATCGCGGCGTCCTGGAGCGGGTCGAGCGCGTCGCGGGGGCGCGCGTCGGTCAGCAGCAGTTCGCCCAGGTCGAGGAGCTGGACGGTCAGGGCCGGGCGGTGCTCGTCGGGTTCGAGCGCGACCAGCGAGCGCAGGTTCCGCACCGCCTCGGCGGCGAACCGCTCGGCCTGGTCCAGGTCGTCCAGCTCGCGGTGCAGCCCGGCCAGCAGGCCCGCGGCCCCGGCCAGCATCAGCCGCAGGCCCGGCTCCTCGTCCGCCAGGCCGCGCAGCCGTACGACGGCCTCTGCGGCGGGAGCGACGGCCTCGGCCGCCCTGCCGTGTTCACCGAGCCACCCGGCCAGCAGGCACAACCGTTGAGCCAGGTCCCTGTCGGTCGGCGCCGCGCCCGCCACGCCGGCGGTGGCCGCGACGGCAAGACAGGCGGCCAACTCGGGCAACGCCCCCGGCTCGGGTCCGGGGAAGGCGAATGGCGGGACAGGCGCGGGCACCCGCCTGATGCCGCCCGGCATGCCGGGCGGTCCGGCATCGGGTGTGGTGGGCTGGCCGGAGCTGGGTGACGGCGGTTGTGCGGTGGCTGGCGTGGGGAGCTGGGGCGGGGGAGCCGAGGTGGGGCTTGTGGGGGAGGCGTGCGCTGTGAGGACGTCGGTCAGGGCTGCGGCGACCTCGCCGGCACCGCCCGCCGCCGCGAACGCCTCCACCGCCTCGGCCGTCCGCCCCGAGTCCAGCAGCGCGCACGCCAGGTTGTGGTACGCCTGCCCGGCCCGTCCCGCGTACCCGGGATCGTCCTCGGCCAGGATGCGGAACCGGGTCGCCGCCTCCTGGGCGGGCCTGAGCGCGCTCCCGGACTCGCCCGCGAGCAGCAGGCACGCCCCCAGGACGAACAGCGCCTCCGCCTGCCCGGCCGCCTCCTCGTACGGGGGAGCGGCCGCGAAGATCTCCACGGCCTCGGCGGCGGCCACCACCGCCTCACCCACCCGGCCCACGGCCGACAACCCGGACGACAGCCGGGCCAGCGCCCCCGCCAGCGCGGTCCGCCTGCCGCCTGCACGAAAGTGCCGTACGGCCAGCTCGGCCAGCGTCACCTCAAGGGCCCGCAACCCGAGCGGCGGCCCAGCATGGGACGGACCCCATGAATCCGCTCGGGAATCCACCTGCGCATCCGCCTGTGGTTCGAAGGGCAGCGCGGCCACCGCCGCGGTCGTCGCCCGGTCGGCCGGCAGTCGCGTGAGCGCGGCGTTGAGCAGGTCGCCGAGCCGGGTGGCGGGGTTCGCCGCCGCCTCCGCGACCAGCGCCCCGATCCTGGACGTCACCAGCGCACGCAGCGCCCGCCCCACCTCCGCCCGCTCCGCGCCCAGGCGGAGCACGTCGAGCAGGCGTGCCAGGTGCCCGGCCGTCCGCCGCTCGTGGTCGTGCACGGCCAGGACCAGCGCATCCAGGTCCTCGGTCTCGGCGAGCGCCTGCTCGGCAACCAGGTCCGGCCCGAGCGGGCACAGCCGGTCCACGCCGGGGAAGACGCGTCCCAGCCAGTCGGCGACGACCGCCGCGGCCTGCGGGTCGCCGTACAGGGCGGGCACGGCCGACAGCAGGCCGGGCAGCTCGGCGGGGGTGGGAGCGGTGAGCGTGAGCAGGGCGACGGACTGCCGGGCGGTGGTCTCGTCCACCTGGGCGCGGCCGGCGGGCCAGACGGTGGCCCACTGGTCGCGTTCGCGGTCGAGGAAGCGGCTGAGCAGCTCCTCGCCGACGGTCACCGTCGCGCGCGTCCGGGTTCCGCTCCGGCCGCCGGGACGGAAGGCGTTCCAGGACGTCCCGGGGCGGGGGTCGGGCGCCGTCCGGTAGGGCGGGGCGCCGATCCCGCCGCCGGGCAGGGCGTCCGGGACGGTGGGTGCGGGCAGGACCTCCGTCTCGCCGCCGCGCAGCCGCAGCAGGGCCGCCAGGTGGACGCGGAGCGGCAGGCCGTACTCGGGGTCGTCCAGGCGCGGGGGGGTGGGGAGCGCGGCCCGGCTCGGCGCGAACGCCTTCATCGCCGTGAACGCGTGCTCGGTGCGCTCGTTCAGGGTGAGCGGGTGCTGGTTGAGCTGCACGGTCGTGGTGTTGAGCCGGCGCAGCCAGCCGCCCGCCGCCGTGTCCAGCCGCCGCCACCACTCCGCCTCGCCGGGCTCGCGGGCCAGCAGCAACACCCGTACGCGGGGGTTGTGCCCGTGCTTGGCCAGCCGCCGTACCAGCTCGCCCACCAGCGGAGCGGACGGCTCCGGCGACTCCACGACCACCAGCGAGGGCCGCACCGCCTCCAAAGACACCGCCGCGCGCCCGGACAGGGCGGCGAGCGCGGCGTCCAGGGCCAGGAAACCGGCGTCCCAGCCCGCTTCCCGCAGTTCCTCGCACAGCTCCCCGGCCAGCCGGGTACGGCCCGTGCCGCTCCGCCCGGTCACCACCGCGACCGACAGCGCGGCCGGCTCCCCGGCCCAGGCCCGCAGGGCGGCGAGCTGCCCGTCCCGCCCGGAGTACGGCACCACGGCGTGCCGCGGCAGCAGCAGCCGCCAGTCCGGGCAGTCGGACGGCAACGGCTCCCGCGCCGGCAGCAGCAGCCCGGACAGGACCACCCGCCCGTCACCGGCCGAAACCCTCTCCAAGGGGCCCGGCGCAGCGCCGGTCAGCTCGCGGAACCGGTCGTCGCGCAGCAGCACGCCCACGGGCACCGCGTCGAGCCGCCCCCGGGCGTGCCCGGCGGCCGAGGCCGTGACGACGGCGGCGACCTGCCCGGCGGGCTCGGCCAGCAGCGCGGCTCCGGTCAGGCCCGCCCACACCTCCATCGGAGGCGGCGGGCCGGGCACGTCCATGCTGAGCGTCCGCGACGCCGGGCCCGTGGGGGCGGCGGCGGTTCCGGACAGCACCCGGACGTCCCTGAACCCCGACCGCCGCCGCGCCCGCGGGAACCCCATGGCCAGGCACGGCATCCGTTCCCCGGACAAGGCGGCCCACCGAAGGTGCCCGATGCCGGGCACGTCGGCCCAGGGCGGTCCGGGCACCCGCAGCAGCACCGCGCCGTGCCCGCGCCAGACCTGCTCGGCCGCCGCCCACCGGGACGACCACGGCGGGCGCACCTGGCAGGGCGCGCCGGGATCCACCACGAGGGACGCGGTCAGCACGAGGTCCGTGCCGATCACATGGCCGGTCCCGGTCACGCCGACCACGTCGTCGTGACCCGAGTAGACCTCGACGACTCGTTCGAGGCCGAGGCGGTGCGGTGGCGCGTCCATGGGTCCGCCTAGCTGCTACGTCCCGGCTTTTCGTCCCCCGATCGATCTCACTATCGCATTAAGAGCGGGAAATTTCGCGGCTTGTCATGCCTTCTCGGTTGTGAGCCACGCGGCCAGCCCGAGGTAGACCAGGCCGCTGCCCACGTCGAGCCGCCGCCGCGCCCGTACGGACCCGCGCAGCCGTCCGGCCAGCGTGGACGACAGCAGCGCGTACATGCCGTCACTGGCCATCCCCAGCACCAGCCACAACCCGCCGAGCATCAGGATCTGCGGTCCCACCGGCCCCGCCGCCGGGACGGTGAACAGCGGCAGGAAGGTCAGGAAGAACACGGCCGTCTTCGGGTTGAGCACGTTGACCACGAACCCCTCCCAGAACAGCCGCCGCCTGGACTGCACCTGCAGCTCGACGACCTCCTCGGACTCCCCGCCGCGCTTCATCAGCTTGCGCAGGCCGAGCCAGAGCAGGTACGCCACGCCCACGTACTTGACGACCGTGAACGCGGTCGCCGAGGCCGCGATCAGCGCGCTGAGGCCGAGGGCCGCCGCGCCGATGTGGACCAGCGAGCCGGCGTGCACGCCCAGCACCGAGACGAACCCGGCGGACCGGCCCTGGGAGACGCTGCGGGTGACGATGTAGAGCACCGCGGGGCCGGGGACCACGAGCAGTCCCAGCGTGGCCGCGCAGAACAGCGCGATATGCGTGATGTCCGGCATGTGCTCATCGTAAGGACGCCGTCAACGGTTTTCCCCGGCGGGCGGCAGGCTCGCGCCGAGCGCTTCGAGCAGGGCGCCGGTGGCCGGCGGGTGCGGCGGGTCGCCGTAGACGGCGGCGTACACGTGCCTGGTGGAGCCCGGCACCTGGGCCGCCGCGACGTCGGGGTTGCGGTGGGCGCTGAGCGCCAGGCCGGGCAGCACGGTCAGGCCCATCCCGGCCGCCACGAGCGCCTGCACGGCCACGATGTCGTCGCTGGTGAAGGAGATGCGCGGCTCGAACCCGGCCTTGGCGCAGATGTCGAGCAGGTGGCTGCGGCAGCGGTCGCAGCCGGCGATCCAGGGGGAGTCGGCGTGGTCGGCCAGCTCGCCGCCCGGCTCGGGGGAGACCAGGTAGCTGGGGTCGTCGAGGAGGTGGATCAGATGCAGGCCGGCGTCCTCGGGGGCGGTGTCGTCGTACCGGAACATGACGGCGACGTCGACGCGGCCGGCGCGCAGCAGCCGGAGGGCCTCGGGCGGCTCGGTCTCGGTGAGCTCCAGCCGCAGCCCGGGATGGGCGGCCGCCAGGCGGCGGACGGCGGACGGGATGAACGTGCCGAGCGCCGACGGGAAGGCGGCCAGCCGCACGCGGCCCTCGCGCAGGCCCACGTGGGCGGCCAGCTCCTCGGCGGTGGCGTCGATCCGGCCGATGATGTCGGCGGCGCGGTCGGCCAGCAGCCGGCCCGCCTCGGTCAGCCGGATGCCGCGCCCCACCCGCTGGACGAGCTTGGCGCCGGTCTCGGCCTCCAGCCGGGCCAGGTGGTGGCTGATGGACGGCTGGGAATAGTGGAGCTCCTTGGCGGCCGCGGTGAGCGACCCCTTGCGGGCCACCGCGACGAGGACGCGGAGCCGGGCGACGTCGAGCATTCATCAATCGTATCTATCAATAGGCCAGAAGACTTCTGTTGGACCTATCGATCGCCATAGGTCACCGTAGAGAGGGAGGGCAAATTGCCACATTTTCCCTAGGGGGACACCGTGAACATGGTCGCGACCACCACCAGGCCAGGGCTCGACGTTCTGGTGTCCGGCATCTCCGAGATCGTGGCCAGGAAGCTCGGCGCCCGCGAGACCGCCTTCGCCGTCGCCGACCTGCTGCGCGACCGGCTGCCCGGCATGGACATCCTCACGCCCGAGGAACGCCTCGGCACGCCCGACCGCTATGCCTCCCACCTGCTGCACGCCCAGGACGAGTTCTCGATCGTGGCCGTCGTGTGGCGTCCCGGCCAGTACACGGTCATCCACGACCACGTGTCGTGGTGCACGTTCGGCATCCTCAGCGGCATCGAGCACGAGACGCTCTACCGCGACATGGGCGACCACCTGCTGGAGATCGGACGCGCCGACAACCGGCCGGGCGAGGTCAGCGGCTTCGCCCCGCCCGGCGACATCCACATGGTGCTCAACACCAGCGACGAGGTCGGGGTGTCGCTGCACGTGTACGGCGCCGACGTCGGCAAGCTGGGCAGCAGCGTGCGCCGCGTCTACGAGCTGCCGGTGCGCTGAGCCCGCCTCACCTGATGCGGCCGTGGAGCAGCTCGACCAGGGTCTGGTGGGTCTGCTCGATCGGCCGCTCGGGGTAGAGGGCACGGCGTTCGATGGCGACCGTCAGGACCATGCCGAACAGGGCGGTCGCCGCCGTCTCCACGTCGAGGTCGGCGCGGATCTCGCCACTGGCCGCCGCCCTGCGCAGCACGTCCGCGTACACGCCGAGCGCGCTCTCGCGCAGCCGCGCCACCGCCTCCTGCCAGGCGGTGCGCCACATCTCGGCCAGCAACACCCGGGCGAACGGGCCGTGCTCCTCGAAGAAGCGCAGCTGGCCGAGCACGACCGAGTCGAGGGCGGCCACGCCGCTCTCGCCGGTGTCGGCGGCGGCCAGCGCGCCCGCCAGCCGCTCGATCGAGTGCTCCAGCAGCGCGGAGAACAGGCCCTCCTTGCTGCCGAAGTTGTAGAACACGGTGCCCTTGGCCACCCCGGCGCGCTCGGCGATCGCGTCGACCGTGGTGGCCGCGTAGCCCTGCTCGGCGATCAGCTCGACCGCCGCCGTGAACACCTTCGCCCGGGTGTCCTGCCTGCTCACAGCGACAGCTCGGGGTGCAGGCGCTTCATGGACCAGACGCGGCCCCGCTCCACCGCGAGGGTGGTCAGCGCGAGCCCGAGCACGAGGAATGCGGACAGCACGCCGCAAGCCTGCCACACCACGGTCAGATCGCCGCCACTGATCAGCCTGCGCAGCGCCGAGACGACCCAGCTCATCGGCAGCCACGGCGAGATCGTCTGGAAGAACCCGGGCGAGGTCTCGATCGGGTACGTCCCCGCCGCCGAGGTGAGCTGGAGCATCAGCAGCGCCAGCCCCACCACCCGGCCGGGCGGCCCGAGCAGCGCGTTGACCGCCTGCACCACCGCCAGGAACGCGGCCGCCGCCAGCAGCAGCAGCCCGATCACCCCGAGCCAGTGGGCCGCCTCCAGGCCGAGCGCGAACCGCAGCACCGCCGCCAGCACGCCGACCTGGGCCGCGCCCAGCGCCACCGCGGGCAGCCAGCCGGCCAGCGCGATGCGCACCGCGCCCTGGGTCCCGGCCAGCCGCCGCTGGTTCAGCGGCTTGAGCACCATGAAGGTGATCATCGCGCCCACCCACAGCGCCAGCGGCAGGAAGAACGGCGCGAAGCCGGTGCCGTAGTTGGGGACCTCGTTGTCGACCGTCTTGGCCAGCCGCACCGGGTCGCTCATCACGTCGGCGCGGGCGGCCCGCTGCTGGGCGTCGTAGTCGGGGATCTTCTCCGCGCCGTCGCCGAGCCCGCCCGCCAGGTCCTTCGAGCCCTTGGCGAGCTGGTCCATGCCCTTGTCCACCTGGCCCGCGCCGTCGTGCAGCCGGCCGACCCCGGTGCGCAGGGTGCTCGCGCCGTCGCTGAGCTTGACCAGCCCGCCGCCGAGCTGCCCGAGGCCGCTGGTGACCTGGGCCGAGCCGTCGTGCAGCTTGGTCGCGCCCTGGTAGAGGGTGCCCGCGCCGGTGCCGGCCTTGGCCAGGCTGGCGTCCACGGTCGCCGCGCCAGCGGCCAGCTTGGCCAGGCCGTCGTCCAGGGCGTTCACCTGGGTCCTGACCTGGTCGACCTTGGGGCCGATCTGCGGGGCCACGGCCGCGATCTTCCTGGCGTTCCTGGCCAGCTCGCGGGCCTGGGCGGACAGGGCGGAGGCGCCGCCCGTGCCGCCGGTGCCGCCGGTGCCCGCCGAGCCGGCCTGCTCGGCGGCGCGTTCGGCGGCGTTCGCCGCGCTGCGCAGCAGGGAGCGCACCTCGGGGTCGGCGTCCGCGCCGAGGCGGTCGAGCGCGGCCTGGGCCTGGGAGGCGGCCTCGCGGGCGCTGCCCGCCGCGCGGGTCGCGCCGGCGCCCGTGCCGGAGCCGTCCGCCAGCCGGTCGGCGGCGTCGGCCACCTGCTCGGCGGCGTCGGCGACCTTCGGGCCCCACTCGTTCAGCACCGGCACGTACTTGTCGGCGAGCTGGTTGACCGCGCGCGTCTGGGTGTGGACCTGGTCGGCCGCCTTCCGGGTGCCCTTCCGCAGCTCGGAGGTGCCCTCGCTGCGGAGCTTGCGCAGGCCGTCGCGCAGCTCGCCGATGGCCTGCTGCGCCTTGCCGATGCCGCTGGTGACCTGGGCCGAGCCGTTCCGCAGCTTGCCGGTGGCGGTGTTGGCGCTGTTCAGGCCGACGGAGAGCTGCTGCGCGCCGTTCTCGGCGGTGCCGAGGCCGGAATTGAGCCGGGAGACGCCGTCGCCGGCCTTGACCGCGCCGTCGTGCAGCTTGCCGGCGCCGTCGGCGGCCTCGGTGGTGGCGTCGTGGATGTCGCCGATCGAGACGAAGACCTTGTCGAAGTAGTCGTGGATGGCCGTGCGCTCGGCCGCGGCGCGCACCTCGTTGAAGACCGCGTCGGAGATGCTGCCGACGATGTAGCTGCGGCCGGTGTCCACGCGCAGGCCGAGCTGGGCAGGGGTGGGGGTTGTCGTGTCGTCGGACGGCGAGGCCAGGCGGGCGCTGAAGTCGGCGGGCACGGTGAGCGACAGGTAGTAGCTGCCGTCGGCGACCCCGTCGGCAGCCTGCCGGGGCGTGGCCTCGTGCCAGGCGAACGTCCGGCGCTCGCGCAGCTCGTCGGCCAGGTCCTGGCCCGCGTGCAGGGTCTTGCCGTCGACCGTGGCCGGGCGGTCCTCCATGACCAGCGCGACGGGGACCCGGTCGAGGTTGCCCTGGGGGTCCCAGAACGACCACAGGTACAGTCCGGCGTACAGCAGCGGCAGCACGATCACCGCCGCCAGCGCAGCCCGGGTCAACCGGGACCGCAGCATGCCCTTCATCACAGCTCCACGAGGTGGTCGTAGCGGGCGGGCGGGCGCACGCAGCTCGCGACCACGGCCGTGCCCAGGCCGGCGCCGAGGTCGCGCAGGAGGTCCCAGAGCTCCCGTACGCGGTCGTCGGGCAGGCCCGCGTCCACGTTGTCGGCGAGGATCACCGCGGGCTCGTCCAGCAGGGCCAGGGCGACGCCGAGGCGCACCTGCTGCTCGCGGTCCAGCTCGCTCACCGGCGTCGTGTCCGGCGCCGCGAGCCCCGCCCGCTTCAGAACTTCCTGGTACGGCTTGCGCCTGCGCTCGCGCAGGTGCTCCTTGACCGTCAGCGCTCTGTCGAGATCCGTCACGCCGTCGACCAGCGCGAGCGCCGCCGCCTTGCGGATGGCCCGCGGCCTGGTGTGCCCGGCGACGGAGAGCGTGCCCGTCGTCGGCTTCATCCGCCCGGCCAGCGTGAGCAGCAGGCTCGTCCGCCCGCTGCCCGCCGGTCCGGCGACCGCCGTGAGCGTCCCGGGGCCCGCCTTCAGCGAGACCGCCGGGTACACCCCCTCGATCGACAAGCCCTCCGCGACGATCACCACAACCCCATCTCTTGAACTGACTGGTCAGTACAAAAGATTACCTCGTGATGCGGTGCGTCACACTGTGAGATACGCCTCGAACCGCTCGGCCAGCTCCTTCGGCCGCGACAGCATGACCATGTGACTGCCCCCGATCTCGTCGGGCATGACACCGAGCCGCTCCCGGACCACCCGCCGCATGAACTCGGGCGGGAAGAACCGGTCGTCCCGGCAGAGCAGGAACCGCGTCGGCACGTCGGGCCACGCCGCGCCCGGCCACGGCTCGACGGACGACTTCTCCGCCTGCGGACGCCCCCGGGACAACTCCTCCTGCGCCAGCTCCTCCGGGACGTCGTGCATGTACTCGGCGATCGTGTCCAGGCCCTCGGCGCCTCGGTAGCCGGTGTTGGCCCACCACTCGCCCGGCGGCTCGCCAGGGACCGGGATCATGGCCGTGACCAGCACGAGCAGCTTGACGGGCAGGCGGTCGCAGACCAGCGGGGCGACGAAGCCGCCCCACGAGTGGGCCACCACGACCAGCTCGTCCGCCTCGCCGACGGCCCGCGCCACCGTGTCGGCGTAGTCGGCCAGCCCGGCCGACTCGTCCTCGATCGGCAGGTCGACGGCCACCGTGCGGTGGCCCCGGGCGCGCAGCTCGGCCTCGACCAGATGCCAGTCCCAGGCGGAGCTGCCGCCGCCGTGGATCAGCGCGAACGTCGCCATCCGCCTCACCTCCGCGCCGTCGTGCCGGAAACGCCCCGAGATGCCTCGCTCATGGCTGGTGCTCCCCTCGTCGTGTCCCTGTTCCCGACGCAGTATGGCGAGCGGCTGCGACAGAAAATATCTCGCAACTTTTATTGCGCAATTTTCCTTTCGTATCTAGCGTGAAGGCATGGCAGGCTCCGATCGGCCCCGCGTCCAGGACGTCGGCACGCTCAAGGCGCTGGCGCACCCGCTGCGCATGAAGCTGTACCGCGCGCTCAAGGTCGCCGAGCTCGCGACCGCCTCGCAGCTCGCCGAGCAGGTGGACGAGGCGGTCTCCCTGGTCAGCTACCACCTGCGCAAGCTGGCCTCGCACGGCCTCATCGAGGAGACGCAGGGCGGCCGGGGCGACGCCCGGGAGCGCTGGTGGCGGACGTCGGCGGAGAGCTTCTCCACCCGCAACTCCGACTTCCGCGACAGCCCCGAGGGCGTCGTGGTCCACCAGACCCTGTCCCGCCTGCACGCCCGTCAGCTCGCCGAGATGTACGACGGCTACCTCGACGCGCAGTGGGCCTGGAGCGAGGCCTGGCAGGACTCGTCCTTCGGGTCGGAGTTCCTGCTGTCGCTGACCGCGGAGGAGTTGCGCGCCCTCAGGCAGGAGATCGACGACGTGGTCGTGAAGTGGACGGCCCGCGGCAGGGCGGCCGGCGAGGCGGGGGACACCGAGGGCCGCGAGAACGTGGCCGTGCACCTGTACGGGTTCCCGTTCACGACGTGAGGAGAGAGCAGGATGAATCCCGACTTATACCTACTTGTCGAGCGAGTGCGCGGGCAAGAACTGCGCGCCGCCGCCCGGACACCCCGTCGGACAGCCCGGACGCACCCGGGCACGGTCGCCCGCGCCTGGGAACGGCGGCTGGGCTGGGCCCTGGTGGAAACCGGCCTCCGCCTGGTCAGCCGCGGCACGACCAACCAGACCCCACGCCTGGCGGACCACCACGCCTGACCTGCCCGGCCCAAGCCGCCAAGCCCCCGCCGCCGAACCGCCGGGCGTTCTAAGCCGGAGCGGTCCCGTTCAACCCCTTCAGGACCGCGCGTTCGACCGGCGTCGGCGCGGTGCCGGTGAGGTCGAGCAGGCCGGTCGGCATCAGCGGCGGCTGGGCCATGAACCGCGGCACGCTGCCGCGATGCGGCTGGGCCGAGTGGATCAGGAACGGGTGGCACAGGAAGACGTCGCCGGGGGAGCCGGTGACGGTGGCCTCCCGGCGCCCCTCGCTGAGCGGCACGGCCTCCCCGCACAGCGGGAACCATTCGCGCCCTTCGTCCCCGGAATCGGCGAGCAGGGCGGGCACGTCCAGATGTGAGCCGACGCGTACCCGGGTGGGGGCGTCGTCGGGGCCGACCTCGGAGAACAGGAACAGCATGAGGAGGGCCCGGCCGCGCGAGCGCAGGTTCACCCGGTACTCGCCGGCGGCACCGGCGAAGCTCGCCTCCAGGTGCCAGCCGTCGTCGCCGGGCTCCTCGTCGCTGGGGAAACGCAGCGGGAAGGTGCCGAGGCCCATGGGCGCGGTCCACCGCCCGGCGCCCACGAGCTGGTCGTAGGCCTCGTGCAGCGCCTGCGTGTTGGCCGCCGCGCGGAACGGCGGGGTCGCGATCCAGCCCAGCCGCACGACCGGCTGGGTCCAGCTCGACGGGTCGTCGGGGACGCAACCGCTGGCCGCCCACAGCTCGGCCCGGCACTGCTCGGCCGTCTCCGGGGGAACCGCGCCGGGAAGCCGGACGAACCCGTCCTCGACGAACGACTCGATCTGCTCGTCGGTCAACATACGCAGCCCTTCCCGGCGGTTTCCGCGGAACGTCGTGCAGTCTGACGAACGGCGGCCAGGAAGGGCAACGCAATTTCCGCCCGGGGGCGAGAGGCGCGGCTCAGACGCCGAGCGCCGACGGCAGGCTCAGCTCCTGCAGGAACAGCGCCTCGGCGGTGGCCACCCGGCGCAGCTCCTCAAGGTCGACCCGCTCGTTGGGGGCGTGGATGGCGGCGTCCTCGTCCTCGGCGCCGAACAGCAGGATCTCGGCCGCCGGGTACTGCTTGAGCAGCGTGTTCACCAGCGGGATCGACCCGCCCGCGCCCACGTCGCGCGGCGGGCGGCCGAACGCGCGCTCCATCGCCCGGTTGAGCGCCGCCCGCGCCTTGCCGCCGGAGTCGGCCTGGAAGCCGGACCCGACGGTGAAGTCGTCGAACGACACCTGCACGCCCCACGGCGCCACCTGGCGCAGGAACTCCACCACGGCGTTGACCGTGGTCTTCGGGTCGCCGGACGGAGGCACCCGGACGGTCACCCGGGCCCGCGCCGCCGGCTGGACCGCGTTCACGGCGCCCGACACGGTCGGCACGTCGAGGCCCGTGACGGTGATGGCGTACGAGGCCCACAGCCGGTCGGCCAGCGAGCCGGAGCCGACCAGCGAGACGCCGTCCGCCACGCCGGCCGTCTTCCTGAACTCCTCCTCCGAGGGCCCCTGGCCGAGGAAGCTGCCGCGCGGCAGGCCGGGCACCCGGATGTCGCCGTTCTCGTCGTGCAGGGCGGTCAGCATGCGCATCAGGGCGGCCAGCGCGTCGGGGGCGGCGCCGCCGAACGAGCCGCTGTGCACGGCCTCGCGCAGCGTGCGCACCTCGATGGTGAAGGCCGCCATGCCGCGCAGCGACGTCGTGACCGCCGGGTCGCCGACGCGCGGGTTGCCGGTGTCGGCGACCACGATGGCGTCGGCCCGCAGCAGCTCGGGGTTGCGCTCGACGAAGGCCTCCAGGCGCTCGCCCGCGTACTCCTCCTGGCCCTCGATGATGACCTTGATGCCCACCGGGAACCGGCCCTGGAAGGCGCGCAGCGCGGCGATGTGGGAGATGATGCCCGACTTGTCGTCGGCGCAGCCGCGGCCGTACAGCTTGCCGTCGATCAGGGTGGGCTCGAACGGCGGCGTGCGCCAGGCGGCCAGGTCGCCGGCGGGCTGCACGTCGTAGTGCGCGTACAGCAGGACGGTGGGCGCGCCGGGAGGGGCCGGGGCCTCGCCGTAGATCGCGGGGAAGCTGCCTTCGACGGCGACCTGCTGCACGTGCGGCAGGCCCGCCGAGCGCACGAGCTCCTCCGTCGCCGCCGCGGCGGCGTAGACCGGCTCCTCCGGGTGCCCGGGGAAGGCCACGGAGGGAATGGCGGCGAGCCGCTTGAGCTCCTCGATGGCTCGGGGCATCGCGGCGGCGACGGCGCTCTCGATCTGGTCAGGAGTCACGGGACGGTCCCCCGGGGGTCGTTCTCGGCAGTTTGGTCTCATTGGATCACAGAAGGTTCCACAGTATGGAAACGGGCATGACCCGCGCGTTAATCTACCTGCGGATTTCGTTGCTGTTACACAACGGTTCTGCGGATCTCGATTTTCTTGCATAGTGCTGCGACCGATTCGCTTGGCAAACCGCAGGTGAAGATGCACACTGTGGGGAGTTCGACACGAGGGAAGATAACCATGACGCAGCCGGAAAACGACGTCCTGAAGGCCGCGCAGGACAACCTGTGGTTGCACTTCACGAGGCACAGCGCCTACCAGGAGAACGAGATCCCGACCATCGTGCGCGGTGAGGGGTCCTATATCTACGACATCCACGGCAAGCGTTACCTCGACGGCCTGGCCGGGCTGTTCGTCGTCCAGGTCGGGCACGGGCGTGGCGAGCTGGCCGAGGCCGCCGCCAAGCAGGCCCAGGAGCTGGCCTTCTTCCCCTTGTGGTCCTACTCGCACCCCAAGGCGGCCGAGCTGGCCGCCCGCCTGGCCGAGCAGGCGCCGGGCGAGCTGAACCGGGTCTTCTTCACCACCGGCGGCGGCGAGGCCGTCGAGACCGCGTGGAAGCTGGCCAAGCAGTACTACAAGCTCGTCGGCAAGCCGCTCAAGCACAAGGTCATCAGCCGCCAGATCGCCTACCACGGCACCCCGCAGGGCGCCCTGTCGATCACCGGCATCCCGGCGTTCAAGCAGATGTTCGAGCCCCTCGTGCCCGGCTCGGTGCGCGTCCCGAACACGAATTACTACCGCGCCGACGAGATCAGTGGCATCCCCGGCATGTCGCCGGAGGAATACGGCATCTGGGCGGCCGACCGCGTGGCCCGCGCCATCGAGATGGAGGGCCCCGACACGGTGGCCGCCGTCTTCGCCGAGCCCGTCCAGAACGCCGGCGGCTGCTTCCCGCCGCCCCCCGGCTACTTCCAGCGCCTGCGCGAGATCTGCGACGAGTACGACGTGCTGCTCGTCTCCGACGAGGTCATCTGCGCCTTCGGCCGCCTCGGCACCATGTTCGGCGGCCAGAAGTTCGACTACGTGCCCGACATCATCACCTGCGCCAAGGGCATGACCAGCGGCTACTCGCCCATCGGCGCCATGATCGCGCACGAGCGGCTGTTCGAGCCGTTCAAGCAGGGCGACAACATGTTCGCCCACGGCTACACCTTCGGCGGCCACCCCGTGTCGGCCGCCGTGGCCCTCGCCAACCTCGACATCTTCGAGCGCGAGGACCTGCTCGGCCACGTCACCAAGAACGAGCCCCTCTTCCAGGCGACCCTCGACGACCTGCGCGACCTGCCGATCGTCGGCGACGTGCGGGGCTCGGGCTACTTCTGGGGCATCGAGCTGGTCAAGGACAAGGCCACCAAGGAGACGTTCAACGCCGAGGAGTCCGAGCGGTTGCTGCGCGGATTCCTGTCCAAGGCGCTGTTCGACGCCGGACTCTACTGCCGGGCGGACGACCGCGGCGACCCCGTGATCCAGCTCGCGCCCCCGCTGATCGCGGGGCAGAGAGAGTTCGACGAGATCGGATCCATCCTGCGGGGTGTGCTCTCGGAAGCGTGGGCGCGCCTCTAACACCCTCCCCACCCGGTACGACGAAGTGCCGGTCTCCGAAAGGATCCCTACGATGAAGATCGGCGTCCCTGCCGAGGTCAAGAACCACGAATACCGTGTGGCGGTCACCCCCGCCGGTGTTCACGAGCTGGTGCGGAACGGCCACGACGTCACCGTCCAGCGGGGTGCCGGCCTCGGCTCACACATCACCGACGAGGAGTACCTCGCCGCGGGCGCGAAGATCCTCGACAACGCCGACGCCGTATGGGCCGGGGCGGACATGGTCCTGAAGGTGAAGGAGCCCATCGCCGAGGAGTACCACCGCCTGCGCGAGGGCCTGGTCCTGTTCACCTACCTGCACCTGGCCGCCTCCCGCCCGTGCACCGACGCCCTGCTCGCCGCCAGGACGACCGGCATCGCGTACGAGACCGTGCAGGTGGGCCACACGCTGCCGCTGCTCGCCCCGATGTCGGAGGTCGCGGGCCGGCTCGCGCCGCAGGTGGGCGCCTACAACCTCATGCGCTTCAACGGCGGCCGGGGCGTGCTGCCCGGCGGGGTGCCCGGCGTGGCCCCGGCCAAGGTCGTCGTCATCGGCGGCGGCGTCTCGGGCCTCAACGCGGCGCAGATCGCCGTCGGCATGGGCGCGGACGTGACCGTGCTCGACACCAACATCGACCGGCTCCGCCAGATCGACGCCATCTACCAGGGCCGGCTCAAGACCCTCGTGTCCACCTCGTACGCGATCGAGCGCGAGGTCCTGCAGGCCGACCTGGTCATCGGCGCGGTGCTGATCCCCGGCGCCAAGGCCCCGACGCTGGTCTCCAACGACCTGGTCGCGCGGATGAAGCCGGGCTCGGTGCTCGTGGACATCGCCATCGACCAGGGCGGCTGCTTCGAGGACTCGCGGCCGACCACGCACGCCGAGCCGACGTACACGGTGCACGGCTCGATCTTCTACTGCGTGGCCAACATGCCGGGCTCGGTGGCCAACACCTCCACCTACGCCCTGACCAACGCGACCCTCCCGTACGCGGTCAAGCTGGCCAACCTGGGCTGGCGCGACGCGCTGAAGGCCGACCAGGGCCTCGCGGGCGGTCTGAACACCCATGACGGCCTGCTCACCAACGAGCCGGTCGCCCAGGCGCTGGGGCTGCCGTACACGCCGGTCGCCGACGTTCTCTGACCCTCTTCCGGGGGCGCGGCCGGCGGTCGCGCCCCTAACGCACTCCCAGGCGGCGCCGCAGGTCACGGGCGGTGGCGAGGACGTGCTGGATCTCGCCCGTGCCCGGCCACGGCGCGCTGCCGGGGCGCAGCAGCGTGCCGCGCACCGACGCCAGGTGCTCGACCGCGCTGCGGTGCACCCCGCTCCGCTCCACCAGCCAGCCGATCACGTCGGAGTGGTCGTGCAGCGGCCTGGTCACCAGGTCCCAGGTGCCCAGCACCTCCGTCAGGTCGGGCACCGACAGCGGCACGCCGCCCCTGCGGCCGGTGGCCGCGGCCGCCAGCTCCGCGCGGGCGGCCAGCTCCGGCTCGGCGGTGCGCGCCCACGTCTGCGGTGGCGGGTCGGCCAGCCACTCCTCGGCCTCGCCCAGCTCGCCGGCGACCGTCAGCAGCCCGCCCAGCTCGACCGCCGCGCCGTGGTGGCCCGCCCGCGCCGCCTGGCGGAACCAGTGGCGGCCGCCGGCCAGGTCGCCGAACTCGGCGATCAGCAGCAGGCCGTAGTTGAAGGCGGACTCCGCGTCGCCGCCCGCCGCCGCCCTGCCGAACCAGTGGCTGGCCGCCGGGGTGTCGCCGAGCTCCACGCAGACGAACCCGGCCATGCGCTGGTCCTCCAGCCTTCCGGCGGCGGCCGCCCGCTCGTACCAGGCGCGGGCCGTACGCAGGTCGCCGCGGGACAGGGCGATGGCGCCGAGCCGGGAGGCGGCGCCCGGGTGCTCGTTCTTGGCGGCCAGCCGGTAGTAGGCCTCGGCGCCCTCGGGGTCGCGGCTGGCGTGCAGGTAGAGGCCCATGCAGTGGGCGGAGTCGGCGTGGCCGCCCCTGGCGGCGTACTCCCACCAGCGCACGGTCTCCTCGTCCTCGCCGGCGGAGTAGGCCAGGAAGCCGAGGTCGTGGGCCGAGGCCATGTCGCCGTCGTCGGCCGCCCTGCGGTGCCACTCGCGGGCCACGCCGGTCTCGCCGGTGTCCTCGCACAGCAGCGCCAGCCGGCGGGCCGCGGCGCGCGACCCGGCCAGGGCCGAGCGTTCGAACCAGGCCCGCGCGGCGCCGGCGTCGCCGCGCTGTTCGAGCAGGAGCGTGGCCAGGTTGGCGGCGGCCTCCGCGTCGCCGGTGGCCGCGGCGGTCTCGTACCAGATGACCGCCTCCTCCAGGCTGCCGTGCTTCTCGTGCCAGACGCCCAGGTTGTACGCGCTGTCGACGTTGCCGCCCGCGGCCGCCAGCTCCCACCAGAGCCGGGCCGCCGCGCGGTCGCCGCGCTGGGCGTAGAGCTTGCCGAGCCGGTGGGCCGCCTGGGCGTCGCCCTGCTGCGCGGCCACCAGCAACTCCGGCTCGTCACCCACCCGTGGCGCCGGAACGGCCGGCGTCGCCACCTCTCCCTGCCACCAGGCCATGGCGACAGAGTGGCACGTGATCATACGATCGCGAACCGTAATCGCCGACAACGGCCCTAGGAGAACCTGATGAACCCGGAATACATCCCCATCCCGCACACGTAACGCAGCGAGCCGGGGCGGTGGGGCGGCAGCCGTACGGTGGCGGGCAGGGCCACGTCGCGCCCGTCGATGGTGACGGTGCCCGTGCAGCCCTGATCGACCAGTTTGAAGATGACCTCGACCGGTACGTTCGCCGGGACGGACACGGCGGCGGGCCGGTAGCCCTCGCGGGTGGCGTAGACCGTGACGGTCCGGGCGGCGGGCCCGGCGGCGGCCGGTGCGGCCTCACCCGTCCAGCCGCCCAGGTTGAGCCCGGCCACGACGGTCCAGAGCCCGGCGGCGACGGCGACGACCCCGGCGAACCTGGCCAGCCGGGTGCGGGAGATCCGCCGCAGCACGTAGCCGAGCAGCGCGAACGCCGGCGCCGTGCCGACCACGAACCCCGCCATGGCCGCCGCGCCCGACAGCGGCGAGCCGCTGGAGACGGCGAGCATCTCCATGCCGATCGTCACCCCGCAGGGCACCAGGACGGTGGCCGCCCCCAGCAGCGGCGCCTGGTACCCGAACGGCCGGACGGGCTCGGCGCACGCGTGCCGCCCGCCGCGCATGAGCCGGATCGCGAACACGATCACGGCGCAGCCGGCCGCGACCAGGAGCACGGCCCGCGCCCGCGGCGGCAGGCCGACCGCCGAGCCGAGCAGCCCGAGCAGCGCCCCCACCAGCGTGTACGCCGCCAGCCGGCCGGCCAGGAACCAGGCCACCAGCGCCGGGTCGCGGCCGGGGCGGTGGCCGACCAGGCCCACGAGCAGCCCGCCCTGGGCGGCCGTGCACGAGGCGGTGCCCGCCACCAGCCCGGCTGCCGCGCCCCCGGCGAACAGGGTGACCGCCTCCACGCTCAGCCCTCCCCGGTCGCGCGCGATGCTTTCGGGGGAAACGTAACGCGGCAGGCTGGATGCGGCCAGTGACAGTTCTTGTACCCTTAGTGATGTTTAGGTGGTTGCGCCCTCGAGCACGGACATCTTCTCGAAGAACTCGTCGTCGCCCAGCTCGCCGCGGGCGTACCGTTCGGCCAGGATCTGCTCGGCCGACGCGGTGGGCCGGTCGGGGACGGCCGCCGGTCGACGCCCCCACCAGCCCTTGCGGCGGGCGGTGACGGCGAGCGCGATGAGCGCGACCCAGAACAGGCCCCAGAAGACCGGGAAGACCGGCCAGAGATGCGGATGCATGACTTCCTCCTTCGTCCTGCCTCCAGGGTCCGCCTTCGCGCGGCGCGGCGAATCGCCCCCCGGGAGCCGCCGCCGCTGCGCCCCGGGGAGTGCTCAGGCGGGCCCGGCGTACGCCTGAGGCGGTAGCGCGCCGGCGCGTTTCATCGGCCGAAGGACGGGTGCGCTCAGGGCCGCCGGGCCTCGATGAGGAACCTGGACGAATGGGCGACGAACGGGCCCTCGGCCTCGATGAGCTCGTGCAGCTCGCGCAGCCTGTCGCCGTAGCGGGCGACCGAGAAGCCAGGCACGATCCAGATCACCTTGCGCAGGAAGTAGATCACCGCGCCGATGTCGCGGAACTCCATGCGCAGCCGCTCGGCCCGCAGGTCGACCACCTCCAGCCCGGCCGCCTCCGCCTCCGCCACGGCCTGGCGCGGGTCGCGGGCCGAGCCGTCCTGGGGGCCCATGAAGAACTCGGTCAGCTCGAACACGCTGCGCGGGCCTACCTGCTGCGAGAAGTACGCGCCCCCGGGACGCAGCACCCGGGCGATCTCCGCCCACCAGGTCGCCACCGGATGGCGGCTGACCACGAGGTCGAAGACGCCGTCGCGGAACGGCAGGCGCGGCTCGTCGTCGTCGGCCACCACGTACGCGCCGCGCGGACGCAGCCGGGCGGCGGCCAGCGCCAGGTTGGGCGGCCACGACTCGGTCGCCACCGTCACCTTCGGCAGTGTGGGCAGCCCGGCCAGGATCTCGCCCCCGCCGGTCTGGACGTCGAGCGCCGCCCGCGCCTCCGCCATCCGCCCGGCCAGCAGGCGGGAGTAGCCCCATGAGGGCCGCTCCTCGGTGGCCCGGCCCTCCAGCCAGGAGAAGTCCCAGCCGGCCACGGACACCGTGTCGGCCTCCTCGACCAGGTCATCGTATGTACGCCGCATCCTTCGACCATGTCAGCGCCCCGGCCGCGGCTTCAACCGGATTTCTCCCGTGTCGCCGATCAGGCGACCCGGGCGCGGACGGCCGCGCGGTCGATCCCGAGCTGGTCGATCAGCCGGGCCACCGGGTCGTGGCGGTCGCGCTCCAGGAGGGCGAGCAGGAGGTGGCGGGGCGCCTGCGGCCTGGTCTTCCGCCGGGTGGCCCCGATGGCGGCGTTGATCACCGCGCGGGCGCTCGACGTGAGCGCGGTGCCGGGGACCGGCGGATGCCGGCGGGGCGTCGCGCGCGGGGCCTGGCCGAGGTCGAGGCCGATCGAGCGCAGCGCCTCGCGGTCGAGCTCGTCGAGCGCGGCGCGCGCCCCGGCCAGGTCGACGCCGAGCGCCCGCGCCGGCTCGGCGGCGGGATCGTGCAGCAGGCCGAGCAGCAGGTGCTCGGTGCCGAGCCGCCGGTCGCCGCGCTGCCTGGCCTCGTCGAGCGCCGCGCTGACGACGGCCGCGAAGGGGCTCTTCTCCTTGCCGAACATGGCGATCCTCACTTTCCGTATCTGGCGTGCACGGACTGCCGCGACATGCCGAGCGCGTCGCCGATCTGTTCCCAGGTCCAGCCCTGCTCCCTGGCCGCCGCCACCGACGCCGCCTCGACCTGCTCGGCCAGCCGGTGCAGCGCGCCCACTGCCCGCAGGCCGAGGGCGGGGTCGTTCGACCTGATGCGTTGAGACAGCTCTTCCATGTCCACGGTGTCAGGCTAGATTGACAGGCGGGATTGTGTCAATCTAGCCTGACAGGCATGGACGACGTGATGATCGTGGGAGCGGGCCCGGTCGGGCTCATGCTCGCGGGCGAGCTGGCGCTGGCCGGATTACGCCCGATCGTGCTGGACAAACGCCCGGAACCGAGCGAGCTGCCCAAGGCCAACGGGCTCGCCGGGCAGATCGTGGAGCTGCTCGGCCACCGCGGCCTGCTCGGCCTTCTCGCCGAGGGCAGCGGCTTCGCCGGCCCCGCCCCGGGGTTCCCGTTCGGGCAGGTGCCGCTGCGCTTCGCCGGGCACGACGACATGCCGCTGCGGCTGCTGCTGATCCAGCAGCCCCGGCTGGAACGGCTGCTGACCGAGCGGGCCGTCCGGCTCGGGGCCGAGATCAGACGCGGCCACGAGGTCCTCGGGCTGGTCCAGGACGAGGAGGGCGTCACGCTGGACCTGTCCACCGGCCGGGCCCGCGCCCGGTACGTGGTCGGCTGCGACGGCGGGCACAGCACCGTCCGCGCCCTGGCGGGCATCGGCTTCCCGGGCACCACCGACGACGAGGTGCTGCGGCTCGGCCACTTCGCCTGCGAGGAGCAGGGCCCGTTCCAGGCGCCGCGCGTCGAGGGCCTGGAACCCGGCTGGAACCGCACCCCGGCTGGCCGCCTGCTGCTCACCTCGCTGCGGCCCGGCGTGCTCATCGCGGGCGTGCGCGAGCGCGGCACGCTGCCCGGCGGCCCGGTGACCCAGGACGACTTCCGCGCGGCCGTACGCCGGGTGATCGGTCGGGACCTGCCGCTGGGCGAGCCGATCTGGCTGTCCGGCACGGTCGCCCAGGCCCGGCTCGCCGAGCGTTACCGGGCCGGGCGGGTGTTCCTGGCCGGGGACGCCGCCCACCTGTTCCCGGCCGGCGGGTCCGCGCTCAACGTTGGCCTGACGGAGGCGGCCAACCTGGCCTGGAAGCTGGCCGCCGTGCTGCTCGGGCGGGTGCCCGCCGGGCTGCTCGACACCTACGAGGAGGAGCGCCGTCCGGTGGCCGCGCGGGCGCTGGCCCAGACCCGCGCCCAGGCGGCGCTGGAACGGGCCCCCGGCGAGGACGGCGACGCCCTGCGCGCGCTGCTCGCCGAGCTGTTCGCCGACGAGCAGCCGCTGCGCCGGCTCGCCGCGCTCCTGCACGGCTCCGACACCCGCTACCCGCCCGCGCCCGGGCTGGAGCACCCGCATCCGCTCGCCGGCCGGTTCCTCCCCGACCTGCCGCTGAGCACGGCGGCGGGGGAGCAGCGGACCGCCGGGCTGCTGCGGGCCGGACGCCCGCTGCTGCTCGACCTCCGCGACGACCCGGCCCCGGCGCTTTCCGGCGACCCTGGCGGCGGGCCGGCCCCGGTGCTACCCGAGGGCGGCTGGATCGACGTGGTGCGGGCGCGGTGCGCCGAGCCGCCCGCCGACGTGCTGCTCGTCCGCCCCGACGGGTACGTGGCCTGGGCCGGGACCGGCGGCCTGGCCGAGGCGGCGCGGGCGTGGTTCGGCCCAGGACCGGCTGCCGTCAGAGCCAGCCCGGCTTGACCAGGCCCGACTCGTAGGCGATGACCACGAGCTGGGCGCGGTCGCGGGCGTGCAGCTTCATCATGGCCCGGCTGACGTGCGTCTTGGCCGTGGCCGGCGACATGAACAGCTTGGCGGCGATCTCGTCGTTGGTCATGCCCGTGCCGACCAGGGAGAGCACCTCGCGCTCGCGTTCGGTGAGCTGGTCGAGGCCCTGGGTGGCGACCGGCTCCTTGGCGCGCGAGGCGTACTCGGCGATCAGCCGCCGGGTCACGCTCGGCGACAGCAGCGCCTCGCCCGCCGCCACCACCCGCACGGCCTGGATGAGCTCGGCCGGCTCGGTGTCCTTGACCAGGAAGCCGGACGCGCCGCCGCGCAGCGCCTCGAAGACGTACTCGTCCAGCTCGAAGGTGGTCAGGATGATGATGTGCGGCCCGGGCGGCATCAGGCGGGTGGCGGTCAGGCCGTCGGTGCCGGGCATGCGGATGTCCATCAGCACGACGTCCGGGGCGTGCTCGCCGGCCAGGCGCACCGCCTCCGCGCCGTCGGCCGCCTCGGCCACCACCGTCATGTCGGGCTGGGCGTCCAGCAGGGCCTTGAAGCCCGCCCGGACCAGCGCCTGGTCGTCGGCGAGCAACACCTTGATCACGTTGGGTTCTCCTCGGGTAGGGGCAGACGGGCCTCGACCTGGAAGCCGCCGCCCGACGGGCCGGCGACGAGCGTGCCGCCCAGTGCGGAGGCGCGCTCGCGCATGCCGGGGATGCCGTTGCCGCTGCCTTCCTCCGACAGCACGGCGGGCTTGGTCGCCCCCGTGTCGGCGACCACGATGACCAGCTCCCCGGCGCCGTACTCCAGGCGCACCGACACCCGCGAGCCGGGCGCGTGGCGGGCGGCGTTGGTGAGCGACTCCTGCACGATCCGGTACGCGGCCCGCTCGACCTGCGGCGGCAGCGGCCGCGACCCCACCCGCCGGAGCGAGACCTCCATCCCCGAACGCTGGACGAGGTCGTCGAGCCGGTCGAGCCCGGCCGTCGGGGAGCGCGGGGCGCCGTCGCGCAGCACGTTGAGCACCGAGCGCATCTCGCCCAGCACCTCCTTGGACGCCGTCTTGATCGTGGCCAGGGCCGAGCGGGCCTGCTCGGGGTTGGCGTCGATGAGGTGCAGCGCGGTGCTGGCCTGCACGTGGATGAGCGAGATGTTGTGCGCGAGCACGTCGTGCAGCTCCTGGGCCATGGTCAGGCGCTCCTCGCTGGCCTGCCGCCTGGCCTCCTCCTCCGCGACGCGCTCGCGTTCGGCCCGGCGTTCCCTGACGATCCTGACCAGCTCGGCCACGACCATGAACAGCAGGATGAACGCGAGGATCGACACGCTGTGGAACAGGTCGCGGTTGCCCACCCACCAGGCGTAGCTGAGGAGCGAGGTCACCGTCATGGTCGCCATCGTCCAGGCCATCAGCCGTATGCCCCCTGTGACCAGGAGGAACAGCAGGACACCGGGGCTGAGGAAGGCGGGGCCGTAGGCGTAGCCGCCGATGAGGAACAGGTCCATCGCGCCGAGCGCGACGGCGACCGTCAGCAGGGGGAACCGCCTGCGGAAGAGGATGGCCAGCGGCCCGACCAGCAGCAACGCGTACGCGTAGGGGTCGAGTTGCTCCCTGAGGAGACGCTGTCCCCACGTCGCGCCTTGGGCGATCACCAATTGGGCGACCGCCACGATGAGGGCGAGATAAGGGTCGAAACCGGACTTCCAGCGCACGCCTCCACGCTAGGCCACCGGTGGCGCGCGCGACATCATCCCCTTGTCCGAGGGGGCCCTACCACGACGGGCGTAGCTGGGTCATCGTGGACACCATGCGCCGTGTGATCTTCTCCGCAGCAGCAGTCCTCATCTCACTCCTGCCCGCCGCGCCCGCGTCCGCGGGCCCCCAGCAGAAGGCCCCGGTCGCCGAGGGGTACGGAGGCGCCGTCGCCACCGTCGACCTCGACGCCAGCAAGGCCGCGATCTCCGTGCTGAGACGCGGGGGCAACGCCGTCGACGCGGCCGTGGCCGCCGGAGCCGTGCTCGGGGTGACCGAGCCGTACTCGGCCGGCCTGACCGGCGGCGGCTTCATGGTGTTGTACGACGCCAGGCAGCGCAAGGTCGTCACCATCGACGGCCGCGAGACCGCCCCGCGCGCGATGACCGCGACCAGCTTCGAGGGCATCCCGTTCGACGAGGGCGTCACCAGCGGCCTGTCGGCGGGCGTGCCCGGCACGCTGGCGCACTGGGACCTGGCCCTGCGCCGGTTCGGCACCCTCTCGCTCGGCCAGGCGCTCCAGCCCGCCATCGAGGTGGCCTCCCGCGGCTTCGTCGTGGACCAGACGTTCCACGACCAGACCGCCGCGAACGCCGGCCGCTTCAAGGACATCGCCTCGACGGCCCGGCTCTACCTGCCGAACGGCGCCCCGCCGCCGGTCGGCTCGGTGTTCAAGAACCCGGAGCTGGCGAACACGTACCGGGAACTGGCCCGGCGCGGCCCCGGCTGGCTGTACGGCGGCCGGCTCGGCGCGGAGATCGTCGCCACCGTGAAGAAGCCGCCGGTCACCCCCGGCAGCACCCGCAATGTCCGGCCCGGCCTGATGGAGCTGTCGGACCTGCGGGACTATCGCGCCCTCCTGCGCGAGCCCACCAAGATCTCCTACAACGGCATGGACGTCTACGGCATGGCCCCGCCGTCCTCGGGCGGCTCGACCGTCGGCGAGGCGCTCAACATCCTCGAAGCCCTGCCCAAGGTGGGCCTGCACGAGTACCTGGAGGCGTCCAGGCTGGCCTTCGCCGACCGCAACGCCTACGTCGGCGACATCCCCGGCGTGCCGCTGCGCGAGCTGCTGTCCGACGGGTTCGCCAAGGAGCGCGCGTGCCTGATCGGCGACAGGGCCCTGACCAGCCCGGTCGCTCCCGGCAGCCCCGACGGCACGTACGGCGACTGCGCCACCCCGACCGGCACCGCGACCCCGATCGCGGACGAGGGGCCGGAGACCACGCACCTGGTCGTCGCCGACCGCTGGGGCAACGTGGTCGCCTACAACCTCACCATCGAGTCGACCGGCGGCAACGGCATCGTGGTGCCGGGCCGCGGCGTGCTGCTCAACAACGAGCTGACCGACTTCACCTTCGGTCCCGCCCCCGGCGATCCCAACCTGCCCGGCCCCGGCAAGCGGCCGCGCTCGTCGATGGCGCCCACGCTGGTGTTCGACCACGGCAGGCCGGTGCTGGCCGCGGGCTCGCCGGGCGGCTCGACGATCATCACCACCGTGCTGCAGATCCTGGTCAACCGGTACGAATTCGGCATGAGCCTGCCCGACGCCCTCGCCGCGCCGCGGGCCACGCAGCGCAACACCGCCCAGACGCAGGCCGAGCAGGCGTTCCTCGACAAGTACCGGGCCGAGCTGGAGGCCAAGGGGCACGGCTTCGTGCTGAACCCCGAGATCGGCGCGGCCACGGCGCTGGAACTGCGCGGCCACGGCCTGGTCCAGGCCGTCGCCGAGCCCGTACGGCGGGGCGGCGGCAGCGCCCTGGTCGTCGACCCGCGCTGAGCGCGCACGGCGGCGGCCCGCTCGCGGGCCGCCGCCACTCGCCGGCTTGACCTCGGCATGAGGGAATGTTTGCCCAGGTCACGGGGTTGTAACGGGCATCGCGACGCGCCATGCCGCCGGGCGGGAACCGCCTGCCGCAGCTCATCAGCCGCCGTCGCGGCATCCGACAGACACCCGTGGGCGGCTGCCGCCTGCCCTCAGGAGGAACCCCGTGAAGCCGAACGTCAAGAAGCTGTACGCGAGCGCCCTGCTGGCCGCCACCGCCGCCGTGTCGGGCCTCGGCCTGACGTCCGCCCCCGCCCATGCCGACGGCCTCACCTACGGCCAGGACGTCTCCCACTACCAGCCGGACCACGACTGGGCCGCCAGCGGCGCCGCGTTCGGCATCGTCAAGGCCACCGAGGGCGCCACCCGCGTGGACGCCTCCTTCGCCCGCCACTGGGCCGACCTGGGCGCGAAGGGCAAGGTGCGGGGCGCCTACCACTACGGGCACCCGTCGAACGACCCGATCGCCGAGGCCGACCACTTCCTGTCCGTGGTCGACCGGCAGCCGGCCGCCAAGGGCGACCTGCTCGCGCTCGACCTGGAGACCGCCGACGGCCGCTCCGTGACCGAGGTCAACGCCTGGGCCAAGAAGTGGCTGGCGCACGTCCAGGCCAGGACCGGCGTCACGCCGCTGTTCTACAGCGGCTGGAACTTCGCCGACGAGTACGGCCACGGCCTCCAGCAGTATCCGCTGTGGGTGGCCCGCTACGGCAAGGGCCCCGGTCAGGTGACCGCCCCGGCCGACTGGAAGACCTGGACCATCCACCAGTACGCCGACGCGCCGGTGGACCAGAACGTCTCCGCGCTCACCCCCGTCCAGCTCAAGGCGCTGGGCCGCAGGTGACTCGCCGTCCTCAGTAGATGAGCTCGTACGCCTCCGGCCGCACCTTCCGCGTACGGGCCCAGTACTCGAAGGTGAAGCCCGGCCAGATCGTCCGGTTCACTCCGTGCTCGTCCAGATACCAGGAGCGGCAGCCGCCCGCGTTCCACACGAGCGGGTCCAGGCGCGCGTGCAGCCGGCGGTTGAAGGCGTCCTGGGCGTCCTTCCTGACGTCCAGCGCCCTGGCCTGGGTCCTGGAGAGCAGGCGCAGGCACTCGATGACGTAGCGGACCTGCGACTCGATCATGAAGACGACCGAGTTGTGCCCGAGCCCGGTGTTCGGGCCGAGCAGGAAGAACAGGTTCGGGAAGCCGGTGGTCGTGATGCCGTGGTAGGTCTCGATGCCGTGCTGCCAGGCGTCCTGGATCTTCAGGCCGTTCCGGCCGGTGATGCGCTGGTCCTGGAGGGCCTCCACGACCTTGAAGCCGGTGCCGTAGACGATCACGTCGGCCGGGTGCTCCGCGCCGGTCGTGGTGACGATCGAGCGCGGCCGGATCTCGGCGATGCCGTCGGTGACCAGGGTGACGTCCGGCCTGGTCAGGGCCGGGTAGTAGTCGCTGGAGACGAGCACGCGCTTGCAGCCGATCGTGTAGCCGGGCGTCAGCCTGCGCCGCAGGCCGGGATCGGGCACCTGCGCCGCCAGGTGCTTGAGCGCCAGCGCCTCGTGCGCCTTCATCAGGCGCGGGTGCACCGCGAAGCCGAGCGCCCGGCTCTCCAGCGCCCAGTAGATGGCCCCGCGCAGGGCCCGCGCCATGCCGGGCAGGGCCAGGACGCGCCGGGCGGCGGGGGAGAAGGCGAAGTCGGGCTTGGGATGGATCCACGGCGGCGTGCGCTGGAAGACGGTCAGCTCGCGCACCCGGGGGGCGAGCTGGGGGACGAACTGGACGGCGGACGCGCCGGTGCCGACGACGGCGACGCGCTTGCCGGTCAGATCGACCGAGTGGTCCCATTCGGCGGAGTGGAAGGAAGGGCCGGCGAAGGATTCCCTCCCCGCAATTTCCGGAAATTTCGGGATATGGAGGGCGCCGATGCCGGAGACGATCGCGTTCGCCCGCATGGTTGCGCCGTCGTCCGTGGTGACCGTCCAGGTCCGGTGGTCGTCGTCGTACTCCAGGGACGTGACGTGCTTGTTGTAGCGGATGTGGGGGGTCACTCCGTACTTGTCCGCGCACGTGCGCATGTAGTCCTGGATCTCGGCCTGCGGGGCGAACATCCGCGACCAGCCGGGGTTCAGCTCGTACGAGTAGGAGTACATGTGCGACGGCACGTCGCACGCGCACCCGGGGTAGGTGTTGTCCCGCCAGGTGCCACCGAGGTCGGCGGCCTTCTCCAGGATCACGAAGTCGTGGTAGCCGGCCTCCTTGAGCTTGATCGCCATGCCGATCCCGGCGAAGCCGGTGCCGATGATCACCACTCCTGGCTCAGCCACTGAACCTCCTGACCGGCTCGATGTCCGGTGTATTGGACATGACGTCCAATGTAGTCAGCCGCCGGTCGCCGGTCCAGAGGTGTCCAGAGGTGAGCCCGCCAAACCGACTGGCCGGTATGTCCAGCATGTGCGGAAACGGCAAAGACCCGCCACGGCGTCGGGGCGGGTGGGGTGTCCGTATGCGGTTGGGTGCTAGCGGAGCAGCAGGAAGGCGGCGACGCCGATGATCACGATCACCACGGCGACCGCGAGGATCGGCAGCAGCGGCGACTTCTTGGGGGCCGCCGCGGCCTCCTGCTCCTGGCGCTGCGCGAAGGCGCGGAACTGCTGGGTGTTGCCCGCGGGATCGATATGCTGGTCAGACATGGCCAGCAGCCTAGCGCGATGGCATGGTCCATTTGCACCCCTTTGCCACTACCTATAGGCATGGGCTGATGAGGGGACCACTCCACCCGGCGGATAGCTTTGAGGCATGCTCCGGACCCTGCTCTCACCCCGCGTCGTGGGGCTGCATCTGCTGACGATCGGGGTCCTCGTCGCCTTCATCCTGCTCGGCCGCTGGCAGCTCGGCGTGTTCCAGGACTCCGGCAAGCCGCACGCGGCCGTCGATCCGGCCCCGGTGGGCGTCGCCACGCTGGCCCAGGTGGGCGGGCAGATGGACGGCGAGGCCGTCGGCCGCAGGGTGGCCGCCGAGGGCACGTACGAGGCCGCCCGGCAGCTCCTGGTCGCCGACCGGCGGCCCGACGTCGACGCCCCCGGCGGCAACGTCTCACGCGGCCACGGCTACTGGGTGCTCACCCCGATCAGGCTCGACGACGGCACGCTGATGCCGGTCGTGCGCGGCTGGGCGGCCGAGGCGGACGATCCGGGCGTCGCCGCCGTGCCGCAGGGCCGGGTCACGGTGCACGGGCGGCTGCGGGGCCAGCAGGGCACCGACAGCGTCCAGCGGCGGGCGGAGGGGCTGCCTCCGGGGCAGGTGCAGACCGTGTCCACCGGCGAGCTGATCAACCTGTGGACCGGCCAGAAGCTGCGGACCGGTTTCCTGGTGGCCCAGCCGCCGTCCGGCTCGCTCACGCAGGTGAAGGTCCGGCCGCCGGAGGTCGGTGGCACGCTGACCTGGCGTAACCTGGCTTATGCCGCAAACTGGTGGATCTTCGCTGGATTCGCCGTCTTCATGTGGTTCCACTTCGTACGCGACGCCGTACGGGCGGATCGGGACCGCGACAAGTCCCCCGAGATGGTTCTGGAAGGTTAACGGTGGAATCGGCTCTCAAGCCCTTCCGGGTGCTCGCCTACGTGGTCGGCGTCATGCTGCTCATCCTGTGCGTCGCGATGGTGCTGCGCTACGGCTTCGGCGCCGCCGAGCTGTCGAAGATCGTCGCGCCCATCCACGGCGGCCTGTACATGATCTACCTCATCACCGTCATGAACCTGGGCATGAAGGCACGCTGGAGCTGGCCGTACATGCTCGGGGTCATGCTCGGCGGCACGGTCCCGTTCCTGTCGTTCTACGTGGAGCGCAGGGTGCACGGCCGGGTGCGGTCGGAGCTGAGCGCGGCGAGGGCCTGACGACCCCCGCCGCGGCCCGCGGGCCTCAGCCGCCGATCCCGCGCCTGCGGGCCCGCTTGAGCCGCTCGCGCTGCGACGGGTCGAGCATGAGGTAGCCGACCACCGGCGCCGCGACCGCGCCGAGCACCACCAGCAGGGTGATCCAGCCCGGCAAGAAGATCAGCGAGAGCAGAACCGCGGCGCCTGCGCCGATGACGTACTTCTGAACTGGCGACATCCCTGGCTTCCTCCGAACGCGGAGCCCGCGCCCCGCCTCTCCCACATTCTGCGTCGCCCGTTCAACGAGTGGACCCGTGCCTGAGGTTCCATGACGCGATGTATCTCAATTGTTGCGGGACCAGAGGGTGAGGTGGATCGAGCCGTATGTGCGGGTCTGTCCTGGGACGAGCGTTCTTTTGAGGGTGCGGTAGCGCTCGTCGTCGGCGTACTTCGTCCCGATCCTGGGGGAGACGAGCCAGACCCGGTCCACGCCCTTGAGGGCCGCGTCCAGTTCGGCGGCCGTGCGCGGGCCGGGCGCGCCGGGCGCGCGGGTGAGGTCCGTCAGGCGGTCGTACGGGGCGCCGTACACGGCCACGAACAGCCGGAAGCGCTGCGGCACGAACAACACCCGGTCGCCCGGACGTTCCTCCGCGGCCAGCGTGGCGGCCAGCGCGCGCAGGTCGTCGGGACGGGCGGCGGGCTGCCTCATCGCCGCCTGCGCGGGGAACACGAGCACGGCGAACAGCACCAGGACGGCGACCGGCACGGCCCGCCACCGCACCCCGGCCAGGCCGATCCCGGCGAGCACCGCGAGCAGGGGGACCGCGAAGAGCACGTAACGCGGATGGTAGACGGGCTGGACCTGGGAGATCGCGAACGACAGCGCCACCGGCAGCACCGCCCACACCGCCACGGCCGGGGCGCGTACGGCTCCCCATAGCGCGGCGGCGAACAGCACGACCGCGCCCGCCCCCGCGACCTCGCCGGGGAAGGCGGCCAGCTCGGCCCAGCCGGGGGTCCTGAGCCAGAAGACCTGGGCGTCCCGCTGACCGGCGGCCAGGACGAGCAGCGGCACGAGCGCCGCGCCCGCCGCGCCGACCGCCACCGACGACCGAACGACGGCGGGCATCGGGTTCGCGGTGAGCCGGCGGCGGAGGGCGGGCAGCCAGGCGGTGAGCAGGTGGGCGGGGACGAGCAGCAGGGCGTACAGGTGCAGCCAGCCGAGCAGCGCCACGCTCGCGCCGTAGGCCGCGCAGACCCCCGCGCCGGGACGGTCGAGCAGCTTGACCAGGAGCCACGTGGCCAGCACGGCGACCGCGCTCACCAGGGCGTACGAGCGGGCCTCCTGGGCGTACCGGGCGGCGATGGGGGTGAGGGCGTACAGCAGGCCGGCGTACAGGCCGGCGGGGGTGCCGGCCAGGCGGCGGCCCAGGGCCGCGACCCCGAGCGCGGCGGCCGTGAAGGCGAGCACCGAGGGCAGCCGGACGGCGATCTCCGGCGGCCAGGGAAGCGCGGCGAAGGGCCGCAGGAGCAGGTAGTAGAGGGCGTGGACGGCGTCGAGGTCGGCCAGGAAACGGCGCAGCTCGCCGAACGGCATGCGCGCGACCAGTGCGCTGACCGACTCGTCCCGCCACAACGACGGCCCCGAGAGCCCCCAGAACCCGGCCGCCGCGGCGACGGCCGCGGGCACGACCGGCCACCACCGGCCGGCGTCCCGCGTGGCGGCGTCGACGGGACGCGGCAGGACGGGCACGCGGGTCATCGGCGTGGGCCCATGACCGCCCGCAGCTCGTGCCGGAGAAGTTCGGGGGCGGGACGGTCGGCCGGATTGCCGGACAGGAGGCGCACCAGGACGGGAGCCAGCGCCCCGGCCCGCGCCAGCGACGCCCCCGGCGCGGGCGGCACCCCCTCCACGGCCATGAACAGGGTCGCCCCCAGGGACCACAGGTCGGCGGCCGGGCTCGCCACCCCCTCCGGAGCCGTGTACGCCGGGACGGTGCCCGACCGCAGCGGCGCGACCAGCGTGGCCCGCCCCTGGTCGGAGATGAGCACGCCGCTCGGCTGCACCGCCCCGTGCCGCCCGCCCATGGCCTGGAGCTGGTCGAGCAGGGCGAGCCCGATCTCGGCCACCTCGGCGGGCGGGAGCGGTCCAAGGGCGCGGACGACCTGGTCGAGCGGCTGGTCGAGAGCCAGTCTCTCCAGCGTCTCGCGGACCACCTCCACCGGCGGCGACCCGGCGGGATGCAGCATGGCGCGGATCAGCGACCGCAGCGGGTCGGCGCCCTCGGCGGGCACCTGGCCGGGCGGGCGGCCCTCGACGGCGAAGTGCAGCGTGGCCGCCAGCGACCACAGGTCGGCCGAGGGCCGCATGCTGAGGCTCGGCACCCCGAACCCGGTGAGCACCGCCCTCCCGGTGCCGGTCAGCAGCACGTTCCCGGGGCTGACCTGCCCATGGACGATCCCGGCCGCGTGCGCCACGGACAGCGCCGACAACACGCAGACGCCCATCCTGGCCACCTGGACGACGGGCAGCGGCTGCCGCGCGCGTACGGCCTGCTCCAGCGACACCCCCGAGACGAACTCCATGACCAGCCAGGGCACCCGGTCCTCGACCAGCACGCCGAGCACCCGGGCGATCGAGGCGTGCCGCAGCCCCGCGGCCCTGCGCGCCTCGTGCAGCGCGGACTCGCGCAACTCGGGCGGGATGCGCAGCTCCCTGACCGCGACGTCGCGGTGTTCCGTCTCGTCGAAGGCCAGCCGTACGGACCCCGCGCCCAGGGGGTTGAGCAGCCGGTAGCGCCCGGCCAGCTTCCTGGTCTCAGCCATGTCGAGTGCACGATAGCGCTCGCCCGGCCCGCCCGGCCATCACGCGGTCCGGCCGGTCAGCCACGCCTCGTGGGCGTCGTGCAGCCTGCTCCACAGCCGCTCCTCGTCCTGGTCGGTCAGGTCGTCGAAGGTCAGCGAGAACACGTCGGCCAGCGCCGCGAAGTAGTCGCGCGCCGTGTCCAGGGTGATCGAGTGGCTGCCGGCGCCGACGCGGGTCAGGACGAGCCCGCGCAGCGTGTCCACGCCCGAGGCGTCGCGCCTCTGCACGACGGCGGTGCGCACGAACCCCGACGACGGTGACGTCGACAAATGGCTGTGCATATCAGCGAAAGCGGACATCTCTGTCGGGGTCCGCTCGAAATCCATCCCCACGAACGAACCGCTCGGGTCATGGTCGAACCGCCACCCGCCGGGCGCGACCTGCGACGGCCGCAGGACGTACGTGAACGGCCCCTGCCGGTACGCGCCCGCGACCAGCGGCAGCGGCTCGTGCACGCCGTCCCCGAGGCCGAGGTCGGCCAGCCACTCGCCGCCCGGGTTGTCCTGGCTCGGCAGGCCCCGCACGGTCAGCACGAGGTGGTTGCCGGTGACGCCGGGCTCGCTGCCGGGGTTCTGCACGCCGCCGACGTGCCTGGTGACGTCGTAGCCGAGGGCCCTGATCAGCTCGGAGAAGGCGCCGTTCAGGTGGTAGCAGTAGCCGCCGCGGCCCCTGATGATGCGCTCGGCGGACTCGACGGGATCGAGGGAGGTGGGACGGCCGAGCCAGATCTCCAGCGCCTCGTAGGCGACCTTCTCGACGTGCGCCACGTGGAGCGCGCGCAGGCCCTCGGCGCTCGCGGGGGCGTCTATCAGGTGGGACAGGCCCAGACGGCTGAGGTAGCCAGCGGTGTTCACGCGGCAAGTCTGCACCAGATGTGCACAAATTATGGAGTGTCGTCTGCACAGCGCACTTCTAGGCTTTCGTACGTGGCAGAGCAGCGGCGTGTCCTCGTGGTCGAGGACGATGTGACGATCGCACTGGCCGTGCGGAACAGGCTGGCCGCCGAGGGCTTCGACGTCCGGGTGGCGGGCGACGGGCAGGACGCCCTCGTCCAGTACGGGAAGGCGGAGCCCGACCTGGTGATCCTCGACCGGCTGTTGCCCGGTCTGGACGGGCTGGAGGTGTGCCGCAGGATGCAGGCGGCGCGGCCCGTGCCCGTCCTCATGCTGACCGCGCTCGGCGAGGAGACCGACGTGCTGGTCGGGCTGGGGGTGGGGGCCGACGACTACCTGGCCAAGCCGTTCAGCATGCGCGAGCTGGTGGCCAGGATCCACGCGCTGCTGCGCCGGGTCGAGCGGGCCGCCCAGCTCGCCGTCGAGGACACGGTGATCAGGGTGGGCGAGGTGGAGATCGACACGGCCGCGCGCCGGGTGTTCGTGGGCGGGATCGAGGCCCAGCTCACCAGGACCGAGTTCGACCTGCTGCGGCGGCTGGCCGAGCGCCCCGGGCAGGTCTTCGAGCGCGACCGGCTGCTGTCGGACGTGTGGGGCTTCTCCGAGGCCGCCGCGACCAGGACCGTGGACAGCCACGTCCGCGCGCTGCGCCGCAAGCTCGGCTCCGACGTGGTGCGCACCGTCCACGGCGTGGGCTACGCCCTGGTCCGGCAATGAGGCCGCTCGACTTCCTCGGCCGCATCAAGGTCAAGCTGGGCATCGTCATCGTGCTGGCGGTGGGCACCGCGTTCGTGGTGAACGAGGTCGGGCTGAACGCCGGGTTCACCCGGGACGTCCGGATCGTGGTCGCGGTCATCCTCGCTCTGATCATGGTCCAGGTGCTGGCCATGGGCATGACCAAGCCGCTGCGCCAGATGGCCAGGGCCGCCCAGACGATCGCCAAGGGCAGCTACGGCCTGCGGGTCAGCGCCACCTCGCGGGACGAGGTGGGCGAGCTGGCCAGGGCGTTCAACGCGATGGCCGCCGACCTCGGCGAGGTGGACCGGCAGCGGCGCGAGCTCGTCGCGAACGTCAGCCACGAGCTGCGCACCCCCATCACCGGCCTGCGCGCGGTGCTGGAGAACGTCGTGGACGGCGTCTCCGCGCCCGACCCGGTCACCATGAGGACCGCGCTCGCCCAGACCGAACGGCTCGGCCGCCTGGTCGCCCAGCTCCTCGACCTGTCCAGGCTGGACTCCGGCGTCCGGCTGATCGAGCCCGAGGCCGTCGCGCTGGCGCCGCTGGTCGAGCAGGCTGTGCGGGAGGCGTCGCTGGCCCGTGAGGACGTCACGATCGAGGCGTCGGTGCCCGCCGGGCTGGGGGTGCGGGCCGATCCCGACCTGCTGGCGCAGGTGCTGGCGAACCTGCTGGACAACGCCGTACGGCACAGCCCTCCCGGGGGCGTGGTGACGGTGGCGTGCGGTGCGGAGCGGGACGGGGCTCGGCTGGTGGTGGCCGACCAGGGGCCGGGCATCCCGGCGGCGGCCCGGGGGCGGGTGTTCGAACGGTTCTCCCGGCTGGACGCGGGGCGCGCGGCCGACTCCGGGGGCGCGGGGCTGGGGCTGGCGATCGTCAAGGAGGTCGTGGAGCTGCACGGGGGGTCGATCCGCATCGACGAGTGCGCGGGGTGCCGCATGGTCGTCGATCTACCAGGAAGGACGACGATGACGGACACACCGTTCGACACGGGGGCGAACCGGAGCCACGACGACCACCTGAGAGGCCCGCTCCCCCCAGCCGCCGCCCTCCACGCAGGCGACGCCGTCCACGCCGCCCCCACCCCGGCTCCCGGCACCCTGGCGCCCCAGATGGCGGCTGAAGGCACGACGGCGGCTCAGGGCGCGACGGCGGCTCAGGGCACGGCGGCCGGTCAGGGCGCGATGGGCGCGCAGCGCGCGACGGCGGGGGAGCGCGCGACGGGCGCTCACGGTGCGACGGCGGAGGAGGGCCCGACGGCAAGGGAGGGCGCGGCTGCCTCGGGAACGCCGGTCCGGCCGGCCGCGGCCGAGGACGCGCCGCCCGCCCCGGCAATGACGGACCCCGGCCCGCTCCCGGCCTCCGGCACCCCCAGAGGGCTCGACGCACCCGCAGGGTCCAGCGCCCCCAGAGGGCCTGGGGCCTCCGCAGGGGCTGGGGCGCCCACGGGGGACAGCATCCCTACAGGAACCGGCATCCCCACAGCGGCTGGCGCCACCGCAGCGACTGGTGCCGCCACAGGCTCCAGCATCCCCGCAGGGGCCGGCATCCCCGCAGTCTCCGGCATCCCCGCAGTCTCCGGCATCCCCGCAGTCTCCGGCATCCCCGCAGGGGCCGGCTTGCCCGGCAGGTCTGGCATCTCCACAGGATCCAGCGCCACCACAGGGGTCGGCGTACCGGCAGGGGCCGGTGCCGCCACAGGGTCTGGCGTGTCCGGAGAGGCCGGCGTCCCCAGCAGCGCCACGGCAGGGGGCGGCGTGCCCGCAGTGTCTGGTACCGCCACAGGGGCCGGCGTGCCCGTGGGGATCGCTGCCACGGCAGGGGGCGGCGTGCCCGCGTGGTCCGGGGCGTTGACGCGGCCCGGGGGGGCGGCGGGGGCCGGGGTGCCGGTGGGAGGCGGGGGGTATGGAGCGGGCGGTCCGGCGCAGCCCACGTCGGCGGGGGCGGCTCCGGCGGGGGTTGGGAGCGGGGGGCTGGCCAGGATGGTTGGTGGCGGGGTCCTCGGGCTGATCGTCGGGTTCCTGGGCGGTCTGTTCGCGGCCGTGCTGGTTTCGATGACGGTCGGCGACGGCCTCGCGCTCGTCACCCTCGTCATGGTGACCGCCCTGGGCGGCGCGCTCGGCATGGCGCTGGGCGCGGGCTCAGCACGCAGGACGGCGGCCTACCAGGCCGCCTACCAGACCGCGACGCACCAGGGTGCCGTCTATCAAGGCGCCGCGCCCCAGGGCGCCGCGCACCAGGGTGCCGCCTATCAAGGGGCAGCGCATCAGGAGGCCGCCTATCAGGGGGCCGGGCGGGCAGGGGGCGGGGGTGGGCAGGCTTATGTGCCGCCGCCGCTCTTTCCCAGGCCCGAGCTGCCCGCCCCGCCGCGCTGGCTGCTGCCGGCCGCCGCGGGCGCGGGCGTGTTCGCCGCCGTGGCACTGCCCGACGCGCAGGTCGGGCTGGGGATCGTGCTCGTCGCCATGGTGCTCGGCGCGGCGGCGCTGCCGGCCGTGCTGCGCAGGATGACCCCCTGGACGCTGGCGTTCGGGATGACGGCGTACTGGCTGATCTCCATGACGGCCGTGCGCGACGCGGACTGGCTGGTCGCGATCCTGCTCATGGCGGGGGCCGGGCTGGGCGCGCTGGCGGTGTCCGGGGCGGGGGCGGGATGGCTGGGCGTGATCAGGGGCGGCATGTCCGTGGTGCTCGCGCTCGGCCCGGTGCCGTGGTTCCTCGCCGGGCCGTTGCGGAAGCTGACCGCCAGGCGGCGGATCCTGCCGGTGCTCGCGGGGCTCGGCATCACGGTCGTGCTGGTGCTGGTGTTCGGGCTGCTGTTCGCCTCGGCCGACGCGGTGTTCGCCGCGTACGTCGAGCGCCTGACCAGCACCCCGGCCTGGGCCGACTCGGTGCCTTCGCGGATCTTCGTCTTCGGGTTCGCCGCCGTGCTGCTGGCCGCCACGGTGCTGGTCGCGCTGCGGCCGGTGATCGACCCGGTCGGTCCTGAGCACAAGCTCGGCGTGAGCAGGAGCGTGTGGCTGGTTCCGCTGGTCGCGGTGAACCTGCTGTTCACGGCGTTCGTGGCGGTCCAGATCAGGGTGCTGTTCGGCGGCGACGGCTGGGTGCTGCGGACGGCGGGCCTGACCTACGCCGAGTACGCCAGGCAGGGGTTCTTCCAGCTCGTGGTGGTCAGCGTGTTCGTGCTGGGCATCGTCGCGGTGGCCGGGGGGCTGCTGCGGACCGAGCGCGGCGAGCGCTGGCTGCTGGCCGTCATGCTCGGCGTGTTGTGCGGGCTGACCATGGTGGTGCTGGTCTCGGCCCTGCACCGGATGAGCCTCTACACCGACGCCTACGGCCTGTCGCGGCTGCGGATCTCGGTGCAGGCGACGGTGTGGTGGCTGGGCGCGCTGTTCGCGCTGGTGCTGCTGGCCGGGGCGGTACGCCTGGCGGGCCGCGGCTCCGGCTGGCTGCCGCGCACGATCGTCCTGGTCACCGGGCTCGGCCTGGGGGCGTTCGCGATGGTGAACCCCGATCTGCAGGTCGCGCAGACCCAGGTCGAGGTGCGCGGCGTGACCAACATGGACTCCGACTACCTGGGCGACCTCGGCGCGGAGGCCGTGCCCGCGCTCGACCGGCTGCCCGAGCCGCAGCGCAGTTGCGTGCTGGCCGACGTGGTCCGCGCCAACGGGCTCGACCGTCCCGACCCGTGGAACGGCTGGAACCTCGCCCGTGCGCGGGCCAGGGACCTGCTGGCCGAGCGGCCCGTCGTCCGCTCGATCACGTGCCCATCGGCGTCCTCGCGCGGCTCTGATTGAATCTTGGTGTGAGGTTCGACGTAGTCATCAGCGGCGGCCGGGTGCTCGACGGCACGGGCGCGCCGCCGTACCGGGCGGATGTGGGCATCGCGGGCGACGAGGTCGCGGCGGTCGGCAGGCTGGGCGGCGCGCAGGCCGGGACGATGATCGACGCGACCGGCCGGTTCGTCGCGCCGGGCTTCGTCGACTGCCACGCGCACGGCGACGCGGCCGTGTTCGACCCGGCCGTGCAGCTTGCGGCGTTGCGGCAGGGGGTGACCACGTTCGTCCTGGGACAGGATGGTCTGTCCTTCGCGCCGGGGTCGGCGGAGACCGTCGCCTACGCCTCCCGCTACTTCGCCGCCGTCAACGGCGCCCTGCACGAGGGCCCGCTGAGCGTGGCCGAGCTGCTCGACGGCTACGACCGCGCGGTGGCGCTGAACACGGCCTACCTGCTGCCGCACGGCACGATCCGCTACGACGTCCTCGGGCCGTCGCCGGAATCGGCCTCGCGGGCGGAGCTGGCCGCGATGGTCGAGCGGGTCGAGCGCGGCCTGTCCGAGGGCGCGGTCGGGCTGTCCAGCGGGCTGGAGTACCTGCCGGGCCGCTACGCCGACGCCGCCGAGCTGGCCGCCCTGTGCGCGCCGCTCGGCGGGCTGCCGTACGTCACCCACATGCGGGCCTACGGCGCGAACGCCGGGGTCGGCATGGCGGAGGTCGTGGACATCGCCGGCCGTTCGGGCGCGGCCGTGCACGTCTCCCACCTGCACGGGCCGGCCGACGTGCTGCTGCCGCTGGTCGGCAGGGCTCACGACGACGGCGTCGACCTCACCTTCGACACCTACCCCTACCTGCGCGGCAGCACGATCCTGGCCATGGTGGTGCTGCCGCCGTCCGTGCCGGGCGCCGACACCGACGCGGCGCTGGAGATGATCGCCTCGCCCGAGCTGGACGACTGGTGGGCGGGGCTCGGCGAGGTCTACCCCCGGCTGACCGTCTCCCACGCGCCGGGCCTGGAATGGGCCGAAGGGCTCGCCCTGCCGGACGCCGCGGAGCGGGCCGGCATGACGCCCGCCGCCTTCTGCCGCCACCTGCTGGTGGCGACGCGGCTGGAGGCCGGGTGCGTCTCCGCGCGTCCCGACGAGGGCCCGGCGGGTGAGGAGTCCGTACGCCGGATCCTGCGCCATCCCTCCCACACCGGCGGCTCCGACGGCATCTACGTGGGCGGTCATCCGCATCCGCGCGGGTTCGGGGCCTTCGCCAGGTTCCTCGGCCGGCACGTCCGCGAGCTGGGCGACTGGACGTGGGAGCAGGCGGTCGTGCACCTGGCCTCCCACCCGGCCCGGCGGTTCGGGCTCGACCGGCGCGGGCTGGTACGCGCCGGACACGTCGCCGACCTGGTGGTGTTCGACCCGCTCACGGTGTCGGACCGGTCGACGTACGCCGATCCGCGCACCCCCGCGCACGGCGTGGACGACGTGCTCGTCTCCGGCGTGCGGGTGCTGATCGGTGGCGAGCTGACCGGGGCCAATCCAGGACGGGCGCTTCGATCACGCTGATCCCGCCTGGGATAAGGTCAGACGCGGATAAAAGGGGGTGTCGTGCAGGTGATCCTTGGGCAGTCCGTCCTCGACGGCGAGCTCGGCTTTCCGCTGATGATCGTGCACCGCGACGCGCTGGAGCACAACGTGGCCACGATGGCGGCCTTCGCCCGCGACCACGGCATGGAGCTGGCTCCGCACGTCAAGACGCACATGTCGCCAGAGATCTCCGCGATGCAGCTCGAAGCGGGCGCCTGGGGGCTGACGGTCGCCACGACCCGGCAGGCCAGGATCGCCCGCGGCTACGGCGGCGACCGGATCATGGTGGCCAACCAGGTCGTCGACACCGCCGGGCTGACCTGGGCAGCCGGAGAGCTCGACCGCGACCCCGCCTTCGAGTTCCTCAGCTTCGTCGACTCCGAGGCCGGGGTGGACATCCTCGCCCGGCACGCCTCGACCCGGCCGTTCCGGGTGCTGGTGGAGCTCGGGCACGAAGGCGGACGAGCCGGCTGCCGCACCCTCGACGAGCTGCTGAAGGTGGCCGCGTACGCGCAGGAGACGCCCGGCGTCGAGCTGGCCGGCGTCGCCGGGTACGAAGGGGCGCTGAAGAGCGCCGACGAGGTGCGGCGGTACCTGGGCGGGCTGCAGGAGGCCGTCGAGCACGTCCGCGTGCGCACCCCGATCCTGACGATCGGCGGCAGCCAGTGGTTCGACGTGATCGGGCGGGAGCTGGTCACCACGCACGCCAGGATCCTGCTGCGCAGCGGCGCGTACGTCACCCACGACGACGGCTACTACCGGGAGCGCACGCCGTTCAACCGGATGGAGGGCGAGCTGCGGCCGGCCCTTGAGGTGTGGGCGCACGTGTTGTCCACGCCCGAGCCGGGCCTCGCGATCGTGGGCATGGGCAAGCGCGACGCGCCCTACGACGAGGGCCTGCCGGTGCCGCGCCGCAGCGGCGTCACGATCACGAAGATGCAGGACCAGCACACCGTCGTCCGGGCCGACGGGCTCAAGCCGGGCGACCTGCTGGCCTTCGGGATCTCACATCCGTGCACCGCGTTCGACAAGTGGCGCGTGCTGCCGTTGGTGGACCGGGATTACCGTGTCGTCGGCACGATTCACACCGATTTCTAGGGAGATTCCGTGAAGAAAGAGCTCAAGACCACCGAGGGCGCCGCGCCGGTCGGGGCGTACTCCCAGGGGCTCGTGGTGGGCGACTTCGTCTTCACCTCCGGCATGGGCCCGCTCGACCCGCACACCGGCGAGATCGTCGGCGACGACGTGGCCGCCCAGACCCACCAGGTCATGAAGAACCTCGGGGCCATCCTCGCCGCCCACGGCCTCGGCTTCGACGACGTCGTCAAGTCGACGGTCCACCTCCAGAACGTGAAGGAGGACTTCGCCGCGTACAACGAGGTGTACAAGTCGTACTTCACCCAGCCGTACCCGGTGCGGACGACGGTGGGCTCGCAGCTCATGAACATCCTGGTGGAGATCGACTTCGTCGCGCACAAGAGCGCGTAAGGTCTGCACGTGGACAGTTCGGTATACGTCTTCGCCGAGGACCTGCACGGTGAGGGCGTCGAGCGGGTGCTCGACAGGATCAGCGCGTACGGCGTGGGCGGGGTCACGGTCGGCGCCGTCCACCACGCCGCGCGCGACGTCACCCCGCACGGACTGTCCCGGCTGACCGTCAGGCACGACGGCGCCCACTTCACCCCGCCGGCCGAGCTGTTCGACGGGCTGCGGCTCGCCCCCGTGCCCGGCCACGTCCACGCCCTCGACGGGCTGCGCGAGGCGTGCGCCGGGCGCGGCCTGAAGCTCCACGGCTGGACGGTCTTCCTGCGCAACGCCACGCTCGGCAACGAGCACCCCGACGTGACCGTGCGCGACTGCTTCGGCGACCGCGGCTCGCTCGTCGACCTGTGCCCGGCCCATCCCGACGTGCGCGCATACTCCGTCGCGCTGGCCAGGGCGGTGGCCCGGCTGGGCGTCGAGAGCGTGGTCGCCGAGGCGCTGCACTTCACGCCGGTCCAGCCGCAGCGCTCGTTCGTGCAGCTCGGCCCCATGGACACGTTCCTGTTCGGGCTCTGCTTCTGCGACTACTGCATGCGCCGGGCCACCGACCTGGGCGTGAACGCCGAGGTGGCGCGCGAGGAGTGCGCGCGGATCGTGGGCGGCGTCTTCGACGGCGACCCGGCCGCGCAGGGCGAGGTGACCAGGGCGGCGCTCACCGCCTACGCCGGGCCCGAGGTGGTGGCGTACGCGCGGGCGCGCTCGGAGACCGTCACCACGCTGGTCTCCGAGGTGTCGTCGGCGGTCGCGGAAGAGGGCTCCAAGCTGGTCTTCATCGACTCCACCGGCGCGGTGAAGGGCTACCGGGACGGCCTGCCGACGCCGGGCCTGGCCGCCCACGACGCCTGGCAGCTCGGCGTGGACCTGGTGGCGCTGGGCGACCTGGTGCCCGCCTTCGGCGTGCTGGCGTACGCGCGGGACGCGGCGCGGGTGGCCGACGACGTGGGCGCGTACCTGCGGTCGGTGGGCAAGGACCGCGAGGTGCGGGCGGTGCTGCGGCCCGGCTACCCCGACAGCGACTCCACCGACCGCCTGGTGGCCAAGGCCAGGGGCGCGAAGGCGGCGGGCGCGCTGGCGGTCGACTTCTACGCCTACGGTCTGGTGCCGCACCCGGTGCTCGACCGCATCCCGGCCGCCCTCGCCGCCGCCGGCTGACCTGCCAATGCTCAGAAGGCGTCGAGCAGGGCCGAGACGGCCTTCTCGGCGAAGCCGCCGGGCAGCGGCAGGCCGCGGAAGACCGTGCGCATCCACACGGCCCCGGCCAGCAGATCCATGATCAGCAACGGGTCGGCGGACGCGCTCAGCTCACCGCGCCGCACCGCGCGCTCGAACACCACGCGTTCCCGCGCGAACCGGTCGGCGAAGAACCGGCGGACGTCGAGCTCGGGATGGCGCACGACGGCGGCCAGCGCCGCGACCGCGATGTCGCTGCCGGGCGGCTCGGTGAGCAGCCGCCCGACCTGCTCGACCAGCGCCACCAGGTCGCCGCGGAACGACCCGGTGTCCGGCGGCTCGAACGCCAGCACGTCCGACTCGACCAGCGCGGCCCCCAGCAGCGCCGCCTTGGACGGCCACCACCGGTAGATCGTCGTCTTGTTGACCCCCGAGCGCTCGGCGACCCCCTCGACGGTGAGCCCGTCGTAGCCCTTCTCCGCGACCATCCACAGGGTCGCGTCGAAGATCTCCTGCTGCTTCCTCGGCGCCATAGGTCATTTTCTCCCGGCGAACGCCATGGCCACGCCGAGCCCCAGGTAGACGACGCCGCTGACGTACCGCAGAGCCTTGGCGCCCCTGGTCAGGCGGGTGCCGAGGGTGCCGGCGGTGAGGGCGTACACGACGTCGGAGACGAACCCCAGGAGCAGCAGCGTCAGGCCGAACACGACGATCTGCAGCGCCGGCGAGCCGGCGCCGGGGTCCACGAAGTGCGGGAGGAACGCCACGAAGAACAGCGCCACCTTGGGGTTGAGCACGTTGACCAGGACCCCTTCGAGGAACACCTTGGCCAGCGGCTGCACGGGCGGCGTCCCGGCCTGCGCCTCCTTGGCGGTGAAGGCGCGCACGCCCAGGTAGACGAGGTAGGCCACGCCCGCCCACTTGACGACCGCGAACAGCGTCGCCGACCGCGAGATCACGTACGAGAGCCCGGCCGCGGCGGCGGCGATGTGCACCAGCGTCCCGGTCTCCACGCCGAGCGCGCTGGCCAGCCCGGCGGCCCTGCCCTGGGCCAGGCCCCTGGCGGCGATGTAGAGGTGGTTGGGGCCGGGGACGAGCACCAGGGCGAGCGAGGCCGTCGTGAAGAGCACGAAAGTCGTCAAGGAGATCACGAAAGAGCAGCGTAGAGCGGGTCCGGTTCGACGATGAGGGCCAATCCCGGGGCGGCCGGGCGGACCAATGGAATGTCACAGGCCCGTGGCACACTTGCTGGCGTGAACGGTCTTCTCGTCGGGCGCTCGGCCGAGCTGTCCAAGCTCGTGCGTGTGCTGGAGTCCGCGGCCGACGGCACGGCCGGGGTCGCGCTCGTCGGCGGCGACGCGGGGATCGGCAAGACGCGCATGGTCGGCGAGCTGGTCGCCGAGGCGCGCGAGCGCGGCTTCCACGTCATGGTCGGCCAGTGCGCCGAGCTGGGCGACGCGCTGCCCTACCTGCCGCTGGCCGACGCGCTGCGCGGGGCCGAGCCCGGCGTGCGCGAGGCCGTCGCCGCCCATCCCATGCTGGGCCAGCTCCTGCCGGGCCGGGAGAGCGGGGCGCCGTCGGCCGGGCTCACCCAGCAGCGGCTGTTCGGGTCGCTGCTCGGGCTGCTGGCCGACGTCCAGCCGGTGCTGTTCGTGATCGAAGACCTCCACTGGGCCGACCGTTCCACCCGCGACCTGCTGGTCTTCCTCAGCCGCATGCTCCAGAGCGAGCGCGTCTGCGTGGCCGGCACCTACCGCACCGACGACCTCCACCGCCGCCATCCGCTGCGCGCGGTGCTGGCCGAGCTGAAGCGGCTGCCGTCGGTGACGAACGTGGAGCTCGGCCCGCTGGAATCCGGCGAAATGTCGGACTATGTCACCACCTTGGGGCAGGTGGACGCGCAGGAGCTCGGGCTCATCGTCTCGCGCGCCGAGGGCAACCCGTTCTACGCCGAAGAGCTGTTCGCGGCCATGTCCGAGGGCGACAGCCTGCCCGACGGGCTGGCCAGCCTGCTGCTGTCGCGGGTCGAGGTGCTGTCCGAGGCCGGGCAGCGGGTGCTGCGCGCCGCCGCGGTGGCCGGCCGCCGGGTGGAGGACGACCTGCTGCGCGAGGTGGCGGGGCTGCCGCTCGCCGAGTTCGAGGAGGCGGTCAGGGAGATCGTCTCGCGCGGCCTGCTCAAGGTGCAGGGCCACGGCTACGCCTTCCGCCACGCCCTGCTGCAGGAGGCCGTCTACACCGACCTGCTGCCCGGCGAGCGCACGCGGCTGCACGCCGACTTCGCCCGGCTGCTCACCTCGCCCGCCGAGCTGGCCCACCACCACCTCGCCAGCCACGACCTGGCCGGGGCGCTGGCGGCCTCGGCGCAGGCGGGCCGCGAGGCCGAGCGGCTGGGTGCGCCCGCCGAGGCCCACAACCACTACGACCAGGCGCTCGGCCTGTGGGACCGCGTCGAGGACGCCGCAGGCCTGGCCGGGGAGAGCCGGGTCGCGCTGGCCTTCCGCAGCGCCGTCGCGGCGGCCGACAGCGGCGACAACCACCGGGCCGTCCACCGGCTGCGCGCGCTGCCCTCGACCTCCGAGGTGGCGGAGCGGCTGGCGTACTACCTCTTCGAGACCAACGACCCGCCCGGCGCGATCGCGGCGGCCGAACGCGCGGTCGAGAGCGCCGAAGACGAGCCGAGCCTCGCCCGTGCCCTCGCCACGCAGGCCCGCACGCTGCTGTGGACGCCGCGCCACCACGAGGTCGAGCCGCTGACCGCGCGCGCCCTGGAGACGGCCCGCGCCTGCGGCGCCGTCGACGCCGAGGTGGGCGCGCTGCTCACGCTGGCCAGCTACGTCGAGCAGCGGGGCGACGTCGCCCGCGCCCATTCGCTGGTCGAGAGCGCCTCCGCCCGGGAGACCGGCGACCTGGCGATGGACTTGCGGGCCCGCTTCCACCACGCCCGCATCCTCTACGAGCAGGGCCTGCCGGCCCAGGCCGCCGAGGTCGCCGACGACGGCATCAAGCTGGCCGTCCACACCGGCCTCAACTGGAGCACCTACGGCACCGACCTGCGCTTCCTGCGCCTGCTCATCCACTACGTCGCGGGCGAGTGGGACGCCGCGGAGGCGGTGGCCGCCGGGTTCGGCGCGCGGGTGGGCACGTTGCCGGAGGCCATCCTGTCGTCCTTCGCCCTGTTCATCGAGGTGGGTCGGGGGTTGCCGGCGGTCGAGGCGCGGCTGGGGTGGCTGCGCCCGTTCTGGCACGACCCGCTGGCGACGTACATGTCGCGGGGCATGGCCGCCGAGCACGCCCTGTGGAACGGCGACCCGGCCGCCGCGCTCGACCACGCCCACGCGGCCATGGCCACGCTCGACGAGGGCGAGTCGGGCACGCTGCGGCTGGCCGCCGTCAGCCTGTGGGCGATGGCCGAGCTGGGCACCACCGAGGGGGCCGACGACCTGCTGGCCCGCGCCCGGTTCGCCGCCACGAGAGGGCCGACCGGCGACGGCGGCCACCTCGGTCCCGAGGGCCAGGCGTGGGCGCTGCGCGTGGAGGCCGACTGGCACCGCCTCCACGGGCGGCTCGACGTCGGGCTGTGGCGCCAGGTGGTCGCGGCGTTCGACTTCGGCTTCGTCTACGAGGTGGCCAGGGCGCGCTGGCGGCTGGCCGAGGCGCTGCTCGCGGCCGGTGAGCGGGAGGCGGCGCAGGAGGAGTGGTCCCTCGCCAAGGAGGCGGCCGGCCGGCTGCGGGCCGCGCCGCTGGAGGCCGCGCTGACGGAGTTCGGCAGGCGGGCCAGGTTCGGCGGCGGGCAGGCCGAGGGCGGGCTCACCGCGCGCGAGGTCGAGGTGTTGCGGCTGGTCGCCGAGGGGCTGACCAACAAGGAGATCGCCGGGCGGCTGTTCATCGCGCAGAAGACGGTGAGCGTGCACGTCTCCAACATCCTGGCCAAGCTGGAGGTCTCCACCCGTACGCAGGCGGCCGCCGCCGCCCGCGCGCACGACCTCCTCTGATCGCCTGCTCCGGCTGCCGGGCTTCCGCGCCTGCGCTGCCGGAGCGGCTGGGGGCGGACAGGCAGGGGTGAGTCCGTACATCTGGGACGCCACGGGCGGCCATTTGGGGCGATGTTTGCGGTTCGCCTCGTAGCGTCCGAGATCGGGACCTCTCACCGGAGAGCGATGGCGGGCCCGGCCGGCTCGCGTCGACCCGTCCTGTCGTGACAGGCCGGCCCGATGCGCCGACCCGTCCTGCCTCGAAAAGGAGCAGTCTCATGCCTACTCTCGCCACGTCACTGCCCGCCCTGGCCGCCGCCGGGCTGACCGTACTGGCTCCGGCCGTCGTCCCGGGGGCCGCGCACGCCGCGGCCGTGATCTCCTGCACCGTGTCCGGCGAGGCACAGTACCTTCCCGGGGCGCAGCGGCTGCTGCACCTGGACCGTTCCGTCAGCCGCCGGGAGCCGTGGAACTGCGTCGACCGCAGCGGCACGGGCGTCACCGCGGCACGGCTCAGAGCCAGCTTCAACGGCGTGAACCCGAGCTGCGGCGGACGCACCATCACCAGGGGACGCCCGTCCGGCGAGGGCAACGCCTTCGACCGCGTGTTCGGCGACCGTGACGCCGAGGACCGCAGCCTGTCCAACCGCATCGTCTACAACCGCGAGGGCCGCAGCCTGGCCGACCGCATCGTCCACGACCAGGACGAGCGCAACCTGGCCGACCGCGTCGTCTACGACCGCGAGCGCTGGGGGCAGTCCGACGGCGTCATCCGCGACCGCGCCGCCGCCGCCGGGACCGCCGCGCCCGCGGGCGCCGGCACGGTCACCATCGACTGGACCATCAAGGGCGCCAGGCAGACCAGCAAGGCCAGCGCGCGCATCGTCGAGGTCGTGCACGACACGGCCAAGGTGTCGGGCACGATCCAGTCCGGGCCGTTCAGGGGCAGGACGTTCACCGGCCGGTTCGACACCTACCTGCTCGGCGGTTCGGGCACGTGCGTCTCGGGCTCGTCCGGCAGCGTCCTGCACGCGGGCTTCAAGGGGCAGTTCAGCGTCGGCTGAGCAGCCACCCCACCGGGCGCGACCGGCGCCTGGCCCCGTACGGGCGGCCAGTCCGCCGGTCCCGTCCGGCCGCGCCTCTTGGTAAGTTGTCCTGAGGTGTGCCGGGAAGTCTGGTCGGCGATTCTGTCGTCGATCGTGGAGTTCTCCTTGAAGGCTTTCCCGGGCGGTCCGCCGTGACCGTCACCGCGTGGCTGGCGGTCGCCGTCTTCCTCGTCTCGTACACGCTGATCGCCACCGAGAAGGTGCACCGGGTCGCCGCCGCGCTCGGCGGCGCGGGGATCATGCTGGTGCTGCACGCCACCGACGGCGGCGCGGCCTTCTTCGACGAGCACACCGGCATCGACTGGAACGTCATCTTCCTGCTGCTCGGCATGATGGTCATCGTCGGCGTGCTGAAACAGACGGGCGTCTTCGAGTTCCTGGCCATCTGGGCCGCCAAACGGGCCAGGGGGCGCCCGTTCCGGCTCATGGTGCTGCTGATCCTGATCACCGCGGGCGCGTCGGCGCTGCTGGACAACGTGACCACCGTGCTGCTGATCGCGCCGGTGACGTTCCTGGTCTGCGAACGGCTGGCGCTGCCGGTGGCGCCGTTCCTCATCGCCGAGGCGATGGCCTCCAACATCGGCGGCACCGCCACCCTGGTCGGCGACCCGCCCAACATCATCATCGCCAGCCGCGGCGGGCTGACCTTCAACGACTTCCTCGCCCACCTCGCCCCGCTGATCGTGGTGCTGCTCGTGGTCTTCATCGGGCTGTGCCGGGTGATGTTCCGCCGGTCGTTCCGCTACGACCCCGAGCTGGCGGCCGAGATCATGACGCTCGACGAGCGCGAGGCCATCGCCGACCGCCGGCTGCTGTGGCAGTCGCTGACCGTGCTCGCGGTGGTGATGGCGGCGTTCGTGCTGCATCCCGTGCTGCACTACGAGCCGTCGGTGGTGGCGCTGCTCGGCGCGGGCGTGCTGGTGGCGCTCACCAAGGTGACCACCGAGGAGGCGATCGCCGAGGTCGAGTGGCCCACGCTGGTGTTCTTCGCGGGGCTGTTCGTCATGGTCGGCGCGCTGGTGGAGACCGGGGTCATCGCCCAGGTCTCCCAGGCCGCCGCGCAGGCCACGCACGGTCAGCTCGGGCTGACCACGATGGTCCTGCTGTGGGCCTCGGCGGGCCTTTCCGCCATCGTCGACAACATCCCGTACGTGGCCACCATGAGCCCGATCGTCGCCGACCTCGTCCAGGCCAACGGCGGGGAGGGGCCGGCGCAGGTGTTGTGGTGGGCCCTGGCGCTCGGCGCCGACCTGGGCGGCAACGCCACCGCCGTGGGCGCGGCGGCGAACGTGGTCATCCTCGGCATCGCCGCCCGCAACGGCACCCCGATCAGCTTCTGGCAGTTCACGAAGTACGGTCTGATCGTCACCGCGACGACGGTCGCGCTGGCGACGCCGTACCTGTGGCTGCGTTACCTGGTGTGACGCAGTCCATGTCACACCCGGGGGCCACAAAGGCTCTCAAAGGACATGATGCCTGGAATGACGGACGTTTTCGGCGGCCACAGGGAGCTGCTGTTCTCCATCGTCTACAACATGCTCGGCAGCGTCTCCGACACCGAGGACGTGCTCCAGGACACCTGGCTGGCCTGGTCGTCGCGGGACCCGGACGAGATCGGCAACCCGCGCGCCTACCTGGTGCGCATCGCCGTGAACCAGGCGCTCGCGCACCAGTCGGCGCTGCGCCGCCGCCGCGAGACCTACGTCGGGCCGTGGCTGCCCGAACCCCTGGTCACCGCGGCTGACGGGCCGGCCGACGGGGCGGAGGACGTGGTGCGGGGCGAGTCGGTGTCGCTGGCCCTGCTGGTGGTGCTGGAGACGCTGACCCCGCTGGAGCGGGCCGTGTTCGTCCTGCACGAGGTGTTCGCCTTCCAGCACACCGAGATCGCCGGCATGCTCGGCCGCAGCCCCGCCGCCGTACGCCAGCTCGCGCACCGGGCCCGCGAGCACGTGCAGGCCCGGCGTCCGCGTTACCGGGTGGACGCGCACGTCCAGCAGGAGGTGACCGAGCGGTTCGTGGCGGCGGCGTTCGGCGGCGACCTCGACGCGCTGATGGAGCTGCTGGCGCCGGAGGTGACCCTGTGGGCCGACGGCGGCGGCAAGTCCGTGGTGGGCGGGCCGCGTCCGGTCCGGGGCCGCGACAAGGTGGCCCGGCTGCTCGTCGCGCGCACCGCCCAGCCGATGGAGGGGCTGGACATCCAGTACCGGGAGACCAACGGGGACCCGTCGGCGGTGGTGTTCGTGGAGAACGCGCCGTTCGCCGTCATGGTCGTCGATCTGACCTCCGACGGGTCGCAGGTGCGCGACATCTACACGGTCGCGAACCCCGACAAGATCTCCCGGGTGCGCAAGGAGCCGGGGGCGGACCCGTCCTAGCCGACGGTCTCGGGCACCGGGCTCTCCACGGGCGCGGCGGCGGCGCGGGCACGCAGGCCGAACGCGGTCACCAGCACCGCCGCCACCGCGACGGCCAGCGGGACGGCCAGGGCGATCCGCAGAGAGTCCAGGGTCGGCGCGGCGCCCCCGCCGAGCGCGGCCACGTTCACGGCGGTGACCGCCGACAGGCCGAGCGCGGTCCCGAACTGCATCGCCGTGTAGAGCAGGCCGCCGGCCAGGCCCTGCCGGTCCTCCGCCACGCCCTCGGTCGCGGCCATGGTCAGCGGGCCGTAGGTCAGCGAGAAGGCCAGGCCGAGCAGGAGCATGGTGGGCAGCATGGCGGCGTACGTCCAGTCCGGGCCGACCGGCAGGAACAGCGCGTACGCCAGCGCCGACAGCACGATCCCGGCGAACAGCACGCGGGCGTTGCCGAACCTGTTCACCAGGCGCGGCGTGAGCGTGGGGGCCAGCACCGTGTCGATGCCGATCACCAGCATGGCCAGGCCGGTCTGCAGGGTGCTCCAGCCGCGAACCTCCTGCAGGTAGAGCGTGGCCAGGAACTGGAACCCGGCGAACGAGGCCAGGAAGAGCAGCGCGCCGAGGTTGGCCCGGACGAGCGGCCCCGAGCGCAGGATGTCCAGCCGGACCAGCGGGTTGGACGAGCGGCGTTCGATCAGCACGAACAGGGCGAGCAGCAGCAGCCCGGCGGCGAACGTCGCGACGGTGGCGCCGGAGCCGTCCGCGGGCGCCTCCAGGCGGACCACGCCGTACACGAGCAGCAACATCGAGCCGGTGATGGTCAGCGCCCCGGCCAGGTCGAACGAGCCCCGCACCCGTTCGCCGGAGTCCTTGACCAGCGGGACGGCGGCCAGCAGGATCACCGCCGACAACACCACGGGGGCGAAGAACACCCAGCGCCAGCCGATCGAGGCCAGCAGGCCGCCGGCGACCAGGCCGAGCGAGAAGCCGCCCGCCGCGGTCCCGGCGTACACGCCGAGCGCCTTGGTGCGCTGCGGGCCCTCGGGGAAGTTGCCGGTGACCAGCGCCAGCCCGGCGGGCGCCATGAACGCGGCGGCGACCCCCGTGACGAACCGGGCGACCAGCAACATCCATCCTTCGGTCGCCAGGCCGCCCAGCCCGGAGAAGAGCAGGAACACCGTCAGCCAGGTCAGGAACATGCGGCGGTGGCCGAGCAGGTCGGCGGCCCGGCCGCCCAGCAGCATGAAACCGCCGTAACCCAGCACGTACGCGCTGACCACGCCGCTGAGCGTGCCGGTGGACAGGCCGAGGTCGGCGCGGATCGACGGCAGCGCCACGTTGAGCATGGCCACGTCGATGCCTTCCAGGAAGACGGCCCCCGCCAGGACGAACAGCGCGCTCCACGCGCGCGCCCCCATGCGGGGGTGGTTCGAGGGAGACATGGTGAATTCCTTCCATAATGGTCGGTTCCTTCTTGTAACCAGCAGCATTTTTGGTCACCATAAGGAGCCATGGAAGACGGAACTTCGATGTCCCTCGGTCACTGCGGGGATACCGACTACGACGTGCTGCAATGGGACCAGCGGGAGGACTGCGAGGTCAGGCAGATCCTCGACCGGATCGCCGACAAGTGGTCGCTCCAGGTGATCGCGCTGCTCGACCGGCGCAGCCTGCGCTTCACCGAGCTGCGCCGCATGATCGACGGCGTCAGCCAGCGCATGCTGACCAGGACCCTGCGTCACCTGGAGCGCGACGGCCTGGTCAGCCGTACCGTCCACCCGACCGTGCCGCCCCGCGTGGACTACGCGCTGACGCCCCTCGGCGGCACGTTGCACGCCACCATCCGCGCCCTGGTCACCTGGACCGAGGAGCACCAGGGCGAGATCGCCACGGCCCGCGCCGCCTACGACGTGCGCATGGCGGCCGAGCAGGCGGCGGCGGCCGAGGAGGAGGCCGGGCGGGAGGCCGTCGCGCGCGGCGTGCTCGCGGGCCTGCGCTGACCGACCTGGTGGAGGCGGGCCGGCCAGGACGGGATCAGCGCCGGGCGGCGGCGAACTCCCCGATCGTCACCGGACGACGCCCGCCGACGCGCTCGATGCTCTCGGTGACCCGGTAGAGCGGGTGGTCGCCGGAGCCGATGAAGCGGAAGATCGCCCACAGGTGGCTCAGGTGCTCGACGGCGTACGGGTCGCGGTACACCTCGTGCGCCCGCCGCTCCCACTCCTCGGGCGGCAGGTCCGCGTAGCGCACGCCGAGGGCGTCGGCGGCCTCGGCGGCCGTCGCCATCTGGCCCGTCACCAGGCACACCGGGTCGGCCGGCGCCGGGTCCAGCAGCAGGCCCGCGCCCACCCGCGCCACGTCGGCGGCGGCGACGAGCGGGATCAGCGTGTCCGGCGGGCCCAGCGGGAGGGCCAGCTCGCCGTACGCGTCCGCCACGACGGCCAGGTTCTCGAAGAAGACCGCCGCGCGCAGGTGCACCGCGCCCACCCCCGCCCAGTCGAAGACCTGCTCCGACAGCCAGTGGCGGCGCATGCGCGGCGTCCCGGCCTCGGGCTGGGCGTCGAGCTGGGAGACCTCGACCACCCGCTCGACCCCCTCCTCCCGGGCCGCCGCCGCGAACGCGCCGGTCGCGTCGAGCAGCCCGGCCGTCACCGGATAGGTGAAGTACGCCCGCCGTACCCCGCGCATCGCGGGCCGCACGTCCCTGATCTCGCGCAGGTCGCCGACGACGACGTCCGCGCCGAGCTTGCGCAGCTCGCCGGCGCGCTCGTCGTCGGAGTGCACGAAGGCGCGCACGGCCTGGTCGCGCTGGAGCAGCTGTTCGGCCACCTGCCTGCCGGTGCCGCCCTGGGGGCCGCCGGCCGCGCCCGTGACCAGGATCATCGCCCGCTCCTTCCCGGCAGGGTGAGCCTGAGCAGCCCGAGCGCTTCGAGGTCGCGCAGGAACGGCTCGGCGGGGAACGCCTCGGCCGGGGCGAAGACGCCGGGCCCCGGCCCGTGCCCGGCGGCCAGCCGCACGGCGGCCTCGACCGAGGCCAGCGCGCTGAGCCGCCACAGGTCGCGGCCGGTGATCCGGCCGGCCGCGCCGCCGTCCTCGGTGACGACCTGGACGGCCACGGTGAACTCCGAGCCCGCCCTGGTCTCCGGGTCGACGGCCTCGCCGGTGAACGCGCCCTCCTCCTCGAAGGTGTGCGCGGTGAGCTGTGCCTCGACCCAGCGAGCGGGCACGTGCCTGGGCACGGTGACGACCTCCGACGACGGGATCGGCGCGATCATCGTCCGCGGGCCGAGCGGCGGCGGGAAGGGGAAGACGGCGTTGCGCGGCTCGACGTACCCGACGTGCTGGGCGCCGTCGCTGAAGGTGATGCGGCGGGTGTCGGCGAACAGCAGCTCGGCGGTCCTGCGCGCGCCGGTGGTCAGCCGCCAGCCGGACACGGCGTACGCGCTGGTCACCCGGTCGATGCCGGTCAGCCCGGCGGACACGGCCGCGGCCAGCAGGTCGCCCATGCCGCCGTAGAAGCTCATGGCCGTGATCATCGTGATGCCCGCGGCCGCGGCGGGCTCGGACATGGCGTCGAACATCCACTTGGTGTGGTGCTGCTCCAGGGCGTGGTCGACGTAGTGGCAGCCGGACGCCGCGGCGGCGCGGGCCACGGGCCGGCCGGTGTCGGTGAAGGGCCCGGCACAGTGGACCAGCACGCCGGCCTCGGCGGTGAGGGCCCGCAGGGCGTCGGCGTCGTCGAGCGGGGCCTCGTGCACGCGGGCTCCGCCGAGCTCGTCGGAGACGGCCTTGAGGCGGGCGGCGTCGCGGCCGGCCAGGATCACCTCCAGGCCGCGGGCGCGTAATTCCGCCGCCACCAGGCGTCCGGTATGACCACTTGCTCCGTAGACGGCGATGGGTTCTGCGGACACGATCGGCCTCCATGTTCCATACTTCTGGTACGTGATTCGAACATACGTACTAGGAGTATGGAAGTCAATGAGCCGCCGTACCCAGGCAGAACGCACGGACGAGACGACGGCGCGGCTGGTGGGCGCCGCGCGCCGGCTGTTCGGCGAGAACGGCTACGCCGACACCTCGATCGACGCCGTCGCCGCCCGCGCGGGGGTGACCAAGGGGGCCGCCTACCACCACTTCGGCGGCAAGCCGGCGCTGTTCCGGGCGGCGTTCACCGGCGAGCTGGCCGAGGTCGCGGCGGCCCTGGAGCGCGCCGGGGCTCAGGAGGACGACCCGCTGGCGGCGCTGCGCCGGGGCCTGCGCACCTTCCTGGAGCACTGCCTCGACCCGGGCTTCCGGCAGATCGTGCTGCTCGACGCGCCCTCGGTGCTGGGCTGGGAGACCGCCCGCGAGATCGAGTACGACCACCTGCTGCGGGTCCTGGCCGGCGGCCTGCGCCGGGCCGCCGAGGGCGGCCGGATCGAGGGCGGGAACGCGCCCGCCCGCGCGCAGCTCGTGTTCGGCGCCGTCTGCGAGGGCGGCATGCTGCTGGCCCGCTCCGCCGACCCGGACGCCGACCTGCCGCTGATCGCCGCAGAGCTGGACCGGCTGCTGTCGGCGCTGCGGCCGTCAGTGGCCGGTTGAGTGGCCGGTCCGGTGCCGGGGCGCGTGGGGCGGGGCGTGGCCCGGCGCCGCCGGAGTGGTCGCGGGGCCGGGCGAGCCGGCGGGGGACTGGGTCGCGTTCTGCTTCACGGGCACGTACACGCGCACGGCCCCGGCGTCGCGGAAGGTGAAGGTCATGGGCACGGTGGCGCCGCGTACGCCGGTGACCGTGCCGAGCGGCTGGTCGCCCGCGCCCACGGGCTGGCCGGGCCGGATGTCGGCGGCGGCGCCGGAGAGCTGCACCGAGCCGCCGCCGTCGACGGTGATCCGCTGGAGCTGGTCGGGCTTGTGGCCGTCGTTGATCAGCACGGCGTAGAGGTTCTGCTCGGCGGCGGGCGAGGTCGGGGTGGCCGCCTGGCCGGCGGCGGCTCGCAGGTGGGCGTTGCGCACGTGTATGACGCCCTTGGCGTCGGCGTTCGCGCCCTCGTTCTGCGGCAGGTGCTGCCCTGTGTCGTATCCGGTGTTCGTGCAGCCCGTGACGCCCAGGGCCAGGATCGCGGCACAGATGATGGGACGCTTCACGACGCCCTCCCCATTCGATACTCCACGTCACCGTTCCGTTACCCGCGATGATGGAGGCGAACCCTTGAGAAAAGGCCGATTTTCCTACCGGAAGTGTGGGAGAATGGAGTATGGGCTTGGACCGGACCCGCTCGCCGAGTGAGCGCGCCGAGACTCCGCTGACCGCCGCGATCATGGCGGGCCGCTGGATCCGCACCGCCGCCGTCGACGACGGCAGAGGCCGCCACTGGCGCGCCAACCCCGACCCCCGTGGCAGGTCGGCCGCCGCCGGCGACTCCGCCTCCCTGTACGCGGGCGCGGCCGGCATCGTGCTGTTCTTCCTGGAACTGGCCGCCGCCACCGGCCACGAGGCGTACCTGGACGACGCCCGCAGAGGCGCCCGCTACCTGGCCGCCACCTGGCGCGAACGCGCCGACCTGACCCTCTACCACGGCCTGACCGGCACGCTCGTCGCGCTGATCGAGGCCGGCTGGGCCTTCGGCGACGGCGTCTTCGAGGAGGAGGCCGTCGCGGTGGCCGACACGATCGTCCGCGCCGCCCGCCCGCTGGACGGCGGCCTCGGCTGGACCCGCGAGCCCGCCCAGCGCGGCGACGGCGGGATCGTGCTCGGGCTGCTCCAGGCCGCCGCCGCGCTCGGCGTGCGCGGCTACGAGGAGACGGCGGTGGCGGCGGGCGAGCGCATCGCCGGGCTCGCCGTGCCCGGCCATCGTTTCGGCGACTGCGCCGACCTGCCGCTCGACGCCGTCACCCCGGGCTTCCTGTCCGGCACGGCGGGCACCGCCTTCCTGCTGGCCAGGCTCCACGGCGTCACGGGCGAGCGGCGTTTCCTGGAGGCGGCCGCCCGTGGCGCGGGCTTCGTGCGCGAGGTGAGCGCCGTGGCGGGCAGGTGCGCCGTCGTCCCGCATCACGTGCCGCAGGGGCGCGAGCTGCACTACCTGGGCTTCTGTTCGGGCTCGGCGGGCGTGGCCCGGATGTTCTACGAGCTGTACCGGGTCACCGGCGACCCCGGCCACCTCGACTGGGTCGAACGGCTCGCGCACGGCGTCGTCGAGAGCGGCGCCCCCCTCCGCCAGACCGACGGCTTCTGGAACGTGGCCTGCCAGTGTTGCGGCGCGGCCGGGCTGCTCGAACTGTTCGTCGGCCTGTGGGCGGCGACCGGCGACGAGGCGCGCCTCGCGCAGGCCCAGGTGCTCGCCGGGCACCTCATCGGGCGCGGCGACAACCACGACGGCCAGGGGTTCCGCTGGTACCAGGCGTACCGGCGGCTGCGGCCGGGCGAGGTGAGCGCGGACACCGGGTACATGGTCGGCGCGGCCGGCATCGGGGCCGCCCTGCTGCACCTCGACGCCGCCATGCAGCCCCGGCAGGCGCGCCGGGTCATCCTGCTGCCGGACAACCCCTTCCCGGCGATCCCCGTGCCACCCGCCAAACTTCGCGATTCATCCCAATAAGGTATTCCCTTTAAAACCAGTAGGGAATATTGACTTGAGGCTCGCGGCGGCCTAGCGTCGTTGGCATGAGCCAGGGCACTCTCCTGACCAGGCGCCCGCACGTGGACTTCGGCCACGTCGCCAGCGCGCAGTGTCGTTGATCACGGACCAGCAGCCGCCCGCCTTCCCCTGAGCGCTCCAGCGTGGCCGACGTCGTCCACGCCTCCGCTGACGAACCCTTGCGTGCCCCCTTCCCGGCGCTCCCGGCCCGGCCGCCGGGAGCGGCGTGAGCACGCCCTCTCTCCCGTGAGGAGCCTTTCCGTGATCGCAAACAGAACCGTCCGCCCGTACCGAGCGGAGGCCGGCGCATGACCGACACCCTGCCCGACCAGCAGGCCGTCGGCGCCGACGTGTTCCGCCAGGCGCTCGCCGTGCACGCCAGCGGAGTGGTGGTGATCACCGCGCAGAGCGAGGGCATCCCCGTGGGGCTCACCGCCACCTCGTTCTCCTCGGTCAGCCTCGACCCGCCGCTCGTCTCCTTCTACGTGGACCAGTCCTCCACCACCTGGCCATGGTTGCGGGGAGCCGACCACTTCGCGGTCAACATCCTGGCCAGCGACCAGGCCGAGCTGGCGGCGCGGTTCGCGCGCAAGGGGGTGGACAGGTTCGCCGCGCCCACGCGGTGGCGGGCGGGGCCGCTCGGCGCGCCGCTGCTCCAGGACGTCTCCGCCCACCTGATCTGCCTGCCGTACGAGACCGTCGAGGTCGGCGACCACGTGCTGGTCGTCGGCCTGGTGGCCGAGGCGGCCACGCACAACGCCGGCCGTCCGCTGCTCTACCACCAGGGCCGGTTCGGCCGCTTCCTACCCCACCAGGAGAACCTGTGACCGCCACCACCGGCACGCCGGTCTACGCCGGCCCGCTCGACCGCATCGCCTACGGCCGCTACGGCCCCGGCCGCCTGCACCTGTCGGCCGGCTGGGACCGCCCGGTCTACCCCTTCCAGGACCGCGTCACCGCCGACGGGACCAGCGGCTACCGCGCCGAGCCCGGCCGCTACCACGTCTATGCCGCCTGGACCTGCCCCTACGCCCAGCGCGTCGCGATCGTCCGCAAGCTCAAGCGCCTGGAGGACGTCGTCTCGCTGTCGTACGTGGACGACGAGCGCGACGGCCGGGGCTGGGCCTTCAGGGAGCGCAGGGGCCCGGACCCGGTCAACGGGTTCGCCTTCCTGGAGCAGGCCTACGACGCCACCGAGAAGGGCTACCCGGGCCACATCTCGGTGCCCGTGCTCTGGGACAGGGCGCGGCGCAGGATCGTCAGCAACAACTTCCCCGACATCACGATCGACCTGGCCACCCAGTTCGAGAAGTGGGCCGACACCTCGGTCGACCTCTACCCCGAGCACCTGCGCGCCGAGATCGACAAGCTGAACGCGTGGATCTACCACGACGTCAACACCGGCGTCACCCGGGTGGCCCCCGCCGGCACCGAGGCCGCCCGCGAGGAGGAGCGCCACCGCGTCGTCGCGGCCCTGGAACGCCTGGACGAACGCCTGGCCGAGCAGCGGTTCCTGACCGGCGACACGATCACCGAGGCGGACGTGCGGCTGTGGGTGACGCTGGCCAGGTTCGACGCGCTGCACAACCGCGAGCACCTCATCAGCGAGCGCGAGCTGCCCGACTTCGAGCACCTCTGGGGCTACGCCCGCGACCTCTACCAGCGCCCGGCGTTCGGCGAGACCATCGAGGGCCTGCCCGCCGCCTGGGACACGCCGCACGGGCGGGGCCGGTGACGCGCAAGAGGCAGGTGCACCTCGCCGCGCACTTCCCCGGCGTGAACAACACCACCGTGTGGGCCGACCCCCGGTCGGGGAGCCAGATCGACTTCGCCTCGTTCGTCCACCTCGCCAGGACGGCCGAGCGCGGCACGTTCGACTTCTTCTTCCTGGCCGAGGGGCTGCGGCTGCGCGAGCTCAAGGGCCGCATCCACGACCTGGACGTGGTCGGCAGGCCCGAGGCGCTGACCGTGCTCAGCGCCCTGGCCGCGGTGACCTCGCGGCTCGGGCTCGCGGGCACGGTCAACGCCACCTTCAACGAGCCGTACGAGCTGGCCAGGCGGCTGTCCACGCTCGACCACCTGAGCGAGGGCCGGGCCGCCTGGAACGTGGTGACCACCTCCGACGCCTTCACCGGCGAGAACTTCCGCCGCGGCGGCTTCCTCGACCCCGCCGACCGGTACCGGCGGGCCGAGGAGTTCGTCCGGCTGTCGCGCGAGTTGTGGAACTCCTGGCAGCCGGACGCCGTGCTCGCCGACCAGGGCGCGGGCCGCTTCCTGCGGGAGGGCGCGATCGGCACGGTCAGCCACCGGGGCAGGCACTTCACCGTCGAGGGCCGGTTCACGCTGCCGCGCTCGCCGCAGGGACACCCGGTGATCATCCAGGCCGGCGACTCCGACGACGGCCGCGAGTTCGCCGCCGCCCACGCCGACGTGGTCTTCACCCCGCACGGCGGGCTGGAGGACGGCATGCGCTTCTCCGCCGACGTCAAGGGCCGCCTGGCCCGGTACGGCCGGGAGCCCCACCAGCTCAAGATCATGCCCGGTGTGACGTTCGCGCTGGGCGACACCGACGAGGAGGCCGCCGAGAACGCGGCCAGGATCCGGCGGCAGCAGGTCGGGCCGCAGACCGCGATCGCGTTCCTGGAGCAGGTGTGGGGGCGGGACATGTCGGCCTTCGACCCCGATGGACCGTTCCCCGACGTCGAGCCGGACCTGTCCCAAGGCGTCTCCCAGGGACGGGTGCCGATCAAGGACCGCGCCGAGGTGGCGGCCAAATGGCGGGCGCTGGCCGCGGAGAAGGGGCTGAGCATCCGCGAGCTGGTGATCGAGGTCACCGGGCGGCAGACGTTCGTCGGCACCCCCGAGGGCGTGGCCCGGCAGATGGACGAGCACGTGCAGGCCGGCGCGGCCGACGGTTTCATCCTCGTCCCGCACCTGACCCCCGGCGGGCTGGACGAATTCGTCGACCGGGTGGTGCCGGCGCTGCGCGAACGCGGCGTCTTCCGCACGGAGTACACCGGGACCACCCTGCGCGAGCACCTGGAGCTGTCATGACGCTGCACCTGGCCGTGGCCCTGGACGGCGCCGGGTGGCACCCCGCCGCCTGGCGCGCGGCCCCCGGCACGCGGCTCTTCTCGGCCGGTCACTGGGCGGGGCTGGTCGCCGAGGCCGAGCGCGGGCTGCTGGACTTCGTCACCATCGAGGACGCCCTGGGCCTGCAGTCCACCCGGCCCGACGGCCCCGACGACCGCACCGACCAGGTACGCGGCCGGTTCGACGCGGTGCTGCTCGCGGCCCGGCTGGCGCCGCTGACCACCAGGATCGGCCTGGTGCCGACGGCCACCACCACGCACACCGAGCCGTTCCACGTGGCCATCGGCATCGCCACCCTCGACCACGTCAGCGGCGGCCGGGCGGGCTGGCGGCCGCAGGTCTCGGCGCGGGCGAGCGAGGCGGCCCACTTCGGCCGCCGCCGGTTCGCCCCGCTCGACCAGGTGCTGAACCGGCCCGGCGGGGTGGACCTGTCGGCCGACCCGCACGTCCGCGCCCTGTTCGCCGAGGCCGCCGACGCCGTGGAGGTGGCCCGGCGGCTCTGGGACAGCTGGGAGGACGACGCCGAGATCAGGGACGTGGCCACCGGCCGGTTCGTCGACCGCGGCAAGCTCCACCACATCGACTTCGAGGGCGGGTTCTTCTCGGTGCGGGGGCCGTCCATCACGCCCAGGTCGCCGCAGGGGCAGCCGGTGGTGGCCGCGCTGGCCCACGCGCGGCTGCCGTACGAGTTCGCGGCGGGCGGCGCGGACGTCGTCTTCGTCACGCCGCGCTCGGCCGAGCACGCGCGGGAGATCGTCCAGGAGGTCCGGGGGCTCTCCGGCGACCTGCGGATCTTCGCCGACCTGCTCGTCTTCCTGGGCCCGGACGCGGCCCGGCGCAAGGCGCGGCTCGACGAGCTGGACGGGGCCGAACTGACCTCCGACGCGGCGATCTTCACCGGCGACGCGGGGGAGCTGGCCGACCTGCTGCTGGAGTGGCGGCGGGCCGGGATCGAGGGCTTCCGGCTGCGGCCGGGGGCGGTGCCGTACGACCTGGAGCGGATCAGCCGGGAGCTGACGGCCGAGCTGCGCGGGCGCGGGGCCTTCAGGAGCGGGTACGAAGCCCGGACGTTACGCGGGCTGCTCGGCCTGCCGCGCCCGGCGAGCAGGTACGCGGAGGTGTCATGAAATTTCTGGGCATCACATTGATCGTCCACAGCGACGGCCGGTCACCCACGCAACGATTCCGCGAGGTCGTCGAGACCGCCGTGCTCTTCGAGGAACTGGGCTTCGACGGCTACGGCGTGGGCGAGCGGCACGAGCGGCCCTTCATCTCCTCCTCGCCCCCGGTCGTGCTCAGCCACATCGCCGCCAAAACGTCCAGGATCAGGCTGTTCACCGCGGTCACCACGCTGAGCCTGCTCGACCCGGTCCGCGCCTACGAGGACTACGCCACGCTCGACCACCTGTCCGGCGGCCGGCTCGAACTGATCGTCGGCAAGGGCAACGGCGCGGCGCAGGCCAGGCTCTTCCACGTCACCGCCGCGGACCAGTGGGAGCGCAACCGCGAGTCGTACGAGCTGTTCCGCCGCCTGTGGCGGGAGGACCGGGTCACCTGGCAGGGCCGCTTCCGGCCCGCGCTGACCGACGCCGAGACCTGGCCGCGCCCGCTGCAACGGCCGATCAGGGTCTGGCACGGCAGCGCCACCAGCAAGGAGTCGGTCGAGCTGGCCGCCCGCCACGGCGACCCGCTGTTCTCGGCCAACGTCACCAACCCCATCGAGCCGTACGCCGAGCTGATCGACCACTACCGCGAACGCTGGGCCCATCACGGCCACGACCCCGCCGACGCCCTGGTCGGGGCGGGCAGTGCGGGCTACTACGCGGCCCGCACCTCGCAACGGGCGCTGGCCGAGTACCGGCCGATCTACCAGGCCCGCCTGGAGACGTTCCGGCGGGCCGGGGTGCGGCCGGTCTTCCCCACCCTGGAGGACGCCGTCGAGCGCGGCTCGATCCTGGTCGGCAGCCCGCAGCAGATCATCGACAAGGTGCTGCGCTACCACAAGCGGTTCGGGCACGAGGTCATGCACCTGCCCGCCGATGCCGACGGCCTGACGCCGGGGCAGCACCGGGAGACGCTGGAGCTGTTCCAGACCGAGATCGCGCCGGCACTGCGCGCGGAGATCCCCAGCCGCCCGTTCCCGGGGAGCGCGTCATGAGCCTGTCCGTCCTCGACCTGGCCCCCATCAGCTCGGGCGGCACCGCGGGCCAGGCGTTACGCGACACGATCGAGCTCGCCCGGCGCGCGGAGGAGTTCGGCTACGCCCGTTACTGGCTGGCCGAGCACCACTTCGCCCCGGGCGTGGCCGGCTCGGCCCCCGCCGTGCTGATCGGCCTGGTGGCGGCGGCCACCTCGACGATCAGGGTCGGCTCGGGAGCCGTGCAGCTCGGCCACCGGACGCCGGTGTCCGTGGTCGAGGAGTTCGGGATCATCGACGCGCTGCATCCGGGCCGGCTCGATCTGGGCATCGGGCGCTCGGGGCGGCGCGGGGCCGAGCCGGCTCCCGCACGTCCCGCGAGCACGGAGGCCAGGGTGGTGGACGGGCTGCTCGTCCCGCCGCCCTTCGACTGGTCGCGGCTGGCGAAGATCCCCCGCCTGGCCTTCCAGGCGAGCCTGCTCCAGCAGCCCGGAGCGGTGACGCCCGACTTCGCCGACCAGGTCGACGAGGTGCTGGCGCTGCTCGGCGGGACCCACGAGGCGCACGTGACGCCCGGCGAGGGGGCCGACGTCCAGGTGTGGATCCTGGGCAGCAGCGGCGGGCAGAGCGCCCGGGTCGCGGGGGAGCGCGGATTGCCGTTCGCGGCCAACTACCACGTCAGCCCGTCGAGCGTGCTGGAGGCCGTGGAGGCGTACCGCGAGGCGTTCAAGCCGTCGGACGAGCTGGCCGAGCCGTACGTCATCGTGTCGGCCGACGCGGTGGTGGCCGAGGACGAGGCCAGGGCGCGTGAGCTGGCCTCGCCGTACGGGTTGTGGGTGCGCAGCATCAGGACGGGGGCGGGCGCGATGCCGTACCCGACGCCGTCGGAGGCGGCCCGGCACGTCTGGACCGAGGCCGACCGCGCGCTGGTCAAGGACCGGATCGACACGCAATTCGTCGGCACGCCGCGGGCCGTGGCCGAGGGGCTGCGCGTGCTGCGCCGGGTCACCGGGGCCGACGAGTTGCTGGTCACCACCATCACCCACGACCCCGCCGACCGCGTGCGCTCCTACGAACTGCTCGCCGAGGCCTGGGCGCGTCCGTGATCCGGAGACGCCTCTGACGCCGCGACCGAAGCCCCTGGTGGCTTCGGTCGCGCGTTTGCTGTAGCCTTTTCCTACTTTTTAGGTATGTTTTGTCTGAAAGGCAGTACCCCCATGTCCTCATCCAGCCTGCGCACCGCAGCCGTCATGCTCGCCGTCGTTGGGCTCCTCGGCGCCTGTGGCGGCCAAGGGGGTGCTGCCGGCGCGGCGCCGTCCAGCGGTCAGCCGGTCTACGGCGGCACGCTGACCTACCTGGAGCACCAGCCGCCCACCTGCCTCTACCTGCCGGCCGCCGGCTTCTATCCCAACGGCGGCATCCTCAACCAGATCACCGACAAGCTGACCTGGCAGAACCCGCAGACCCTGGAGATCGAGCCCTGGATCGCCACCAAGTGGGAGGTGAACGACGATGCCACCGAGTACACCTTCCACCTGCGCCAGGGCGTGACCTTCAGCGACGGCAGCCCGCTCGACGCCGCCGCCGTCGCCGCCAACTTCGACGTGTACGGCCTCGGGAACACCGAGCTCAAGCTGCCGGTCGCCGAGTTCGTCAACAACTACGAGCGCAGCGAGGTCGTCGACCCGCTGACCGTGAAGTTCCACTTCAAGAAGCCCTCTCCCGGCTTCCTCCAGGGCACTTCGGTCATCGGGGCCGGGCTGGTGTCGAAGAAGACGATCTCGCTGCCGTACGAGCAGCAGTGCCAGCTGAAGAACATCGTCGGCTCGGGCCCCTTCACGCTGAAGAACCAGATCGTCGACAAGGAGGTGGACCTGGCCGCCCGCAAGGACTACGACTGGGCGCCGCCGTCGTCGAAGCACCAGGGGCGGGCGTACCTGGACGAGATCAAGATCATCGTGACGCCCGAGGACAACGTCCGCGTCGGCGCGCTGACCTCCGGGCAGGCCGACTTCGTGCGGTACGTCCAGGCGTACGACGAGAAGACCGTCAAGGACGCCGGCTTCCAGATCTACGCCGAGCCGACCAGGGGCGTGAACAACGGCCTGTACCTGCGGCCGTCCAACAGCATCCTGAAGGACCTCGACGTGCGCAAGGCGCTGCAGGCGGGCACCGACGTCAAGGAGGTCGTGGACACCCTGTTCACCGCGAGCTACCCGCGGGCCACCTCCGTGCTCAGCCACCTCGCCCAGGGCTACCTCGACCTGTCCGAGGACCTGGCCTACGACCCGGCCAAGGCCAACGCGCTGCTCGACAAGGCCGGCTGGACCAGGGGCGCCGACGGCGTGCGCGAGAAGGACGGCGTCAAGCTGCGGCTGGGCGTCTTCGTCGCCGGCCCGCAGCCGCTGTCCAAGCAGACGCTCGAACTCGTCGGCCAGCAGTGGGCCAAGCTCGGCGTGCAGCTGGAGATCCGCCCCGCCGACGCCGGCACCCAGGCCGTGGACATCAAGGACGCCGAGAAGACCGCCGTCGCGCACAGCATGGTCGGCCGCGCCGACCAGGACGTCATCAAGAGCCACTTCCACAGCCAGAACCGCGACGTCATCCTGTCCAAGGACAAGAAGCTCGACACCCTGCTGGAGGAGGAGTCCGCCGAACCCGACAACGCCAAGCGCAACGCCAAGGTCGGCGAGATCCAGCGGTACGTGATCGACCAGGGCTACGCCATCCCCCTGTTCGAGGAGCCCCAGGTGTACGGCGGCGCGCCGTACGTCAAGGGCGTGGCCTTCGAGGCGGTCGCCCGGCCGTGGTTCTACTCGACGTGGAAGGCCCAGCAATGACCAGGTATCTCCTGACGCGGGCCGGGCAGGCGGTGCTCGTGCTGTGGGCCGCCTTCACCGCGAGCTACGTGCTGCTGCAACTGCTGCCCGGCGACTCGATCCTGATCAAGTTCCAGAACCCCGAGCTCGGCCTGTCGCCGCAGCAGATCGCCGACATCCGGGCCTACTACAGCGGCGGCTCGCCGGTCGGTGAGTACCTGCGCACGCTGACCGGCTTCCTGACCGGCGGCTTCGGCTACTCGATCGACACCGGCACCCCGGTGGTCGAGCGGCTGGGCGAGGCGCTGCCCGAGACGGCCCGGCTGGCCTCGGCGGCGTTCGTCCTGGCGGTGCTGCTCGCCGTGGTGATCGCGTTCGTGGCGAGCTACAGCAGGACGTCGTGGCTGCGCGGGGCGCTGCTGTCGGTGCCGTCGCTGTTCATCTCGGTCCCGGCGTTCTGGCTGGGGATCCTGCTGATCCAGGTCTTCTCCTTCCGGCTGCGGCTGGTGCCGGTCATCGGCGGCGGCGAGCTGCAGCAGCTCGTCCTGCCGGTGCTGACTCTGGCCGTGCCGATCTCGGCGCCCATCGCGCAGGTGCTGGCGCGCGGCATCGACCAGGTGTACGCGCAGCCGTTCGTGCCGGTGATCGCGGCCAAGGGCGCCACCCGCTGGTGGATCCTGTGGCGGCACGTGGCGCGCAACGCCGTCCTGCCGACGCTGACCGTGGCCGGGCTGACGTTCGGCGAGCTGATCGCGGGCTCGGTCGTGACGGAGACCGTCTTCGGCCGCAACGGCATCGGGCGGCTCACCGAGCAGGCCGTGACCGCCCAGGACACGCCGGTGATGCTGGCCGTGGTGGTGCTCGCCGCGGCGGTGTTCGTCCTGGTCAACTTGGTGGTGGACGTGTTGTTCCCGGTGCTCGACCCGCGGCTGAAGGCGGCGTCGTGAGGGCGGGCCTGATCCTGGCCTGGACGGTGATCGCCGTGGCGCTGCTGTGGGCGGTCGTCCCGGGGCTGTTCACCGGGTACGACCCGATCGCCGGCGTGCCGGTCGAGAAGCTCCAGGCGCCGAGCGCGCAGCACCTGTTCGGCACCGACGCCGTCGGGCGGGACGTGTTCGCGCGGGTGGTGCACGGGGCCGTGCACTCGTTGTCGGGGGCGTTCGTCGCCGTCGCGGTCGGCCTGCTGCTCGGCACGCTGCTCGGGCTGCTGGCCGGCTCGCTCGGCGGGGTGCCCGACGCCGCCGTCATGCGGGTCGTGGACGTGCTGCTGTCGGTCCCCGGCCTGCTCCTGGCCCTGGTCGTGATCATCCTGCTCGGCCCGGGGACGGTGAACGTGGCCGTCGCGGTCGGCGTCGGCTCGGTGGCCGCGTTCGCCCGGCTGTCGCGGTCGGAGGTCGTCCGGGTGCGCCGCACCGACTACGTCGAGGCCGCGTTCGGCAGCGGCGGCCGGTTCACCGCCGTGTTGTGGCGGCACGTGCTGCCCAACTCGCTCGGCCCCGTCGTCGCGCTGGCCGCCCTGCAGTTCGGCGTGGCCATCCTGGCCATCTCGACGCTCGGCTTCCTCGGCTACGGCGCCGAGCCGCCGACCCCCGAGTGGGGGCTGCTCATCGCCGAGGGCCGCAACTACCTGGCCACGTCCTGGTGGCTGACCACGCTGCCCGGGGCCGTGGTGGTCGCGGTCGTGCTCGCCGCCGGCCGGATCAGCCGGTCCATCGCCAAGGAGTCCTCGTGAGCCTGCTCGACGTCCGCGACCTCGCGGTCTCCTATGACGGCCGCCCGGCGGTCCACGGCGTCTCCTTCACCGTCGAGCCGGGCGAGGTGGTGGCGGTCGTCGGCGAGTCGGGGTCCGGCAAGACCACGACCGCGCACTCGATCATCGGCCTGCTGCCGCGCAACGCCTCGCTCGACCGCGGCAGCGTCCTGCTGGGGGAGAACGACCTGGCGACCTGGTCGCCGCGGCGGATGGAGTCCGTCCGGGGGGCCCAGATCGGGCTGGTCCCGCAGGACCCGTCCAACTCGCTCGACCCGGTCAAGACGGTCGGGGCGCAGATCGCCGAGGTGCTGCGCATCCACAAGCGCGGCGACCGGGCCGCGGTCCGGCGCCGGGTGGTCGAGCTGCTCACCCGCGTCGGCCTGCCCGACCCCGAGACGCGGGCCCGCCAGTACCCGCACGAGCTGTCCGGCGGCATGCGCCAGCGCGTGCTGATCGCCATCGCCGTCGCGCTCGAACCCCGGCTGATCATCGCCGACGAGCCCACCAGCGCCCTGGACGTCACCGTGCAGCGGCGCATCCTGGACCTCATCGACGACCTGCGCGCCGAGTTCGGCACCGCCGTGCTGCTGGTCACCCACGACCTGGGCGTGGCCGCGAGCCGCTCGGACCGGCTGGTCGTCATGAAGGACGGCCGCGTCGAGGAGCAGGGCCCGACCAGGGGCGTCCTGGCGGCGCCCGGCGCGGACTACACCCGCAAGCTGCTGCACGACGCCCCCGCGCTGTCGGCCCGCCCCTTCCGCGAGCCGGTGGCCGCCGAGCCCGCGATCGTGGTGCGCGACCTGGTCAAGGAGTTCCGGTCGGGGCGGCGGCCTTTCCGGGCCGTGGACGGCGTCTCGTTCGAGGTGCCGCGCGGCACCACGCACGCGCTCGTCGGGGAGTCGGGGTCCGGCAAGACCACCACCGCGCGCATGGTGGTGCGCTTCGCCGAGCCCACGTCGGGCACGGTCACCGTCGCCGGGGCCCCCGACGGCCGCGGCTTCCGCCGGCACGTCCAGCTCGTGCACCAGAACCCGTACGGGTCGCTGGACCCGCGGCAGTCGGTCGCCGACATCGTGGAGGAGCCGTTGCGCAACTTCCGGCTCGGCGACCGCGCCGCCCGCCGGGCCCGCGTCGCGGAGCTCCTCGACCGGGTGGCGCTGCCCGCGGACGTGTCGTCGCGCCGGCCGCGCGAGCTGTCGGGCGGGCAGCGGCAGCGGGTGGCCATCGCCCGCGCGCTGGCCGCGGGGCCGGAGGTGCTGGTGCTCGACGAGGCCGTCTCGGCGCTCGACGTCACGGTCCAGGCGCAGATCCTCGACCTGCTCGGGCAGCTCCAGCGCGACCTCGGCCTGACCTACCTCTTCATCTCGCACGACCTGGCGGTGGTGCGGCAGATCTCGCACACCGTCTCCGTCATGAACAAAGGACGCATCGTGGAATCAGGATCCACCCGGCGGGTCTTCACCGACCCGGCCGACGACTACACCCGCGAGCTGCTCGCGGCCATCCCGGAGCCGGTGCGATGAGGCTCGGCTTCTTCACCCGCGTCCTGGACGAGGCGCCCCCGGCGGAGCGCTACCGGCTGGCCGCCGAGCAGATCGCGCACGCCGAGTCGCTCGGGTTCGACACCGCCTGGGTGGCCCAGCACCACTTCGACGGCGAGGAGGGCGGGCTGCCCGCGCCGCTGGTGTTCCTGGCCCACGTGGCGGCCCGTACCAGCCGCATCCGGCTCGGCACCGGCATCATCACGCTGCCGCTGGAGCACCCGGTGCGGGTGGCCGAGGACGCCGCCGTGCTCGACCTGCTCACCGGCGGGCGGCTGGAGATCGGGGTGGGCAGCGGCGGGACGCCGTCGTCGTTCGGGCCGTTCGGGCACGACAGCGGCGACCGCGCCGCCCTGTACGCCGAGCACCTGTCGATCCTGCTCAGGGCCTGGTCGGGGGAGGACCTGGGCGGCGGCAACCGGCTCTACCCGCCCGCGCCCCGGCTGCCCGGCGCGATCTGGGAGGCGACGTTCTCGGCCGCCGGCGGAGCGCGCGCCGGCCGGGCGGGCAACGGGCTCATGCTCTCGCGCACCCAGCCCCGGCCGGCCGACGACCCCCAGGCGACGCTGGCCGACCTGCAACGGCCGATCGTGGACGCCTACCACGAGAACCTGCCCGCGGGCGTCGTCCCGCGCATCGTGGCCTCGCGGACCGCGTTCGTGGCCGACAGCCGCGCCGAGGCGCTGCGCTGGGCCGAGCGGGGGCTCGGGCGCGGCCGGCTGCCGTGGGAGCTGCCCGGCGGCGACCTCGACAGCCGCATCGCCGCCTTCGACGTGCACGTGGGCACCCCGCAGGACGTCATCGACAGCCTGCGCGCCGATCCGACCCTCGAACGGGTCACCGACCTGGTCTTCCAGGTGCACTCGGTGGACCCGCCGCACCCGCTGGTCCTGCGTTCGACCGAGTTGCTGGCGACCGAGGTCGCCCCCGCGCTCGGCTGGCTCCCCTCCACCGAAATGAGCTCCACATGATCAACGACGTCATCGACCACCTGGCCGGGATAAGACCGGGCTCCCGCCTCGACAAGCTGCGCGACCTGCGGCCCGCCGCCCGCGAGCACGCCCAGCGCGGCTTCGACGCGCTCTTCACCCCCGACGAGGAGGGCGAGGTCACCCTCGTCGAACGCGACGCCGTCGCGGCCTTCGTGGCCGGGCTGCACCGGGACGCCGTCGTCGCCGGCTTCTACGCCGACCGGCTCGCCGAGCTGGCCCCCGGCCTGCTGAAGGCCGTCGAGACCGAGGTCGAGGCGGGCGCCACCACCGGCCCGTACGGCGTCTACCCCGCGCCGCTGGCCGCCGAGAGCGACGAGGGCCTGCGCTACCGGGTCCGCGACCCGGCCGAGCTGGGCGTCCGGCTCACCGCCGCGTTCGAGCACGCGCACCTGCTGGTCTTCCGGCCCCGCGAGGCTGATGAGCAGGCCCTGGAGGCGCTGGCCGCGGCCGGCTGGAGCCCGACGGGCGTGGTGACGTTGTCGCAGCTCGTCGCCTTCCTCGCCTTCCAGGTCCGGGTGGTCGGCGGCCTGCGGCTGCTCAACGCGGAGGTGGCGGCGTGAGCACCGGCTTCACCCAGGAACAGCTCGGCTGGCGGCCCTGGCTGCCGCCGCTCGCGCCGGAGGAGCTGACCGAGGCCCACTACGAGGCGCTGGTGGACCGGGCGCGGGCGTCATCGCCGTACTTCCTGCTGCTGGCCCGCGACCCCGAGATCCTGCACGCGCGCACCAAGACCGACAACGACATCTTCTACAACGCCGACGGCGGGCTGCCGCGCGCCGAGCGCGAGCTGGCCGCGACCGCGACCTCGCGGCGCAACGGCTGCGTGTTCTGCGCGTCGGTGCACGCCCGCTTCGCCGCCCACCACTCCAAGCGCCCGCAGGACGTGCAGCGCCTGCTCGACGAGGGGGTGGACGCGCCGCAGGACGGCACCTGGCGGGCGGTCGTCGACGCCTCGGTCGCGCTGGCCGCCACGCCCGTGGAGTTCGGGCCCGAGCACATCGCGGCGCTGCGCGCGGCCGGGCTGGACGACCTGGCGATCAGCGACACCATCCACGCCGCCGCCTTCTTCAACTGGGCGAACCGGCTCATGCTCTCACTCGGCGAACCGGAGGACCACCGATGACCGACCGTCACCTCGACCACCTCGTCTATGCCGTTCCCGACCTGCTCGCGGGGGTCGAGGACTTCGCCGCGCGCACCGGCGTGCGGCCCGTCCGGGGCGGCAGCCATCCCGGCGGCACCGCGAACTACCTGGTGCGCTTCGGGCCGACCGCGTACCTGGAGATCATCGGGCCGGACCCGGAGTCGGACGTGCGGCCGCGGGCGTTCGGGCTGGCGACGCTGACCGAGCCGCGCCTGGCCGCCTGGGCCGTGCATCCGCAGGACCTGGACAAGACCGTGGAGCTGGCCCGCGAGCGCGGCTACGACCCCGGTGACGTGCAGCCGCTGTCCCGGCGCACCCCGTCCGGCGAGCTGCTGGAGTGGCGGCTCACCCGGCGCGAGGACCCCGCCGCGATCCGTCCGGTGCCCTTCCTCATCGACTGGGGGACGACCACCCACCCGGCCGCCACGGACCTGCCGCAACTCGGCCTGGTCTCCTTCGCCGCCGTCCACCCCGACCCCGGCGCGCTCCGCCGCGACCTGGCCGCCCTCGACGTGACGCTCGACGTCACCGAGGGGCCGGAGCCCGGCCTGCGGGCCGTCGTCGACACCCCGCTCGGCCACGTGACCCTGAGCTGAACCCCGTTCGAGAGAGAAAGACCCATGAGCACCCTTCGCGAGTACCTGTCGCACAAGCGCGCCGCCCTGCTGGCCCGCCGGGAGGCCCCGGCGGGCGGCCCGGTGCCGCTGCACGCCCACGTCACGGCCGAGGGCCGCAGCGGGATCCGGCGCATCAGGATCAGGGACTTCCAGATCATCAGCGACAGCGGCCCCGACTTCGCCGGCTACGACCTCGGCCCCGGCTCGCCCGAGCTGCAGGCCGGCGTCCTGGGCAGCTGCGTGACGCACATCTTCCTGATCAAGGCCGCCGAGCTGGAGGTGCCGATCGACTCCCTGGAGGTGGACGTCCGCGCCGAGTACGACCCGAAGGCCCAGCTCCCGGGCGACCAGGGCGTCCCGGTGTACCCGCACAACTTCCGCTACGAGGTGCAGATCGGCTCGCCCGCCTCGGACGAGCAGCTGGCCGGGCTGCACGCCGAGGTCGAGCGGGTCTGCCCGATCCTCAACCTGATCCGCAACCCGCAGCAGATCAGCGGCTCGATCGTCCGGGTGGCGGATCCCGCCCAGCAGCCCGTCGCGTAGCGGGACGGTCCCGCCCCCCGAGGGCGGGACCCTCAGCCGGCCGTGAAGCCGGAGAACAGGGCCAGGGCCAGGGCCAGGGCGACGACCACGTTCACCACCGTCGCGGCGGCGAACGCGGCGACCGGCCGCCAGCCGGCCGCCCGCAGCGCGGCCACCCGGAACTCCAGCCCGATGCTGACGAACGCCAGGATGAGGAACCAGGTCCGCAGGTCGTTGGCGACCCCGACGACCGCCTTGCCCTGGCCCGCGGGGACCGTCGTGAGCCACCAGGTGGCGATCACGGACGCGGCGACGAACCCGAGCACGAACTTCGGGAAGCGCCGCCACAACTCGGCCGCCCCCGGCCGCTCGGCGTCCGCCCGCCGCTCGACCCGGAAGGCGAACCAGGCGGTCAGCGCGACCACGACGACGCCGATGAGCGCGTTCTGGGTGACCTTGACGATCGTGGCGATGGCCAGGGCGTCCTCGCCCGCGATCGTGCCGGCGGCGGTGACGGCGGCGGTGGTGTCGATGTTGCCGCCGATCCAGGCCCCCGCCACCTCGGGCGGCAGCCCGAACGCCGAGGCCAGGGCGGGCAGCACGAAGATCGACGGCAGCGCGAACGCGATCACCAGGCTCGCGCTGTAGGCGAGCTGCTCCTTCCTGGCCTGGACGGCCCCCGCCGCCGCGATGGCCGCGCTGACCCCGCAGATCGACACGGCCGACGACAGCAGCGCGCGCAGCCGGTCGTCGAGCCCGAGCCGCCCGCCGAGCCACCAGGTGAACAGGAACACCGTGCTGATCAGCACGATCGCCTGGAGCACGGCCGGCCCGGCGGCGGTCACGATCACCTTGAGGTTGATGGAGGCGCCGAGCAGCACCAGCCCGGTCTTGATGAAGAACTCGGTGCGGAACCCGCCGGCCAGCCGCTCCCGCAGCCCGGCCGCGGTCAGCAGCGCGTTGCCGAGCAGCCCGAGGGCGATCGCGTAGACCGGGAACTCGACGGCCTTGGCGAGCCCGGAGTCCGGGAGCCAGCCGGGCACGCCCTTCTCCAGGAACCGGGTCGCGGCGGCCAGCACGAGGACGACCAGGACGCCGAGCGCCGTCCCGCGCCAGGTCGCGCGGTCGGCGGTGACGGTCGCGGCGCTCATCAGGGCACCAGCCCGACGGGGATGACGCCGGTGAGGACGAGGACGAGCAGGACCAGGCCGACGGCCGTGGCGGCCCAGTCCTCGTTGATCGCGACGCGGCTCTCGCGTCCGGTGGGGGATTCGCCGGTGCTCATGGGCGTGCCTTTCAGATGGGGGATGGGAGGTGCGGGCGGGGCCCAGCCAACCCCGCCCGCACTGGCTTCGGCCGCTCCGCGAGGCCCCGGCCACGGCGACGTTCGTGGCCGGGGCGGCCCCGGGGAGGGTCAGGCGGCGATCGGCGAGTAGGTCGCGGCGTCGCCGCTGAGGGCGGTGCTGGTGCGGCCGTCCACGCCGACCGGCACGTCCCCGGCGATCGTGACCCGGTGCAGGCGGCGGGGACGGTCGCCGAAGTCGTGCACCACGCGGTGCTGGGTGGCCCGGTTGTCCCAGATGGCCACGTCACCGGGCGACCAGCGCCAGCGGACGGTGTTCTCCACCTCGGTGACGTGCTCCTGGACCAGCCGGATGATCGAGCCGGAGGTGTGCCCGGACAGGCCGCTCAGCCGCTTGGCGAAGTCGCCGAGCAGGATCGAGCGCTCGCCGGTCTCCGGATGCACGCGCACGACCGGGTGCTCGGTCTCGAACAGGGTGGAGGCGAACACCTCGGCGTGCTCGCGGGCGCGCTCGTCGATGGTGGCCGTGCGGACGTAGTCGTACTGGTTGGTGTGCACGGCGCGCAGCCGGTCGAGCAGGTCGCGCAGCTCGGCGGGCAGGTTCTGGTACGCGCTGACGGTGTTGGCCCACAACGTGTCGCCGCCCGCCTCCGGCACGACGACCGCGCGCAGCACCGAGGCCAGCGGCGGCCGGTCCACGAAGGTCACGTCGGTGTGCCAGCGGTCGACCTTGTGGCCGTTGCTGTAGTCGAGGTCCAGGATGTGGGCGTTGCCGTGCAGCGCGGGCACGGTCGGGTGGGCGGCGGTCGGCTCGCCGAGCAGCCGGGCGAAGCCCACCTGGCTCTGCTCGTCGAGGTGCTCCTGACCGCGCAGGAAGATCACTTTGTGGGTGAGGAGGGCCTGGCGGAGCTCGGCCACGACGTCGGGGTGCAGATCGGGCGCGAGCCGCACACCGGTGATCTCGGCTCCTATACGGCCGGCGACGGGGGTGATGGTCAGGGATGGCATGGTGTCCTTCCTTCCGTACGCCTCCACCGTAAATAAAAACCAACTAAATTGGTAGGGCTTGACGGAATAAGATCGCCGTGCTGGGGTGAAAGGCGTTCACGACGCCAGAAAGGCCGCGACATGCCTGTGGAGTTCCTCGGTATCGGTGGCACCAACGACGGCTCGGAGACCTCGCCCCGCTCGGGCCCCTCCTTCGACAAGCAGTACACGCTCCGGCTCGCGCGGGCCCACCAGGAGCACGGCTGGGACCGGGTGCTGTTCGCCTACGGCTCAGGCTCGCCCGACCCGGCCCAGGTGGCGGCGTACGTCGCCGGCCGGGTCGAGGGCCTGGGCATCCTGCTGGCCCACCGGCCGAACGTGTCGTACCCGACGTACGCGCTCAAGACCTTCGCCACGCTCGACCAGATCAGCGACGGCCGCCTGACCGTGCACTTCATCACCGGCGGCAACGACCACGAGCAGGGCAGGGAGGGCGACGTCCTGACCAAGGACGAGCGGTACGCCAGGACCAGGGAGTACATCAGGATCGTCAAGAAGGGGTGGACCTCCAGGGAGCCGTTCGACCACGAGGGCGCCCACTACTCCTTCCGGGACTTCGTCTCCGACGTCTTCCCGGTCCAGCGGCCGCGGCCCCAGGTCTCCTTCGGCGGCTCGTCGCCCGCGGCGTACGCGGCCGGCGGGGCCGAGGCCGACGTCTACTGCCTGTGGGGCGAGCCGCTGGCCGAGACCGCGCAGCAGATCGCCTCGGTCAAGGAGGCGGCCCGTGCGGCCGGGCGGGCCGACGTGCCGCGCATCCAGGTGGCCTTCCGGCCGATCATCGCGCCCACCGAGGAGCTGGCCTGGGAGAAGGCGCACCGGATCCTGGGCGAGCTGCGACACTCCCGGGCGAACCCGCGGCGGCGTCCCGGGGGGCCGCCGCAGAACGCCGGGTCGCTGCGGCTGCTGGAGGTGGCCGCCAGGGGAGAGCGGCACGATCGTGCCCTGTGGACGCCCACCGCGGCGGCCACCGGCGCAGCCGGCAACTCCACCGCCCTGGTCGGCACCCCGGAGACGGTCGCGCAGGCCCTGCTCGACTACTACGACCTGGGCGTGGAGATCCTCTCGGCGCGCGGCTACGCGATCCTGGAGGACGCCGTCGACTTCGGCCGGCACGTCATCCCGCTCGTCCGCGCCGAAGTGGCCCGCCGCGACGCCGCCCGCGCCGACGCCGCCCGCGAGGGAGCCGCACGCGAGGGAGCCGCACGTTCGGGTCGTGGCGACGACGTGCGTGCGGGCCATGGCGCTGCGTGACACGGCCGAGGCGGTGCCCGCCGCCGGGCTGGAGGAGCCCGCGCCGAAGGTCGTGACCGCCCGCCACCCGTCACGGGCGGTGGCCGCGCTCGTCGTGCTGGTGCTGCTGGCGATGGCGGCCAACGCCCTGGTCACCAACCCCGCCTGGGAGTGGGACGTCGTCGGCATGTACCTGTTCGCGCCCTCCGTCCTGCGCTCGGTGCTGCTCACGCTGGAGCTGACCGCGCTGGGCATCGGGCTCGGGTTCGCGCTCGGCACCCTGCTCGCCCTCATGCGCCTGTCGGCCAACCGGCTGCTGGCCTCGGTGGCCTGGGGGTACGTGTGGCTGTTCCGCTCGGTGCCGCTGATCCTGCAACTGCTGTTCTGGTACAACCTGGCGCTGCTGTACCCGAGGTTGTCGTTCGGGGTGCCGTTCGGGCCGGCCTTCTTCGACGTCGGCACGATGGACCTGATCGGGCCGGTCACCGCCGCCGCGCTCGGGCTCGCGCTGCACCAGGCGGCCTACGCCGCCGAGATCGTCCGCGGCGGCCTGCTGTCGGTCGATCCGGGGCAGCGCCTGGCCGCGGCGGCGCTGGGCGTGCCGCGGGCCCGCCGGTTCTTCCGGATCATCCTGCCGCAGGCCATGCGGACGATCGTGCCGAACGCCGGCAACGAGATCGTCAGCCTGGTCAAGGGCACCTCGGTGGTCTACATCATGGCCCTGCCCGAGCTGTTCTACCAGGTACAGGTGATCTACAACCGCAACGGCAGGGTGATGGCGCTGCTGCTGGTCGCGACCGTCTGGTACCTCGTCCTGACGACCACGCTCTCGGTCGTCCAGCACTTCCTGGAGCGCCACTACGGCAGGGGCCGCTCATGATGGTGGAACTGGCCGGTGTGCACAAGAGCTTCGGCGCGCTGCACGTGCTCAAGGGCATCGACCTGCGCGTACGCCAGGGCGAGGTGGCGGTGGTGCTCGGGCCGTCCGGCTCGGGCAAGTCCACCCTGCTGCGCGTGATCAACCACCTGGAGAAGGTGGAACGCGGGACGGTGACGGTCGACGGCGAGCTGCTGGGCTACCGGCGCGCCGGCGACCACCTGTACGAGCTGCCCGAACGCGAGATCCTCCGCCAGCGCACCAGCATCGGCTTCGTCTTCCAGAACTTCAACCTCTTCCCGCACCTCACCGTCAGCCAGAACATCGCCGAGGCCCCGCTGTCGGCCCAGCGCCGGCCGCGCGCCGAGGTGGCCGAGCTGACCGCCCGCCTGCTCGACCGGGTCGGGCTGGCCGGCAAGGCGGCGGCCTACCCGCGCACGCTCTCCGGCGGCCAGCAGCAGCGCGTCGCCATCGCCAGGGCGCTGGCCCTGGAGCCCAAGGTGGTGCTGTTCGACGAGCCCACCTCCGCCCTCGACCCGGAGCTGGTCGGCGAGGTCCTGGAGGTCATGAAGGACCTGGCCCGCAGCGGCACGACCATGATCGTCGTCACGCACGAGATCGGCTTCGCCCGGGAGGTGGCCGACACCGTCGTGTTCATGGACGACGGCCGCATCGTCGAGCGCGGCCCGGCCGCCCAGGTCCTCGACGCCCCGCGCCACGAGCGCACCCGCGCCTTCCTCGGCAAGGTCCTCTGATCACAAGGAACCCCCATGCGTCTCACCGCCGTGCCCGCACTCCTGCTGATCGTCTCCACCACCGTCACCGCCTGCGCGGCCGAACCCGCGCTCGTCCGAAGAGCCGGCGAGGGGGCCGGCGCCGACGGCGCGGTCGCCGGCCGCGCCGTCGACACCGGCCCCGACCAGAAGCGGGTGCGCACCGGCAAGGTCGCGAGCATCGCCGCCCGGGTGCCCGCCGCGATCGCGCGGGACGGCCGGCTCACCGTCGGCTTCAGCGTCCAGAGCTCGCCGCCGCTGGTCTTCCCGGCCAGCGACAACGTCACGCCGATCGGCGTGGAGACCGACCTGGCCCAGCTCGTGGCGGACGTGCTCGGCCTGGAGCTGGAGCCGGAGAGCTCCTCCTGGGAGAACCTGTTCCTGGGCGCCAAGTCCGGCAAGTACGAGGCCGTGTTCAACAACGTCACCGTCACCGAGGAGCGCAAGGACGTCTACGACTTCGCGACGTACCGGATCGACCAGCTCGCCTGGCAGGTTCCCGGCTCCAGCCCGATCAAAAGGATCTCCGGGCCCGCCGACGTGGCCGGGCTGCGCGTCTCGGTCGGCTCGGGCACCAACCAGGAGAAGATCCTGCTCGACTGGGACGCCCAGAACCGGAAGGCCGGCCGGAAACCGGTCGAGATCCTCTACTACCAGAAGTACGGCGACGTGCTGCTCGCCCTGAAGTCGGGGCGCGTGCAGGCGTACTTCGGCCCGAACCCGACCATCGCCTACAACGTCGCGGTCAGCGGCGGCTCCAGGATCGTGGGCACCGCCTCGGGCGCCGGGCCGGGCCTGCAGGGGCTCATCGCGGCGATGACGAAGAAGGGCGACGGCCTGGTCGGGCCGGTGCACGACGCGCTGGCCACGGTGATCGGGAACGGGACGTACCGGCAGGTGCTCGACCGGTGGGGGCTGGGCAACGAGGCGGTCGCCGAGTCCAGGGTCAACCCGCCGGGCCTGCCGAGGCAGAGCGGTTGAGCGCGCCCGCCTTCGAGGTCCGCCTGGTCGCGCCGGACGATCCCGCCGTCCGGCCGCTGCTGGCGGACCTCGCGCTGGAGTACACCAGCCGGTACGGCGCCAACGACGAGCTGAACCGGTACCCGGCCGAGGAGTTCGCGCCGCCGGACGGGGCCTTCCTCGTCCTGGTGGTGGGCGGCGAGACCGTGGCGGGCGGGGCCTTCCGCCGCTACGACGCCGACACGGCCGAGCTGAAGCGGGTGTGGACGCATCCCGGCCACCGCAGGCGCGGCCTGGGCGCTGTCGTCGTACGGGAGCTGGAACGCGAGGCCGCCCGCCGCGGCTACCTGCGCGTTCACCTGACCACCGGCCCCCGCCAGCCCGAGGCCGTCGCCCTGTACCTGGCCGGCGGCTACACCCCGCGCTTCGACCCGGACGACCGTCCGAAGCGCGGCCCGCTGCCTTTCGTGAAGAGTCTGTGACCCAGAGTGGGATTGACGAGCGCCCTCCCTTGCTCCTATAAACACTCTAAAGCCACTAAATAAGTGGGAAATAGGGAGAAGAGATGAACGCTCGCAGGGTTCGCGTAACGGTGGCCACCCTGGCCGCCCTGGCGCTCACGACCATGGCGGCCGCCTGTGGGGGCAGCGGCAGCCCTGCGGACAGCGGCGCGAAGAGCGGGGGAGCCGGCGCCACGCAGGTGCGTCTGGGCTTCTTCCCCAACATCACCCACGCCACCGCGCTGGTCGGCGTGGAGAAGGGCATCTACGCCAAGCACCTCGGCACCGCGCCCAGGACCAGCACGTTCAACGCCGGGCCGGCCGCGATCGAGGCCGTGTTCTCCGGCGCCATCGACGCCACCTACGTCGGCCCCAACCCGGCCATCAACGCCTGGTCGAAGTCGAAGGGCCAGGCCATCAAGATCGTCGCCGGCGCGGCGTCCGGCGGCGTGTTCCTCGTGGTCAAGCCCGGGATCAACTCGGTGGAGGACCTCAAGGGCAAGAAGATCGCCACCCCGCAGCTCGGCAACACCCAGGACGTCGCGCTGCGCTACTGGCTGACCGAGAAGGGCATCAAGACCGACACCAAGGGCGGCGGCGAGGTCTCGATCGTGCCCCAGGAGAACTCCCAGACTATCCAGACCTTCGCCACCGGCGACATCGACGGCGCCTGGGTGCCCGAGCCGTTCGCCAGCCGCCTGATCAAGGAGAGCGGCGGCAAGGTGCTGGTCGACGAGCGCGACCTGTGGCCGAACAAGCAGTTCGTGATCACCCACCTGATCGTCCGCCAGGAGTGGGCTAAGGAGCACCCCGACCTGCTCAAGAAGCTGATCGAGGCGCACGTCGAGGCCAACGACGTCATCGCCAAGGACCCGGCCGGCGCCGCGCAGACCGCCAACGCCGCCCTGCAGAAGCTGACCGGCAAGGCGCTCAAGCCCGAGGTGCTGGACAGCGCGTTCAAGAACATCACCTTCACCAACGACCCGATCGCCTCGTCGCTGGTGGGCAGCGCCGAGCACGCGACCAAGGTCGGCCTCCTCGACCCGGTCGACCTGAACGGCATCTACGACCTCAAGGTCCTCAACGAGGTCCTCGCCGCCAAGGGCCAGCAGGCCATCTCCGACAAGTAGGAGGCGCACGCGATGTCCGCTCCGCTCACGGAGCAGGTCACCGGCCGGGTCGACGGGCAGAGCCCCGCGATCCGGCTGGAGGCCGTCTCCAAGCTCTACGGTCAGGGCCGGACGGCCCTGCAAGCCCTCGACCAGGTCTCGCTGTCGGTGGCGCCCGGCGAGTTCGTCTGCCTGCTCGGCGCGTCCGGCTGCGGCAAGAGCACGCTGCTGTCGCTGGTCGCCGGGCTCGACCGGCCCACGGCCGGCCGGATCGACGTGGACGACGCCCGCGTCGCGCTCATGTTCCAGGAGCCCGCGCTGTTCCCCTGGCTGACCGTCTCGGCCAACGTCGAGATGGCGCTGCGCGCCAAGGGCGTGAGCAAGCGGGAACGCCGGGACCGGGCCGCCGAGTTCCTCGACATCGTCCACCTCAGCGGGTTCGGCAGGAAACGGCCGCACGAGCTGTCCGGCGGCATGCGCCAGCGCGTCGCCCTGGCCAGGGCGCTCGCCCAGGACGCCGACGTGCTGCTGATGGACGAGCCCTTCGGCGCCCTGGACGCCATGACCCGCGACCTGCTGCACGACGAGCTCGAACGCATCTGGCGGGAACGCGCCCTGTCGGTCCTGTTCGTCACCCACAACGTGCGCGAGGCCGTCCGGCTCGGCGACCGGGTCGTGCTGCTGTCCAGCAGGCCGGGGCGGGTGGTCGAGGACTTCCCCGTCGCGCTGCCGCGGCCCCGCCGTACCGACTCGGGCGAGGTGGCCGAGCTGGCGGGGGAGATCACCGGCCGCCTCCGCCAGGAGGTCCTGCGCCACGCCCGTCAGGAGGAGCCCGCATGACGACGACGGACACCCACGCCCAGCAGCTCGCCGGGCTCGACGCGCTGGAGCTGGGCACCGGCCACCGCGCCGGCCTGGCCTCCCGGCTGTGGGCGGGGCTGTGGCCGATCGCCTCGGCCGTGCTCATCGTGCTGGCCGTCTGGCAGGCCGTGGTGTGGGCGGGCTGGTGGCCCGAGTACGTCTTCGCCGGGCCGGTCACCACGCTCGCCGAGCTCGGGCACCGGCTCGGCGACCCCGAGTTCTACACCGCGCTGACGGTCACCATGCGCCGCGCGGTCACCGGGTTCGCCCTGGCGATCGCCGTCGGGCTGGTCGTCGGCGCGCTGGTCTCGCGGATCGGGCCGCTGCGCCGCGCCACGGGCTCGCTGATCACCGGGCTCCAGACGATGCCGTCCATCGCCTGGTTCCCGCTGGCCATCCTGCTGTTCGGGCTGTCGGAGAGCGCGATCCTGTTCGTGGTGGTGCTGGGCGCGGCGCCGTCCATCGCCAACGGCCTGATCACCGGGGTGGACTACACGCCGCCGATCCTGCTGCGCGCCGGGCACATGCTCGGCTTCCGCCGGATCGCGCTCTACCGGCACGTCATCCTGCCGGCCTCGCTGCCGTCGTTCCTGGCCGGGCTCAAGCAGGGCTGGGCGTTCGCCTGGCGCTCGCTGATGGCCGGTGAGCTGCTGGTCATCATCGCCAACCAGGCCTCGCTGGGCGAGCAGCTCCACTACGCCCGCGAACTGGCCGACTCGCCCGGCCTGCTCGCCACCATGATCGTCATCCTGGTCATCGGCATCGTGGTGGACCGCGTCTTCGGCCTGGCGGACGACGCGCTGCGCCGCCGCTGGGGCCTGCACCAGGTGAGCACCTGAGCAGTAGACGGTCATGCGGATCTCCGCCAGAACCCAGTACGCCCTGCGCGCCGCGGCCGAGCTGGCCGCAGCGCCGCCGGGCCCCATGCCCGCCGAGAAGATCGCCACGGCCCAGGGCATCCCCCGCAAGTTCCTCGACAACATCCTGCTGCAGCTGCGCCGGGCGGGCCTGCTGCACAGCCAGCGCGGCCCCGAGGGCGGCTACTGGCTGGCCAGGCCCGCTTGCGAGATCACCCTCGCCGACATCGTGCTGATCGTCGAAGGCGTCTCCGAGGGCGGCGACCACGGCGGCTATCCCGGTGTGGCCAGCCCGCTCGCCGAGGTGTGGAGCGCGCTGCGCGACCACGAGGAGATGATGCTGGCCGACATCACGCTGGCCGACATCGCCCGCGCGAGCGTGCGGCTGGGAGACGAGTCGCGCTGAGGGACGTCCCCGGGCCCGCGGTCAGCCCGCCACCCCGTTCTCCCAGGCCCACGCGATGATCTCGACCCGGTTGCGTATGCCCAGCTTGTCGAGGATGGCGGAGATGTGGCCTTTCACGGTGCTCAGCGAGATGTGCAGGGCGGCGGCGATCTCCCGGTTGCTGCGTCCGGCGGCCACGGCGCGCACCACGTCGGTCTCCCGCTCCGACAGCGGGTGCACCGCTCCCGTCGCGCGCGGCGCCCGCCTGGCCAGGCGGCCCAGCAGGCGCGGCGTGATCGACGGCGAGATCAGGGCGTCCCCGGTGCTGGCCGCCCGTACGGCCTCGGCGAGCAGGGCCGGGCCGGCGTCCTTCAGCACGAACCCGGCCGCGCCGCAGCGCAGCGCGTCGTAGACGTACTCGTCCAGGTCGAAGGTGGTGACCACGACCACCGGCAGCGGGTCGGGCACGCCGGCGCCGGCCAGGGCGCGGGTGACCGCTATGCCGTCCATGCCGGGCATGAGGATGTCCACCAGGCAGACGTCGGGGCGTACCCGCCGGGCCAGCTCCACGGCCTCCGCGCCGTCCCGGGCCTCGGCCACCACGCGGATGTCGGGCTGGTCCTCCAGGATCAGCCGCAGGCCCCGGCGGACCATCGCCTGGTCGTCGGCCAGCAGCACGCCGATCGTCATCGCCGCCCCCCTAGTGGCAGGGTCGCGTGGACCGTCCAGCCGCCCTCCGGCCGGGGGCCCGCGCGCAGGGTGCCGTCGAGGGCCTCGACGCGTTCGCGCATGCCGAGCAGGCCGTAGCCGCCGCGGCTCCGGGACGGCGGCGCGGGCGGCGCGTCGTCGGCGACCACGACCGCGCCGTCCCGCCCGGTGACCGTGACCTCGACGGTGACCGCGCGGGCGCGGGCCGCGTGGCGGGCGACGTTCGTCAGCGACTCCTGGACGATCCGGTAGACGGTGCTGTTCACCTCCGGCGGCCAGCTCTCGGCCTCGCCGGGGACGCGCAGGGTCACGGGCGGGCCGTCGAAGCCGCCGACCAGGTCGGTGAGCCGGCCGGGCGGGCCGGGCACGTCGTCGGCGGCCTCGCGCAGCAGGCCCACGACGCGGCGCAGGGCGGCCAGGGCTCCGGCGCCGGCGTCCTCGATGTCCTCCAGCGACTCCTCCAGCGGGCCTGAACCCCTGCGGGCCAGCAGCCGGGCGGCCTGGGCCTGCAGGACGATGCCGGTCAGGTGGTGGGCGGCCACGTCGTGCAGCTCCCTGGCCAGCCTGCGGCGCTCGTCGTGCCGGACGCGATCGGCGGCCGACAGGCGGCGCGCCGACAGCAGCCGCAGGCCGCCGCCGACGCCCAGAGCGGCCAGCCACCAGGCCACGTTGAGCCCCACCGTGGCCCCGTTGTGCGCTCCGGGCACGCTCGCCGCGGCGACCGCGAGCCCACCGGCCGCGACGGCGCAGGCGGCCCGTACGGGAAGCGTCCTGACCGCCGACCCGACCAGCACGGACAGGCCCAGCGCCATGGCCGGTCCCGGCTCGTTCGGCAGCCCGGCCCACGCGGCGACCAGGACGGCCACGGCCGCCACCGCCAGCCCGCCCACGGCCGTCCACACCGGGGCCAGGCGGCGCGCCAGGGCCAGCGCGCACACCGCCGCCCCCGCCGCGCAGTCGAACACCCAGTAGCCGCCGCCCCAGCTGCCGGCGATCAGGCCGGCCCAGAAGACCAGCACGGCCACGGCCGCCACCGCCAGCGCGGCCTGCGCCGTCACGGCCGCGGCCCGCCGCCCGAAGGGCCAGGCGAGCTCCGGCCGGTTCCGCACGTTCACGCACCCAGGCTAGGGAGGCGGGCCCGCCCGGCACACCGGCCGAAAGTACGGTCGCCGCGCGCACTCCAGGCCAGGGAGGCCGGTCCGTCCCGCACACCGGCCGAAAGTACGGTCGCCGCGGCCCGAACCCTGCTTTGGACCCTCCCCGCGCCCCGCCGCCCGCCGCAGGATGAGGCTTCATGCCCCATGACGACCCGCGGCCCGCCCGCGCCCTGCCCCAGGACACCACACCCCGAACCACATCCCCGGCCGCCCCCGGGCGGTCGCGCATCATCGCGCTCGACGTCGTGCGCGGCTTCGCCCTGTGCGGGATCCTGCTGGCCAACGTCCAGCCGATCTCGCACGTCGGCACCGACCCGGTCACCGCGCAGCAGGCGACGCTCGACGAGACCGCCCGCTGGCTGGGCCTGCTCGTCGAGCAGCGCTTCTTCCCGATCTTCTCGCTGCTGTTCGGCGTCGGCTTCTCGCTGCTGCTCGACTCCGCCGCCGCCCGCGTGCCCCATCCGCGGGCGTTGCTGCTGCGCAGGCTCCTCCTGCTGGCCTGCATGGGCCTGGCGCACATGTTCCTGCTGTGGCGCGGCGACATCCTGACCGTCTACGCGGTCGTCGGCCTGGTGGTGCTGCTGCCCTCGACATGGTTGCCGCGCTGGGCCGTGGCCGGGCTCGCCGCCGTGCTCGTCGTCGCGGCGCTGGTCGTCTTCGGGGGCGGCACGATGCTGGTGCCCGGCCTGTTCCTGCTGGGCTCGGCCCTCACCAGGTACGGCGTGATCGACCGGATCGAGAGCTCCACCCGCGTCCCGGCGCTGCTGGCCCTGGGGCTCGCAGCGGCCACCGTCCCGGCGCTCATGTGGCAGGCCGCGAGCACGGGCGTCCCCCTGCCGATGGCCGCGTCCGGGCTGCTCATGGCCGGTCTGTACGTGTGCGTCCTGCTCGTCCTGCTCAGGACCCCGCTGCGCCCGGTGTTGCGGGCCGTCTTCGCCCCGCTGGGCCGCATGGCGCTGACCAACTACCTGAGCGCCACCGCCCTCGTCCTGGTCCTCGGCAAGCTGGCCGGCGGCCCGCCGGAGGGCTGGACGCTGACCACGATCGTGGGGATCGCCGCCGTCATCCTGGCTCTGCAGTGGGTGTGGTCCACCCTCTGGCTGCGCCGGTACCGCTTCGGCCCGCTGGAATGGTTGTGGCGCTGGGCCACCTGGGGCCGCCGTCCCGACCGGCGGGCCCGGTGAGGCCGTAGAGAATTCTGCGACGAACCTGCAACCCTCCGCCCGGCCGGCCGCGTTGGGAACGGGCGAAGGGAGATCACCACATTGGACGCTCACGACGGCTTCCGCGAGTTCGTCATCGCCCGGCAACAGGCGCTGATGCGGACCGCCTACCTGCTCGTGGGCGACCCTCACCAGGCCGAGGACCTGCTCCAGAGCGTGCTGGTCAAGGTCGTCCGGCACTGGCACAAGCTGGCGCGGGACGGCAACCCGGAGGCGTACACGCGTAAGGCGCTGGTCAACCAGTACATCTCGTGGCGACGCCGGCCGAACCCCGAGCTGCCCAGCGCCGACCCGCCCGAGCGCGCGGTCACCTACGACGACGACGCGCTCGACCGGATCGTGCTGCGCCAGGCGCTGGACAAGCTGACGCGCAAGCAGCGCGCGGTGATCGTCCTGCGCTTCTGGGAGGACCTCACCGAGGCCCAGACCGCCGACGCGCTCGGCTGCGCGGTCGGCACGGTGAAGAGCCAGACCCATCACGCGCTGGCGCGCCTGCGCGCGCTGGCCCCCGACCTCGTGGACTCGCGAACCCCTCAGGAGGTGGCCCGATGACCAGACTGCGTGACGCGCTGAACGGCATCGCCGAGGAGGCGCCCCCGGTGAACCTGGCCGACCTCGCGGTGGCGGGGTACCGGCGCAGACGCCGCGCCTCGGCGACGCTGGCGGCCGCCGCGACGATCGCGGTGCTGGCCGGGGTGACGGCGACCGTGCTGGTGGCCGGGCCGCGACGGGTGCCCGCCGCCGCGCCGCAGGCCGCGGCCGCGGCCGTGCCCGTCCTGCCCGAGGGGAAGGTGGGGACGCTCAGCCACGCCTACCGGCAGAGCTGCCTGCCTCCCAAGGGGAACAGCGCGCCGCCCGGCTGCCTGGACGGCGAATGGCGGGTGGTCACCGCCGACGGCAGGACGTACCGGGTGCCCCAGGCGCTCGCGAGGACCGCCAGGAACGACCGCGTGCCCGTCGCCCTCAGCCGCGACGGGCGCATGTTCGCCTACTACGACGAAGACGCGGGGGCGCACGTCGTCCGGGACATGGTGACCGGCGCGGAGACGGTCTCCGCCGCGAAGGTGGCGGAGGAACGTCTCGGCACGGGCTCCATGCTGGTGGTCTCCGACGACGGCCGCCACCTGGCGTTCGACCCGCGCGAGGGCACCAAGGACCCCGGCCTGCTGATCGACGTGCGGACCGGCGGGACGGTGTCCGTCCCCGGCGTGTACGAGCCGGTCGCCATCAAGGACGGCGTCGCCGAGCTGGTCCGCTACCGCAAGACCGACCTGCTGTTCATGCCGGTCACCGGCGGCGGCCGGCCGGTGCGCTTCGACGGCGTCTTCATCATGTTCAGCGAGCTCGCCCCGGACGGCCGCACGGTGGTCGCCTTCGAGTTCCCGCCCGGCAAGAAGGCCCAGCCCGAGTACGTCACCCGCAGGCTCACCGTGCTCGACACCAGGACCGGCCGCACCCTGCGGAAGGTCTCCGTGAAGGGCCTGCCGACGGGGGCGGGCATCCACGACGCCACGATCTGGCAGAGCCGGTCGGAGGTCACGCTCGCCGTCGAGGCCGGGAAGGACACCCGGGCCTACGCGGTGGACGTCCGCACCGGCAGGTCCAGGCCGGTGGCCAAGTACCCCGGCCAGGGCAGGGGACTGGTCATGCCCGGTGCCGTCGGCGGGCTATGAGGCTCCCGGGAGCGCTGCCTGTACGGAGGCCAGGCAGCGCTCCACCACGGGACGCGGGTCGAAGGCGTAGTTCCCGGCCCCGAACAGCTCGAACGTCATCGCCCCCTGGTAGCCCCTGCGGTCCAGCGCGGCCAGGTACTCCGTGAGCGGCAGCTCGCCGTCGCCCCAGGCCAGGTGCCCGGTGGGGGAGCCGTCGATCAGGTGCACGTGCCTGACCCGGTCGCCGAGGGCGTCGAAGTAGTCGTCCACGCCCTCCCCGGCCGCCGCCATGGCCACGGTGTCCAGCACCGCGCCCAGGTTCGGGGCGCCCACCTCGCCGATCATGCGGGCCAGCGTGGGCGCGTCGTTGACCAGGTTGGACTCCACCCGCTGCAACGCCTCCAGCACGCACGACACGCCGAGCGTGCCGGCGTAGGCGCAGATCTCGCCGATCGCGTCGGCCGAGCGCCGCCAGGCGGCGGCGACCGGCTCGTCCTCGAAGCCCCGGCCCGGGGTCAGCAGCAGCAGCTCGGCCCCCAGCTCGGCGGCCAGTTCGGCGGCCCGGCGGAACATCGCCACGCTCGCGGCCCGCAGCCGGCTGTCCGGCGAGGCCAGGTTGACGGGGTAGGCCACCTGCTCGGGCGTCAGGCAGCGGACGGTGAGCCCCCGCCCGGCGGCGCGCCGGCGGATCGCCCGCGCCTCGGCGTCGCTCAGCCACGGCACGTGCAGCTGCGGCGCGACGCCCCACAGCTCCAGGTGCTCGCGCCCGAGCGCGGCCGCGTCGTCGAGGAAACGGTCGAAGGGCAGGTGCTGGTAGGCGAAGTTCGAACCGGTGACCTGCCGCAGTGACAACGACATCAGACTCACTTCCCGACCCCGTCGGCGAGGCCCTTGACGATGTAGCGCTGGCCGAGGAAGAACAGCAGCACCACGGGCAGCGCCGCGATCACCATCCCGGCGAAGACGACGGGGAAGTCCGTGCCGTGCTTGCTCATCAGGCCGGTCAGGCCGACCGGCAGCGTCTGCACGCCGGCGCCGCTGGTGAAGACCATCGCGAACAGGTACTCGTTCCAGGCGAACAGGATGTGCAGCAGCACGGTCGAGGTGAGGATCGGCTTGCACATCGGCAGGATGATCCGCCAGAACGCGGTCCAGCGGCCGCACCCGTCCATCTCGGCGGCCTCGTCCACCTCGCGCGGCAGGTCGATCATGTACGCCCTGATGAGGAACGTCGTGAACGGGATCCGGAACGCGGTGTAGAGGATCAGCAGCGCCCAGAAGCTGTTGTACAACCCCATGGCCTGGAACATCTTGACCAGCGGCACGAGCGCCACGGTCGGCGCGAGCATGAGCCCGCCCAGGATGGCCATCGTGACGAACCGGTTGAACGGGATGTCCACCCGGGTCAGCCCGTAGGCCGCCCACGCGCTGACGAACACGGTGGCGACCGTGGAGGTGAGCGTGACCAGCACGCTCGTCGTCAGGTAGTCGCTCACCCCCCGGTTCCACGCCTTCTGGTAGCTCTCGAAGCTCCAGCTCGACGGCAGCGCGAACGGGTTGCCGAACAGCTCGCTGTTGGACTTGAACCCGTTGAGCACCATCCACAGCAGGGGATAGAGCACGACCACCGCGAGGCAGAGCAGGAACGCCCAGAGGAACACGCGCGCGATCACGCCGAGGAAGCCGCGGCGACTCACCATTCCACCCTTCTCTTACGGGTGACCCACATCTGTCCCACGGCGATGCCGAGCGTGATGACGAAGATCACCGTCGCGATGGCGGCGGCGTAGCCGAAGTTGTTGCGCACGAAGCCGCTGCGGTAGAGCCAGGTGCCCAGGACCTGGCTGGAGTTGTCGGGGCCGCCGCTGGTCATCACCATGACCTCGTTGAACACCTGGAAGGCGCCCGAGACGGTGACCATCATCATCAGCCCGGTCATCTCCCGCACGAGCGGCACGGTCACGTGGAAGAACCGCCGGACCGGGCCGGTGCCGTCGATGGCGGCGGCGCCGTAGATCTCGCGCGGGATGCGCTGGATCGCGACCGCGAACAGCAGCGTCGAGTAGCCGAAGCCCTGCCACTGGCTCATCGCGATGATCGCCGACATGGCGGTGCTCTCCTGGCCCAGCCACGCCTGGGCCAGGCCGTCCAGGCCGATCGCCCTGAGCAGGTGGTTGAGCGGGCCCAGGTTGGGCTCGTAGATGAAGTAGAAGAGCAGGCCGGCGACGGTCATCGAGATCGCCGACGGGATGAAGTACACCGCCCGCAGGCCGCGCTGCCACCGCTCACTGCGGACGCCCTCGATCAGCGCGGCCAGCAGCAGCGCGCCGAACACCTGGAAGACGATCGAGACCACCGCGTACAGGACGTTGTTGCCCAGCGAGGACCAGAAGACCGGGTCGTCGATCAGCTTGCGGTAGTTGTCGAGCCCGACGTACTCCTGGGTGCCGCGGTAGATGTCCCATTTGAGGGTGCTGAACTGGAAGTTCTGCACCAGCGGCAGGTAGACGAACACCACGACCAGCGCGAGCGCGGGAGCCACCCACGCCAGGCCGAGCGCCCGTTGACGTATGGCACGCACCGGCATGCTCTCCCTCCGGCCGCCCGGCCTACTTCGCCGACTCCGACGCCTCGCGGACGCTCGCCAGCACCTTGTCGGGGGTCGAGCCGCCGCTGATCAGCGCCTCGCCGCCGGCCAGCCAGGCGTCGGCGACCTCGGGCACGGTGACGGTGTCGAGCCACGCGGCCAGCCGCGGCGCCTTGTTGACCTGCTCCATGCCCTCGTAGACGGCCTTGCTGGAGGTCTCGGGGCTGACCGCGCCGACGACCGTGCTGGGCTGCCCGTACGGGGGCGCCGACAGGGTCTTGGCGTTCTGCGTGGAGGTCACGAACTTCATGAAGTCGACGGCCAGCGCGGCCCGCGGCGACCTGGCGTTGATCAGGTAACCCTCGGGAGCGCCCTCGATGGTCTTGGGGTCGCCGGCCGCGTTCTGGGAGGCGGGGAGCTGGAAGATGCCGAAGTCGTCCGGCTTGAGGCCGTTCTTGTCGGTGGCGTTGTCGAACTCCAGGACCTCCTGGTAGTACATGGCCGCCTTGCCGTCGTGGAAGGCCTGCTGCGCCGAGCTGTAGAGCACGCCGTTGGTGCCCTTGCCGGTGTCGGTGCAGGTGTCGACCAGGGTCTTGAACCGGTTGAGCGCGGTCACGTAACCCGGGTTGTCGAGCTTGGCCGTCTTCGGGGTGAAGTCGGCCTGCAGGACGTCGGCCGGCACGTCGTAGGCGAAGAGCTGCTGGAGGTAGTGCAGGGCGGGCCAGCCGTCCTTGTTGCCGAAGGCGATCGGCTCGTAGCCCGCCTTGCGCAGCGCCGCGCAGCTCCCGACCAGCTCCTCGAACGTGCCGGGCACCTTGACGCCGGCCTTGTCGAAGGCGGTCTTGTTGTAGCCCATGAACTTGCCGTTGCCGTACAGCGGGATGCCGTAGTACTTGCCGTCGTAGGCGAAGGCCGACAGCGAGCCGGGGCTGAACGTCCTGCCCCACTCGGTGTCCGGGCCGATCACCTTGCTCAGGTCGGCGGCCCGCCCGCCGCGCACGAAGTTCTCCGCCCAGTTGCCGCTCCAGGTGAAGAAGACGTCGGGCAGCGCGTCGGAGGCGGTCAGCGTCTTGGTCTTGTCCTTGATGCTCTGGTCGGTCTCCTGGATGAGCTCGACCTTCACGCCCGGGTGCTGCTTCTGGTACGCCGCGGCCAGGTCCTCGAAGTACGGCTGCAGCGGCTCGCCGGCGAACTTGGTGAGGATGCTCAGCGTGCCGGAGAAGTCGGGCGTGGCGGACAGGTCGGCGGCGGGGGCCGTGGCCGCTCCGTCGCCGCCGCCGGAACAGCCGGCCAGGGCGAGCGTCCCGAGGAGCGCCGCGAACGACGTCATTGCGCGAGGGCGCATGGGCTTCCTTTCTCTCGGAGGGAGAGGGGGACCTGCCGGTCCGCGGTGGGGGTGTTGGCTGACTGTACAGATGAACTGATACCGGTACCAGACCGCGAAGCAAGATTTTCTTTCCGAGCGCCTGCCTGTGGGCTTTTTCCTGCGACGAAACAGCAGCAAGAAGCGGGTTCTCGCAGGTGGGGTGTTGACGCGCGGCCGGATCCTGTGTCAGCGTGACCTCCGCGTGATACCGGTATCAGGCCGCTGGACGCCGCCGGCCCGCAAGCTTTCCCGAAAGGACGCGAAGATGCTCGGATTCAACGAGCCGGAATTCCTGTCGCAGCTGGCCAGCACCGTGGCCCTGCGCCCCCAGATCGAGGAGCTCGTCGATCGGCTCGTGGACCAGGGGTTCGACACCCTCCTGCTCGTCGGCGCCGGCGGCACGTACGCCCAGATGTGGCCCTACGAGCACCTGGCCAGGCGCAGCTCGACGCTCGACGTGCGCGCCGCGATCGCGGCCGAGCTGGTCGTCTCGGGCGACGCCCGGCTCGGCGAGCGCACGGTCGCGATCTTCACCTCGGTCTCCGGCACCACCGAGGACAGCCTGCGCGCGATCGAGTACGTCAAGGACAAGGGCGCCTACACGGTCGGTTTCACCGGCTACCCCGACTCGCCGATCGCCAAGGCCGTGGACGCCGTGCTGGTGTCGGAGCCGAAGGCGTGGCCGTTCGACCAGCAGATGTTGCTGTTCATGGGCCGCCTGCTGTCCCGCCGCGGCGAGTTCGAGGGCTACGAGAAGCTGGCCGGCGAGCTGGCCGGGCTGCCCGGCGTGATGCTGGAGGTCGCCCGGCAGGCCGAGCCGGTGGCCGCCGCGTTCGCCGAGGCCCACAAGGACACCGACTACCACTTCCTCATTGGCGGCGGGAACCTGTGGGGATTCACCTACCTGTACTCGATGTGCATCCTTGAGGAGATGCAGTGGCTGCGCACCACCAGGGTGCACAGCGCCGAGTTCTTCCACGGCTCGCTGGAGCTGCTGGAGGAGGACACGAGCGTGCTGATCTTCCAGGGCGAGGACGAGACGCGCCCGCTCACCGACCGCGCCGAAGCCTTCGCCCGGCGCATCTCCAAGGACGTCACCGTCTTCGACACCCGCGACTACCCGCTCGACGGCATCAGCCCCGAGTTCCGCGGCCTGCTCGCGCCGCTCGTGCTCGACACGGTGCTGGGCCGGGTCAGCAAGCACCTGGAACGCGTCCGCGACCACTCGCTCGACCTGCGCCGCTACTACCGGGTCATGGACTACTAGGCCGCCGCCACCCCCGCTCCCGCTCCCGCCCGCCGGGACGGGAGCGGCCCCGGCCTGCCCATCCCGAACCCCCTCGGCACAGGAGAAACATGAGAGTCCTCGGCTTCGGCGACAACATCGTCGACCGGTTCGTCGATCGGGGCATCGACTATCCGGGCGGCAACAGCGTGAACGTCGCCGTCTACGCGGGCCGCCTCGGCGTCGAGGCCGCCTACCTCGGGGTCTTCGGCGACGACGACCTCGGCGGCTTCCTGCGCGAGGCCGTCGCCGCGCAGGGCGTCGCGGTCGACCGCTGCGTGGTGCGTCCCGGCGAGAGCGGCGTGTCGCGGCTGCGCGTGGACGACGGCGACCGGGTCTTCCTGGGCTGGAACGGCGGCGGCGTCACCGTGCGGGAGCCGCTGACGCTGACCGGCGACCTGCTCGCCTACGCCGGCTCGTTCGACCTGGTGCACTCCAGCGTCTACTCCGGCAGCGAGGACGAGCTGCCCGGGCTGGCCGGTCTGCCGCCCCTGGTCAGCTTCGACCTGTCCAGCGAGGACGACTACCGCGCCCCCGCCTACCTGGACCGCGTCTGCCCGCACGCCGACCTGGTGCTCCTGTCCTGCTCCCACCTGGACGCGGCGGGCACCCGCGACCTGCTGGCCCGCGCCGTGGCGAGCGGCGCCCGCCTGGCCCTCGGCACCAGGGGCGTGGACGGCGCGATGGCCTACGACGGCCACGACCTGGTCGCCGCCCCCGCCCGGCTGGTCGAGGACCCGGGCAAGATCGTCGACACCATGGGCTGCGGGGACGCGTTCCTGGCCGGGTTCGCCGTCTCCCTGCTGCGCGACGGCTGGCGCAAGGGTGCCGCGCCCGGCCGCGGGGCGGTCCTGCGGGCGCTGCTGGCCGGCGCGGAGACCGCCTACGACCAGTGCTTCGTCGAAGGCGCCTTCGGCTTCGGCAGGCCCGCCCCGCGCGGCTAGCATGGGCGTGCCCGCGACCCCCCAGAAACGAGGAACCCGTTCGATGGCAGCCGACCGGAGCCAGTCGGGCCGGCCGACGATCTCGGAGGTGGCCGCCGAGGCCGGCGTCGGCCGCGCCACCGCGGCCCGCACCCTCGGCGGCTACGGCTATGTCAGCCCGGAGCTGCGCGAACGGGTGCTGGCGGCGGCCGAGAAGCTCGGCTACCGCACCAACGCCCTGGCCCGCAGCATGTCCACCGGGGTCAGCCACACGCTCGGCGTGATCCTGGCCGACATCGGCAACCCGTTCTTCGCGGGCGTCATGCGCGGCATCTCCGACGCCTCGCGCGCCCGCGGGTTCGACACGATCGTGCTGAGCACGTACGAGCGGCTCGACGAGGAGGTGGCGGCCACCGACGTGCTCATCGACAAGCGGGTCGACGGCGTCATCATCGCCTCGGCGGCCGTGGGGCGCGACGAGGTCAAGCACATCAGGGCGGCCATGGGCCGGGGCATCCCGATCGTGCTGGTCGACCGCGCGGTCGCGCCGCTCGACCTCGACACGGTCGTCATCGACAACCGCGGCGCGGCCCGCGAGGCGGTCGAGGTGATGATCGCGGCCGGCCACCGGCGCATCGGGTTCGTGTGGGGGCCGTCCTCGGTCGACCCGCCCGTGACCAGGCGGGCGCTGCTGGAGAAGGCCCGCAACGTGTGGACCGACGGCGAGCGCCTGCGCGGCTACCTCGACGCGCTCGACGACGCCCGCATCCCCTTCGATCCCGAGCTGGTCATGACCGGCCCGAAGACCGAGGAGTGGGCCACCCAGGAGGTGGCCCGCATGCTGGCGCTGCCCGACCGCACCACCGCCCTGTTCTGCACCGAGACCGACGCCGTGACCGGGGCGCTGCGGGCCGTGCGCGCCGCCGGGCTGTCCTACCCGGCCGACATCTCGCTCATCGGCTTCGACGACAGCGCCTGGGCGGCCGTCATGGACCCGCCGCTGACGATGATCGAGCAGCCGGTCCACCAGCTCGGCGCGAAGGCCGCCGAGGTGCTGCTCGACGTGCTCGACGGGGCCGAGCCGCGGCACGGCGTGCACACGCTGCGCTCGCGCCTGGTCACCCGCGCCTCGGTCGCCCCGCCGCCGTCCTGAGCGGGCGGCCGGCGGTCATGGATGGGTGACCTGGGGCGAGGTGGTCACCACCTCGCGCGTGGGGCGCGGCGCGGGCGGGGTGCGCGGACGGCCCGCCGCCACGAACACGACCGCCGACAGCAGCGTCATCGCGACCACGATGACCAGGATGAACGCCATCTCCCTGCGGGTCACCGGGCAGCGGCGGCGGCGGGCCGGTTTGGCGTTGAGCGCGTCGATGCGGCAGGCGAAGTCGCGGTCCTGCCAGCGCAGATCCTGCTCGATCTCGGCCAGGATGCGGCGTTCGCGGTCCGACAGGCTCATGGCCGCCGCTCCCGTCCCGCGACGCCGTGGGCGGGGGCGGGCGGTGAGGTCAGCGGTTGGGTCATGTCGTTCTCCGTCGCTCCCGGTCAGAAGTAGCCCCCGTCAGGGCGGCCCGGTCGGGGTCGGCCCTGGTCAGAGGGCGTCCCGCTGGTGAGGCACGCCTTCGTGGCGGCGCGCTCTGGCGGGTCGCCGGCGGCCCCGAAGGCCCGCGATTCCTCCGTACCCGGCGGTGCGGGCTCGATGCGGCGCCTTACTGCGCCCGGTATGAACCGTTACGTCCGGTGTGCGATGTCCGCCTAAATCCAGACATTTCCTTCACCTGGCGTCGATTTCCGGCTTACCGGACATCGGGTGGCCGGTCAGCTGTCCGGCTTCTCCACCAGCGGGGTGTCCACCAGGTGCTCGATCAGGAACCAGGTCTGGAGCTCGTTCGTCCTGATGACGTCGGAGACCAGCAGGTCGTTGGTGCCGTCGTCGCCCATCTCCTGCGCCCGGGCGGCCGCGTCGTGGGCGGCCACGAGGATGGTCTCGTGCGCCTCGATCAGGCGCGAGAGCATGGCGGGCACCTCCTCGCAGCCGTTCGGCGGGCGCGGGATCACGGTGATCTCGGCCACGTGCCGAGGGTCGCCCACCGCGACGCCGCCGAGGGTCTGCACGCGCTCGGCCATCTCGTCCACCAGCGCGATCTGCTCCGAGGCGTGCTTGTCCAGCAGCAGGTGGAGCTGGTAGAAGGTCGGGCCGCGCATCAGCCAGTGGTGCTTCTTGTACAGGCTGTAGAGGATCTGGGTGTCGGCCAGGATCTGGTTGAGGCGCTGGCAGGAGTACTCGCGCGCGTCGCGGGAGAGGCCGAGCGGGAACATCCGCACGGTGCCGTACTCCTGGATCTCCACGCCGTTCACGTGCAGCCACGGCTGGCTGTCGGGCTTCGACCGGGTCGGCTTGGCGGAGCGTTTGGTGGGCACGTACATCTCCTCAGATAGTCGGAACAATCGCCCGGAAACCTCCCCTTCGGCGCGCCAAGCGCCCCCACGAGCCCGCACAAGAGCCGGTCAACATCCGGCGTCCGCGATCGTTTGCCCGCAGGTCAGAGGGGTAGCCGGAGCGATGGGCGCGGGGGAGCCCCGTGCCCGGTCCGCCGGGAGGGGGATGAGCATGCGACGCAAAGAGCCCGAGGACGAAGAGACGCCCGCGGCCGACCTCGAAGGCCCCGCAGGCGAGGAAGACTACGACGAGGAACGCGAGCGCTTCGAGCACATGAAGGAACTGAACCCGGACGACTTCGAGTGACCGCCGCCGCCCGGCGACCGGGCGGGAGCGGGCCGGGCCGGCGACCGGGCGGGAGCGGCGCAGGCCGAGGGGTCAGCGGCAGCGCAGGGTCAGCGGCAGCGCAGGGGGAGAGGCCGGCGGCGGCGCAGGCCGTGGGGTCAGCGCAGGTCGATGAGGGCCAGGCCGGTGGCGGGGTCGTGGCGGCGCCGCAGGTAGCTGGGGGACTGCGTGACGATCACCTCCAGCGTCGGCCACACCTCGCCGGCCAGCAGGTGACCGCCGCGGGTCGTGCCGTCGGGCAGGCCCACGACCGCATGGGCGTGCAGGGTGGGCCGCACGTCGTCGTCGGGCATGGCGAAGTCGCCGATCAGGGAGAGCACCTCGGTCTGGCGGTCGACCGGGATCGGGTCGTAGCGGAGCGCCTCCGGGTCGAAGAAGCCCAGCGTGACCTGCCGGAACCCGCCGATGCCGGTCAGCCGGGCGGCGCGGACGCCGTTGTCGGCGGCCCACGCCGTCAGGCTCTCGACCACCTCGTCACCTGGGTCGAGGACCACCGCGTACGTCTGCTCCTCCACGGTGGAGAGCCGCTTGCTGCGCATGACGATCTCCTGCCCGCACGGCGCGCGGGCAACCCGGTCACTTCCAGACGGCCTTGGCCAGGATGTTCCCCAGCCCGGGGGTCTTCCACTGGTCGACGACCAGCACCTTCTCCTTGCGCAGATACCAGATGCGCTGGGTGAAGGACACCGGGACCGGCTTGCTGGTCCTCGTCTGGCAGCCCAGTCTCCACTCGGTGAAGCGGGCCTGGTGCCCCGCCCCCACCTGCACGGTCGCGGCGCGGGACGGCCGGACGGGCGGCACGCCCTCCAGGTAGCGCCGGTCCGGGACGCACTCCACGACCCCGCTGCTGGGGTGGTACGGCTCACCCGGCCGGTACGTGCCGCCCTCGGAGGCGTAGGCGATGGCCCGCGGCCCGCCGAGGGAGAAGCCGGGGCACTCCGTCGCCCGCTTGGAGCAGGCCCCGGTGACCACGTCGAGCCCGCCGATCGCGTCCTTCTTCACCTTCCAGGAGACCGGTATCTGGATGGTGAACCCCTGGAACGACACGGGTTTGGTGGCCTGCGCGGGCGTTCCGGTCAGAACGAGCGCCGCGCTGAGCGTCAAGGTCATGAGCACGGCGGCGATCCTAGATCCTGACGCCGCTGGAATGTCAAGCACCGATAAATCCGGCAAAATGACCACAACTTTGCCGGCGATCATCGCATCCAACCAGCCGTGAACGCGTTGACCGCCGACGACCCGCAACGCCTGGGCGGCTACTGGCTCGCCGGACGGCTGGGCGCCGGCGGTCAGGGCGTCGTCTACGAGGCCTACGCCGAGGACGGCGCCCGGGTGGCGATCAAGGTGCTGCACGGCGACGAGGCCGGACGGCTGGCCAGGGAGGCCGAGGCGGCGCGGCGGGTCGCCTCGTTCTGCACCGCCCGCGTGCTCGCCGCCGAACTGGACGGTCCGCGCCCCCACATCGTCAGCGAGTACGTCGCCGGGCCGAGCCTGCGCCAGGCGGTCGCCGCCGGACGCCGCTTCCTCGGCGGCGACCTGCACCGCCTGGCCACGGCGGTGGCGACGGCGCTCACCGCCATCCACGAGGCCGGCGTGGTGCACCGCGACCTCAAACCGGACAACGTGCTGCTCGGCCCGGACGGCCCGCGGGTCATCGACTTCGGCATCGCGCGCACCGCCGAGATGTCGCTGACCGCGACCGGCCTGGTGACCGGCACGCCGACGTACATGGCGCCCGAGGTGTTCGGCGGCCAGCGGGCCGGCGCGCCCGCGGACGTGTTCGCCTGGGGCTGCGTCGTGCTGTACGCGGCCACCGGCGCCGACCCGTTCGAGGCCGAGAGCCTGGGCGGGGTGATGCACCGGGTGTTGTCGGCCACGCCTGACCTGGCCGCGCTGCCCGACTCGCTGCGCCCGCTGGTGTCGGCGGCGCTGAGCAAGGAGCCCGGCCGGCGTCCCGAGGCCCGCCAGCTGCTGCTCGCGCTGGTCAGCGGGGACGGCGGGCTCGACACCGCGCGGCTGCTCGAACGCGGCCGACAGGCCGCCCACGTCGCCGGGACGGTCGCCGACCCGGCGCTCGGCACGCTGGCCGAGGACTCCTACACCCTGCTGTCCCCCGCGGAGCGGGAGCTGGCGCCCGAGGTGTTCCTGCGCCTGTTCACCGTGGACGGCATGGGCGAGCTGGCCACCCGGAAGGCCGCCCTGGACGAGCTGGTGGCCGGACGATCGGCGGCCGAGATCCCGGCGGTCACCAGGATCCTGGAGGTGTTCGCGTACCTGCTGGGCCGCGACGGCCACGAGGTCTGGCTGGCCCGTCCGGCCCTGCCGCACGCCTGGCCGCGGCTGCGCCGCTGGATCGAGGCCAACAGGGAGGGGCTGGCCGTCCACGGCCCGATCCTGGCCGCGGTCCGGCGCTGGGACGACGGCGGCCGCAGGGACGGCGGCCTGTTCCACGGCACGATGCTGGAGGAGGCCCTGAGCTGGGCGGCGACCGCCCGCCGCGACATCAGGCTGTCCCAGGCCGAGCGCGACTTCCTGGAGTCGTCGGCGCGGCTGGCCAAACGCCGGGCCCGCCGCGCCCGGCTGCTGACGTTGAGCCTGGCGGGGCTGCTGGTCGTCGCGCTGGTCGCGGGCGGCGTGGCCGTCCAGCAGAGCAGGCTCGCCGCCGCCCGCGCCGACGAGCTCCAGGACCGGCTGACGACGTCGGAGTCCACGCGCCTGGCCGCGCGCGCCGAGGCGACCAGGCGCAGCGATCCGGTGCTCGCCGGGCTGCTCGCCGTGGCCGCCTGGCGGCTGCGGCCCACGCCGCAGGCCAGGGCGGCGCTGACCGCCGCGCTCGCGCAGCGCGAGCGCGGCATGTTCCGCGATCCGGCCGCCGCCCGCAGCACCCTGCGGGCGCTGGGCGCCGACGGCCGCACGCTGCTCAGCGTCGGCCAGGACCAGGCGCGGCTCTGGGACGTGCGCACGGGCCGGCGCGTCACGCTGATCTCCGGCCTGGGCCTCGGCCGTGAGCGGGTGTCCGACATCGGGCTGTCCCCCTCGGGCCGCACGCTGGTCGCCGCCACCGGGCGCCGCGCCCGCGCCTGGGACGCCGGCACCGGCCGCCCGGTCGGCGACTGGCCGGTCCACCGGCTCAGGGACCTGGTCGAGGGCTGGCAGGACGCCGTCCGCCGGCACGAGGGCCGCAAGGTGATCGTCAAGCCGGACGACAGCGAGCAGTGGGACGTCACCGACCCCGCCGCCCGGCGCGGCACGCTGAGCCCCGACGGCCGGTGGCTGGCCACATCCGGCGACGGGACCCTGACCCTGAGACAGACGGAGGAAGGCTGGACCGAGGAGGTCGGCGAGGGCAGGGAAGGCGCCTGGAACAAGGGCGATCCCGTCTTCGACCACACGGGCCGGCTGCTGGCCACCGTCACCGACGCCACCGTCCAGTTCTGGCGGCTGCCCGACAGCCACCTGCTGAGCGCCGTCCCGGTGCGCGGGGACGTGGACGCCGGAACCCGCCCGGCCGCCGCCTTCGACGGCACGACCTTCCGCTACCTCGTCGGCGACCAGGTGTTCGCCGTGGACGTCGCCGACCTGGTGAACGAGCCGGTCGAGGGCCCGTCGTACGAACGGGCCGACCTCGCCGAGGACGGGCTGCACCTCGTCGTGGACGGCGCGCTCCGCCAGGTCGGGGGCGCGACGTCCGGCCGCCTGCCCACCGCGCACGCGCTCGCCTTCAGCCGCGACGGCCGGAGCCTCGCGCTGCTGTCCGGCCACGACGTCAGCGTCCTGGACGCCGCGACCAGGCAGCCCGCGGGCGGGTTCACCGCCGGTGCCGGGCGGTCGCAGCCCGAGCTCGTCCGCTTCAGCCCGGACGGCGCCCGGCTCGCGCTCGTGCTCGACGGTCCGGGAACCGGCGAGGACGCGGTCGAGCTGTGGGACTGGCGGTCGCGCCGCCGTCTGTGGAGCACGCCCCTGAGCCAGGTCGTGGACCTGGCGTTCGCGCCCGACGGCGGACGGCTGGCGGTGACCGGCCTGGACGTGCGCGTGTTGCGGGCGGCCGACGGCCGGGTCGCGGGCCCGCCGTTCAGCGTCTTCGGCAAGGACGTCCTGGGCTCCTGGGTGCGTTTCACCCACGCGGGGGACGGGCTGGTCGTGTTCGACTCGCGCGGCCGGCTGAGCACGTGGGACGCGGGCGGCCGGCGGCTGACCGAGGGGACCGAGGGCTTCTCCTTCCTCGGCACGCCGGCGTACTCGCCGGTCGAGGACCTCGTCGCGGTCAACGCGGGGCAGGGCCGCGTCCGCCTGATCGACCCCAGGACGGGCGGCGACCTCGGCCTGTCCGCCGACCCGGGCGGCGGACTCGACCGCGACGAGGGCGAGCTGCTGTCGATCGCCTTCGCCCCCGACGGCTCGCACGTCCTGACGGTGGACGCCGGCGGGACCGTCGGGCGCGTCCCGGCCGCCGCCGAGCTGGTGGCGAAGACGGTCTGCGCGCGCGCCGGGCGGGCGCTGACCGAGCGGGAATGGCGGACGTACGTGCCCACGCTGCCCTACCGGCCCGTCTGCGGCTGACCGCGCCGGATCAGGTCAGGGTCCCTCACCCGGGATTGTCAAAACGCCGTCGCGGGGGATGTACTGCCGTCCGGAAAGCCGATCTTTCGGTCCGGCCACGAGGGAGGCACGGTGGACTTCGCGATCCTCGGCACGATCCGGGTCAACGGCCCCGGCGGGCGGGTGCACCTGAGCCGCAAGCAGCGGGCCGTGCTCGGCGTCCTGCTGCTCCACCCGAACGCGACCGTCTCCAGGGAGCGCCTGATCTCCGCCGTCTGGGACGATCCGCCGCGCTCGGCCCTGGCCAACATCCAGACCTACGTCCACCAGCTCCGGCGGTCCCTGGCGGGCGGCGGCCTGCTGGTGCGCACCGAGGGCTCGGGCTACGTCTGCGAGGTCCCGCCGGGCAGCCTGGACCTGCTGGTGTTCGAGGACACGCTGAGGCTGGCCCGGCGGGAGCGGGCGGCGGGCGACCTGGCCGCGGCCGAGCGCGCCTACGCCGAGGCCGTCGCCCTGTGGCGCGGCGCGCCCGCCGAGGACGTGCCGCTCACCGGCGCGATGGCCCCCCGGCTCCTCGAACTGGAGGAACGCCTCGCGGTCGCCAGGTCGGAGTGGATCGACGCCCGGCTCGCCCTCCGGCAGGACGACCTCGTCGCCGAGCTGCGCGCCCTCATCGCCGCCCACCCGCTGCGCGAGCGGCTGTGGGAGCAGCTCGTGATCGCCCTGCACCGCGGCGGGCGGCGGGACGAGGCGCTGGAGGCCTTCCGCGAGGCCCGCGAGCTGCTGGTCGCCGAGCTGGGCCTGGAACCCGGCCCCGAGCTGCGCCGCCTGCACGCCGCGCTGCTGGCCGGCGATCCCGACCTCGACCGGCCGCCGGGGACGACCGCGGCGGCCGATCCGCGCTTCCCGGCGGCCGGGCCGGCCGACCAGTGGCCCGGGGCGGCCGTCCCGCTACAGGCGTTGTGCCAGCTTCCCGCCGACACCGCCGACTTCGTCGGCCGGGAGCCGGAGATCGCCGAGCTGCTGCCGCTGTTACGGGCGCGGCCGGACCGGCTCAGCCCGCCGATCGCGATCCTGTCGGGCCTGCCCGGCATCGGCAAGACCACGCTCGCCGTGCACCTGGCCCACCTGCTGCGCGCCGACTACCCGGGCGGCCAGCTCTTCGTCCGGCTCGGCCAGGACGCCCGCGGCCCGCGCGACCCCGGCGAGCTGCTCGACGTGCTGCTGCGCTCCCTCGGCCTGGACGGCGCCATGATCCCCGCCTCGGCCGAGGAGCGCGCCGGGCTGCTCCGCCAGCGGCTGGCCGACCAGGCGGTGCTGGTCGTCCTCGACGACGCCGTGGACGAGGCGCAGCTCCGCCACCTGCTGCCGGGCACGCCGCGCGGCGCGGTCCTGGTGACCTCCCGCTCGCCGCTGCCCGCGCTGGAGGGCGCCGTCCGGATCCGGCTCGACCTGCCCGGCGAGCGGGACGCCCGGCTGCTGCTCGAACGCGTGGCCGGCCGCGACCGGATCGGCGCCGCGCCGGACGCCGCCGAGGAGATCCTGCGTTCCTGCGGCCGGCTGCCGCTGGCGCTCAGGGTCGCCGGCGCCCGCCTGGCCATCCGCCCGGTCTGGCCGGTACGCGAGCTGGCCACCCGCCTGGCCGGCCACGACCTGGACGAGCTGGTCGTCGGCGGCCTCGACGTCCGGGCGACGTTCGAGCCCGGCTACGCGGCGCTGCCGGAGTGGGCCAGGCACGCCTTCCGCCTGCTCGGGCTGGCCGGGCTGGACAGCGTCGCCGAGTGGACCACCGCCGCCCTGCTCGGCCTGCCCGCGCGGGAGGCCGACGCCGTCCTGGAGACGCTGGTCGCGCGCGGCATGCTCACCTCCACCGAGATCGACGCCGCCGGTCAGCCCCGCTACCGGCTGCACGACCTGCTGCGCGTCTACGCCAGGGAACGCGCCGAGGCGGAGGAGCCCGCCGGGCAGCGGCATGCCGCGCTGACCCGGCTCGCGCTGGAAAGCCTCCGCAGGACCAGGGCCGCCGCCCGCGGCCTGCCCATTCCACTGTCCCCGCCCTACGAACGCGGAGAACCCGGCCCCGGCACGCCCGCCGACCCGACTTCCAGCACGCCCGCCGACCCGACTTCCGGCCCGACTTCCGGCCCGACCGCCGACACGCCCGCCGGCACGGTGTGGTTGTCGGCCGAGCGGCGCACGCTGGTGCTCGCCGTCACCACCGCCGCCGAGCTGGGGCAGGTCGCCACCGCCGCGGAGCTGGCCCACCACCTGACCGGCTACCTGACGATGGAACGTTTCCTGGCCGACGCCGAGCGCGTCCAGCACGCGGTGATCGCGGCGGCCACCGCGGCGGGCGACGAGCGCACGGCCCTGCGGTCCAGGCTGCTGCTGGTCAACATGGACATCGAGCGGGGCCGCTACCCGGCCGCCGACGCGGCGTGCGGGGAGCTGCTGGCCGCCTTCGTGCGGGTCGGCGACCCGCACGGGGCCGCGTACGCGCTGATCAGCCGGGCCGCCGACCGCCACGGCTCGGGCCGGCTGGACGAGGCGCTGGCCGACGCGTACGCGGCGATCGAGCTGCTGGCCGCGCACGACGACGCCGCCGGCCTGGCCTACGCCTGGACGTGGCCGATCTGGATCCACATCGAACGCGGCGAGCACGAGCAGGCCGTCAAGATCGCGCGTGCCCGGCTGGCGGAGACCGGCGAGGAGGACCACGGCACCCGCGGCAACCTGCTGCGCGCCCTCGGCACCGCCTGCTACCAGGCGGGCGAGACGGCCGAGGCGGTCGCGTGCTACCGCGAGAGCCTGCTGACCGCCCAGGCCGTCGGCGACCGGGTCGAGATGAGCAAGGTGCTGCGCAGGCTCGGCGAGGCGCTGGGCGCGCTCGGCCGGTTCGAGGAGGCGGCCGAGACGCTGGCGGCGAGCCTGCGGCTGTTCGTGGAGTGCGGCGACGTCCTGGGCGAGGCGCTGAGCGGGCACGCACTCGGCGTCGTCCGGCTGCGCCAGGGCGACCCGCGCGAGGCGCTGCGGCACCTGGCCGCCGCGCTGGACCGGCTCGGCCGCGACGGCCCGCAGGTGTGGCGGGCCCGCACGCTCACGGAGATGGGCCGGGCCCACGCCCGCCTCGGACGGCACGAGGAGGCGGCCACGGCCTGGCGGCACGCCCTGCCCCTGTTCGGCGACACCCCGGAGGGCCGCCAGGTCGCCGCCTACCTGAAGGACCACCCCCGCGACAAGTAGTGACGGGGCGCCGCTTCCGGCTCAGTCCTGGAGCCACCGCACGACCGGGGTGCCGGTCGCGCCTGCCAGCCGGGCCTCGCGGCGGGCCTGGCCCGGGGTGGCGCCCGCGCCGACGAGCGCGCCGCCGTCGTCCAGCGCGGCCCACACCCCCTCCTGCGCGCCGGCCGGGACGTCCAGCGCCCGGTTCACCGCGGGCCGGACCGGCGCGGGCGTGCGCCGGGCCGACCACCGCCGCCAGTACAGCCACTGGACGAGGATCAGCGGGCCGAGCGCGGTCAGCAGCGGGATCGGCCGCCCGCCGCCCAGCACGACGGCGATGGAGACCGCCAGCAGCACCGCCTCCAGCCCCGCCGCCCACCAGGCGGCCGCCTTCCCGTACGCCCGGACCGCCACCGCCGGCCAGAGCGACAACATCAGGCAGTCCCCGAGGCCGATCAGTGACGGGTTCTCGCCGTAGGAGGTGGCCAGCACGGGAGCGAACGGCAGCCCCTGCATGCGCTGCACGAAGTCGAGGGTCAGCGAGGACAGCCCGGTGGCCAGCGTGTCGTAGCCGGTGAGCGCCACCGCCAGCGCGGCCACCTGGCCGGGCGTGACCGCCGCCTGCACCCACAGGTTCACCGCCCCGACGACGAGCAGCATCAGCAGGACGTCGTTTACCACCAGCACCCCCGCCGGCCATCCGGCGAGGTGGACGGCGATGTCGGCGGCGCACAGCAGCAGCACCGCCGCCGTCGCCCACCGGCCGCCCAGCACGGGCGCGAGCGTGAGCTGCCCCAGCGTCAGCACCACCAGCCCGAAGACCGACACCACGACGCCGGTCGGCAGGTGCAGGTACGCGAACGGCATCACCACCAGCGCGGCGACCATGACCGCGATGTCGGACCCCACCATCCGGCCGACCGGCGGCCTGGCCATGACGTAGCGGCCCAGGTAGGCAGCGGTCAGCGCGACGGTCAGGGCGACGAGCGCGTACAGCGCCGGCACGTACGGGGTCATCACAGTCCTCGCTCGAAGCTGAGCTCCAGCAGGTCGGCGCGGAGCCGGCAGGGGGTGGGCAGGTCGTCGGCGGTCTCCACCAGGACGATGCCGTCCAGGGGCAGCCCGTGCGCCCGCTCCTCCAGGCGGCCGAGCAGGCCCGCGTCGGACTTGCCGGCCACGACGTACAGCAGGGAGCCCTCCAGCGACCAGCGGGTGGGCAGCGGCAGCGCGTGCTCTGCCTGCAGCACGTCCAGGACGTCGCGCGTGGTGAGCCCGCCGGGCGACACCCGCCCGAGCACGCGCGAGGTCGCGGGCAGCGCGGCCAGCGCGCACGACGGCTGCTCGTCCGCGCGCAGGACCCTGACCAGGTCGCCGGTGACGTACCGGAGCAGCAGGGTGGTGTCGCGGTAGGTGGAGTACGGGGTGACCACGATGGTGCCGACGGCCCCCGGCTCGGCGGGCCGCAGGGTGACGGGGTCGAGGATCTCGACCAGCCCCTGGTCGGCCGGCAGGTGCAGGTGGCCGTCGGCGCAGACCCGGCCGCCCACGGGCGCGATCTCGGTCATGGAGTAGCCGTCGCGGACCTGCGCGCCGAACGTGTGCTCCGCGCGCACGCGCAGCGCGTCGGTCAGCACCTCGCCGCCGGACCAGATCGTGCTCAGGCCGAAGTCGCCGGCCTGCCAGCCGCCCCGCTCGGCCTCCTGGACCAGGGCCGCCAGGTAGGAGGCGGTCACGTTGAGCTGGGTGATCTGCGGGTGTTTGCCCGGCACGTGCATCGGGGTGGCCAGCCGGTCGAGCGCGACGGCCGGATCGACGGCGCCCAGGTGCACGAACGCGGCCCCGGTCCGCGTGACGGCCCGCTCGGTGAGGATCTGGGCGATGGACCGCGAGCTGATCGCGTTGGCCCACAGGTCGGCGGAGCGCAGGTTGCCGGCGAGCATGAGCGCCAGCGCCGACATCGAGGACATCAGCTCGATCTCGTACGCCGAGAACCACACCATGGTCGGCGTCCCGGTCGTCCCCGTCGTGTGCGCGAGCACGACCGGGCGGGCGCGGTCGGAGACGAACGCGGCGGGCATGCCGCGCAGGTCGGCCTTGGACGTGGGCGGGATCGTGGAGAGCGTCGCGGGCGTGATCGAGCCGGGGTCCACGCCGTTCGTCTCGAACCAGCGCCGGTAGTAGGGGCTCTCGGCGGCCGCGTGGCGGATCGTGCGCCGCAGCCGCCGCCGGGTCAGGTCCTCCTGGAGCTCGGGGTCGCTGCCCGCGAGCATGTCGTCGGCGCCCTCGCCCGGGGACCCGAACGTCTCCAGGGTCACGCGCATGTCGTCGGCCAGCGCGTTTACGTCCCGCAGGCGGAACCTGCGGCCCGACATCATCGACCAGGCATAACCGAGCTGGCGTACCGCGGTGCCGAACACGCCTCGTCCTTCCGCTCGTGTGGGGGGTGGCCCCCCGGGAGACGCGGTCCCCCGGGGGTGCACGCGAGGGTGATCAGCCGTTCAGCACGAAGATGGCGGTGGACAGGGCGCTGACGGCGTACTTGGCGTAACGGCGAGCGGTCTTGACCATGAGGATCTCCCTGGTTGCTCGGGGCGCACGGGTGGCGCCCGCTGAGATCCAAGGATGTGCGGGGGCGCAAGAGAGCCACTACAGGTCCACTACAAAGGGGGCCTCACACCAGGGTCAGGTAGTGGGCCAGCTCGGCGGCGGAGTCCGTGGCGATCCCGACGTGGCCGTCCGGGCGCACGAGCGTGTGCCGCGCCCCGCCGTACGGCTCGGCCGGCGCGTACGCCACCACCTGCGGGCCGCCCGGCACGCGGGGCGCTGGGTCCGGCGACAGCAGCGTGAAGTGCGGGCCGCGCAGCAGGTCGAACAGGCGCGCCCGGGAGCCGTCGGCCAGCCGCAGCGGCCCGTCGGGCATCCGCTCGCCGCCCGCGCGGGCCAGCGAGCCGCCCCGGTAGCCGACCCGGAGCTGGTAGGTCTCCTCGTCCCGCTTGTACGACTTCCGGTCGTGCAGGTCCGTGCTGAGGCCGAGCACGCGGGCGGCGATCGGGCGGCGCTCCTCCTCGTAGGTGTCCAGCAGCAACGCCGGCCCGCCGGTCAGCGCGCGGGCCAGCTTCCAGCCCAGGTTGTAGGCGTCCTGGACGCCGGTGTTGAGCCCCTGGCCGCCCGCCGGGGAGTGCACGTGGGCGGCGTCCCCGGCCAGCAGCACGCGTCCGGCGCGGTAGGCGTCGGCCAGCCGGATGTTGACCCGGTAGAGCGAGGACCACAGCAACTCGGTGACGCGGGCCGCGCGCAGCATCGAGCGTTCGGCGAAGAGCCGCTGGAAGCCGGCCAGGGTCAGGTCCGGCGTCGCGCCCGGCCTGAGCGGTGCCATGAACTGGAAGGCGTCGGTGCCGGCCATGGGATGGAGGGCGACCATCCCCCTGCCCGGCCGCACCCAGGCGTGGATGTGCTCGCGGTCCAGCCCCTCGACGCGCACGTCCCCGAGGACCATGCGCTCCTCCTCGCGGGTCTGGCCGGTGAACCCGATGCCGAGCGCCTTGCGCACCGTGCTCCTGCCGCCGTCGGCGGCGACCAGGTAGCGGGCCCGCAGCGTCGTCCCGGTGCCGAGCCGGGCCGTCACGCCGTCCGCGTCCTGCTCGAAGCCGGTCAGCTCGGCGCCGTGCTCGACCGCGCCGCCCAGCTCGGCCAGCCGTTCCCGCAGCAGCGCCTCGGTGCGCCACTGCGGGTGCATGCGCACCGTCGGGTACGGCACCTGCTCGCTCGCCGCCGCCGGCCGGTGCATGCGGCCCTGGTAGACCGGCAGCCGCCCGATCCTGACCCGGATCGGCGGGTAGGGCGTCGTCCCGGCCAGGACCCGGTCGACGATCCCGAGGTCGTCGAAGATCTCCAGCGTGCGCGGCTGGAGGCCCTTGCCCTTCGAGCCCGCCGAGGGCGCCGATGCCCGCTCGACGACGCGGTGGGCGATCCCGCGCCGGGCCAGCTCCACGGCGAGGGTGAGGCCGGTGGGCCCGGCGCCGACGATGAGCACGTCCGTCTTGTCCGTCATGGGGGGACCGTGCCAGGTACCGCTGCCAGATCTCTGTCAGCGCCCTGCCGGGGGTCACGAGCAGGGCGGACGGTAGGGCAGGTCGTCGAAGTAGCGCCGCCACTCGGCCCGGGTGAGCGGCATCCCGGCGGCCTCGCAGACGCGCGCGGCCACCGACTCCGGCCGCAGGTCCCACAACCGCAGATCGTGCCCGGCGGCCGAGACGAGGGTGTGGTCGTCGGCGTACAGGACGGTCCCGAGGTCGGGGTGGGACAGTTCGGCGATCGGCCGGCGGGAGCGCAGGTCCCACAGGCGGGTGGTGCGGGAGGCGTCCGTGGTGGCCAGGGCGGCGCCGTCGGGGCTGAACCCGGCGACCAGGACGGTCCCGCCGTGCCCGCGCAGGACCGCCGGACGGGGGGCGCGGCCCGGATCGGCGACCCTCCAGACGCGGGCGGTCCGGTCGTGGCCGGTGCTGACCAGCACGTCGCCCTTCGGGCCGAAGCGCACGCCGGCCACGGCGTCGGCGTGCTCCTCGTGGTGGGCGACCTGGTCGAGGGCGCGGCGGCGCACGTCCCACAGCCGTACGCCGCGGTCGGCGCCGCCGCTGGCCAGCAGGCCGCCGCCGGGGCTGAAGTCGAGCGCGCCGACGTCGCCGAAGCCGTCGCGGGCGGCCAGGCGGCGCGGCGGGCCGGTGACGTCCCAGAGCAGCAGCCGGCCGCCGTGGTCGCCGGTGGCCAGGACGCGTCCGTCGGGGCTGAGCGCGGCGACCGCGAGGCCGCGCACCGGCAGCCGGACGTGCCGGGCCGGGCGGTAGGGGTCGCGGATGTCCCACACGGTCACGGCCACGCCGCGCTCGACGGTGGCCAGGCGGCGGCCGTCGCCGCTCAGCACCGGAGCGGCGGCTGATGGAACGTTCCAGCGTGACAGCAGCACGCGGTGGCGGGGATCGCGGACGTCCCACAGCGCGCCGCCGCGCGCGCCGGTCGTGGCCATGAGCGTCCGGTCCCGGCTCAGGACCAGCCCGGTCACCGGGTCGGGCACGCGCACCGGATGGCGCCACTGGTAGAAGGCGCCGGCCGCCGACCCGGTGGCCAGCGCCTGGCCGTCGGCGGTGAAGGCGAGGCCGAGCACGCGGTCGGGGTGCGGGAACGAGGTGACCTCCGCGCGGGTCGCGACGCTCCACAGCCGCACCGCGCGGTCGTCGCCGGCGGCGGCCAGGACGGTGCCGTCCGGGCTGAAGGCCAGGGCGCCGGCGGGGTCGCCGTACCGGACGGGCCGGTCGCAGCGGCGGGCGCGCAGGAGGCAGAGCCAGGTGCCGCGGGCGGGCGCCGACCAGGCCAGCGCGCCGCCGTCGGGGCTGATCGCGAGCGCGGCGGGGCCGTCCTGGAGGCCGGTCGCGATCGTGTCCGCGGGGGAGGCGGGCCGCGCCGGGTCCCACAGGCGCACGCTGCCGTCGTCGTGGCCGGTCACCACCGTGTCGTCGCCGACGGCGAAGCGGGTGACCGGGGCGGAGGCGCGCACCGGGGGCAGGGCGACCGGACGGCCGGCGAGCCGCCAGCGCCGGACGCCGTGCGCGGCGGCGGCCAGCACCGTGCGGCCGTCCGGCGTGAACGCCGCCGTCGCCGCGCCGGGCAGGGCGGCGACGTGCCGGGGGCGGGCGGGGTCCACGACGTTCCACACCTCGACGCCTTGCCCGGTGGCCGCCAGCAGGACGCGGTCCCCGCCGGACGGCCGGAAGGCGAGCGCGCCGACCGGCCCGGCGGCCCGCGGCAGGGTGGCCAGCGGGGTGCGGCGGCGCGAGTCGGTGGCGTCCCACAGCTCGACCACGCCGTTGTCGGCGCCGGTCGCGAGCAGGGCGTGGTCCTGGCTGTAGGCGATCGCCCGCAGCCGGTCGCCGGCCGAGCGCAGGCGGGTGGCGTACGGCTCGGCGGTGTCGAGCAGCGTGCCGCGGGTGCCCGGGGTGTCGGCCAGGCCCTGGGCGGCCACCGCCACCTGCATCGCCAGCGCCGGGTCCGTGGCCCGCAGCGCCCGCGCCTGGACGGCGGCCCGCTCGGCGAGCGCGGTGACGCGGGCGGCGCTCGCCCGGCCGCTCTTCTGCCACGCCAGCCCCGCGCCCGCCCCGGCGACCACCACCAGCACCACCAGCGCCACGACCAGCCCCCGCACCCTCCGCCCGACCGGGCACCCCTTGCCGCCCCCACCGGAGCCTGAGGAGAGTGCCGCGGGCCCCCCGACAGAGGAGGAAGCCGCCGCCTCCGGCCCAGGAGAGGGCCCAACAGGCCCCCCGAGAGGAGGGGACTCCTGCCGGTCAGGGGAGGGGGGAGAGGGTTTCTTCCGGCCGAGGGAGAGCAGAGCGGTTTTCTCCCGGTCGGGGGAGGGGAGAGCGGGTTTCTCCCGGTCAGGGGAGAAGGGAGCGGGTTTCTCCCGGTCGGGGGAGGGGGAAGCGGGCGCGGGGCCGGGGGGGAGGGGTGGCGCGGTGGCTTGCCGGTAGGCGGCGTGGGTGAGTGTGTCGCCGTCGCGGCGATGCCAGGTGGCGCGCATCGCGTGGGACAGGCGCGGCAGCGCGTCGGCCGCCGCCGGGGCGTCGTCGCGGACGCCCAGGTCGTGCAGGATCGTCTCGGTCAGCCCCGGCTCCAGGGACAGCCCGGCGACCCGGGCCGGTTCGGTGATCGCGCGGCGCAGCTCGTCGCCGGTCATCGGGCCGAGCGGCAGCGATCGCGTCCGCAGCGCCTCGACCAGCGGCGGAAACCCCAGGCACCGCTCGTAGCAGCCGGCCCGCATCCCGATCACCACCGGCAGCCCGCCCGCCGCGAGTGCGCACAGCTCCTCGACGTACGCCTTGCCCCCGGACCCCGCCCGAGCCGTGAACAGCTCCTCGAACCGGTCGACCACCAGCAGCGCGCACTCCTCCACCGGCCGCCCCCCGCCCCGGACCGGCGAGCCGGGCGTACGCCACAACACCCCGGCGCGACCCCGCTCCGTCGCCCCCGCCGGCGAACCCGCCAGGACGGCCGGCACCAGCCCGGCGGCCAGCACCGACGTCTTGCCCGACCCCGCCGCCCCGGCCAGCACCACGGGATGGGCGGCGCGCGGCTCCCCCAGCAGCCCCACCAGCTCGGACACGACCCGCTCGCGCCCGAAGAACCACCTGGCGTCCCCGGTCGTGAACGGCCCCGGCGGCCAGGGGCACGGATCCCGCGCGCACCGGTCCCGCTCGCTCCCCAGCCCCGCGCCGAGCCCGTCGTCCATCCCGCTCCCGTCACTCAGTGAAGTTGATCGGGGACTCAGGGTACGCGGGCCCGCCAGGCGGCGTACGCCGGTCGGCAAGGCGGCATCGCCCGGACCGGCGCGAAGCCGGGGACGGTCAGCGCTTGCGGCCGACGCCCGCGCAGTAGACGGCCTCGCGGTCGGCGTACAGCGTCTCGGGGACGGGACGCCAGCGCGGCAGCGGCACCACGCCCGGCGCCAGCAGCTCCAGCCCGTCGAAGAAGCTCGTGACCTCCTCAAGGCTGCGCAGCGTCATGGGCGCCCCGCCGCTCTCGTTCCAGTGCCGCACGCCCTCTTCGAGCCGCCTGCCGACCACGCCGTGCGAGATGGCCAGGTGGCTGCCCGGCGCCATCGGCTCCAGCAGCTCGGCGATGATCGAGCGGGCCTGGCCGGTGTCGGGGAGGAAGTCCACGACGCCGAGCAGGGTCAGCCCGATCGGCCGGTCGAAGTCGAGGTGCTCTGCGGCGGCGGCCAGGATCTTGCCGGGCTCGCGCAGGTCGGCGTCGACGAAGGCGGTCGTCCCCGCGGGCGCGGCCCGCAGCAGCGCCCGCGCGTGGGCCAGGACCATGGGGTCGTTGTCGACGTACACGACGTGACTGTCCGGGGCCACTGACTGGGCGACCTGGTGGGTGTTGTCCGCGGTGGGGATGCCGGTGCCGATGTCCAGGAACTGCCGGATGCCCGCCTCCCCGGCCATGTACCGCACCGCGCGGCCGAGGAACTCCCTGTTCGTACGGGCCAGCACCGGCAGGTCGGGCACGGCGGCGAGGATCTGCTCGCTCACCATCCGGTCGATCTCGTAGTTGTCCTTGCCGCCCAGCCACAGGTCGTAGATACGGGCGGGGCTCGGAACATCGGTGTTCAGCGAACGTTCGCTCATCGCGACGCCTTCCGGACGAAAGGGGCTACGGGGGAGATCGTAGCCCCAAGATCCCTCCAGCGGGCCACGTCCGGGCGGCCGGCCCTAGGCTTCCGGGGATGATCCACTTACCTCCCGCCCGAGCCAGGGCCGACGTGCACGTCACCCATCACCAGATCGTGGTCGGCGAGCCGGGCCGCGCCCATCCGGGAACCGTCCCCAACGGACTGACCGCCTCGGCGCCCGGCGCCGCCGTGATCCGGACGGGCATCCACACCGGCGTCGTGGACGTGACCGTACGGCTCGCCGAGACCGCCCCGCCCCTCGACCCCGAGGGCTGGGACGAGAGCGAGGAGGTGGAGCTCGTCACCTTCACCGGCGAGGTGCGCCTGTCCGGCATGATGCACTCCCCGCCGGACGCCCTGCCCCTCCTGACCCCCCAGGGGCCGGGCCGTTACGGCATGCGCGTGCAGGCCCGCGGCCGGGACGTCGACCCGGCCGCGGTGCCGAAGGTGCCGTTCGAGTTCTACCTGGTGACCGTCTGGCCGGTGGAGACCGGGCCGGAGGCGGCGGCGAGGCTCGGCATCGGGGTCGCCGAGGAGCTGGGCCTGCCCGACAAGTCGGCCGACATCCGGCGATGGACGCGCGAGCACGGCCTCCCGCACTCGGAGCGCGGCCGCAAGGCGTCGGGCCGGGACGAGCGGCCCGCGCTGCCGCATCCGGTACGGGTCACAGTGGGGACCGCCGACCACCGGATCCGGATCGTCAACCCCTTCCAGGACACCGCCGTCCCGCCGCCGCTGCCGGACGGGCTGGTCGCCGCCGCCCCCGACTCGCTGCTCATCCGTACGGCCAAGCGCGCGGGACGCGTCGGCCTGCACGTGAACTGGCAGGACGGCCCGCCCGCGGCGGCCGCCCGAGGCTGGGAGGAGAGCGAGGAGGTCGAGTTCGTCACCACCACCGGAGTGATGCGCGTGCAGGGCGTCGCCGACGAGCCGATCGACCTGACGCCCCAGGGCGCCGGGCGGTACGGCCTGCGCGTCCACGGCCGTCGCCGGGACCGGCCGACGCCGTCGAACCAGCCGTCGGAGGCGTACCTGCTGGTCGTGTGGCCCATCGCCCTGGGGGCGGCCGCGGCCCGGTGAGGCGGGGGTTCAGAGCAGGCGGCGCTGGACGGCGTCGGCGATGGCCGTGGTGACGATCCACTCGACGACGGCGGCGTCGGGCGGGTCGTCCTCGCGGCCGGCGAACAGCAGGTGGGCGCTGCCGATCAGGGTGAGCGCGAGGGCGTCGACGTCGGCGTCGACCGCGATGCGGCCCATCTCGCGCTCGGCGGCGAGGTAGGCGGCGATCATGGTCGTGGCCTCGCCGAGCAGCGGGAGGCCGGCCGACCCCGCCTGGCGCAGGCGGGCGCGCAGGCCGTCGCGGGAGATGACGAGGCTGACGACGGCCACGGCGACCGAGCCGAACAGCTCCAGCAGCGCGAGCGTGAGGTTCCCCGCGACGGTGCCGGTGCCCGCGCTGGCCCGCAGGGCGGCGGATTGGGCCTCGACGCGGCGGATGCGGTCGGTCACCAGCTCGGCGAGGAAGGCGTCGAAGTCGGCGAAGTGGCGGTGGAGCACGCCCTTGGCGCAGCCCGCCTCGGTGGTGACCGCGCGGCTGGTCAGGGCGTTGGGCCCGTCGCGGAGCAGGATGCGCTCGGCGGCGTCGAAGAGCTGTTCGCGCACGTCGCGGAGGGCTATGCCGGTGGGCACCGGGCCGGTCTCCTTTCTCGGCGAATCCCGTTCAGGGTAGACGAGTGGGCACGTGCCCATTAGAGTGGGCGCATGCCCACTAACACCTCCGAGAACGAGCCGCACCTGCACCGGCGGATGGCCGAGTCCTTCGGCGCCGACGCCGACCGCTACGACCGCACCCGTCCCCGCTACCCCGAGGAGATGGTGACCCGGATCGCCGAGTCGAGCCCCGGCCCCGACGTGCTCGACGTCGGCATCGGCACGGGCATCGCGGCCCGCCAGTTCCAGGCGGCCGGCTGCCGGGTCTCCGGCGTGGACGTGGACCCGCGCATGGCCGACCTGGCCCGGCGCGACGGCATCGAGGTGGACGTGTCCGCCTTCGAGTCCTGGGACCCGGCCGGGCGCACGTTCGACGCGGTCGTCGCGGGGCAGACCTGGCACTGGATCGACCCGGTCGCGGGCGCGGCCAAGGCGGCCCAGGTGCTGCGGCCCGCAGGCAGGCTGGCGCTGTTCTGGAACGTCTTCCAGACGCCGGACGCCCTGGCCGAGCCCTTCGCCGAGGTCTACCGCCGGGTGCTGCCCGGCCTGCCGGCGCTCGGCCAGGCCGGCCCGGCCGTGGGCATGTACACGTCGCTGCTCGACAAGATCGCCGACGGCGTCCGGGCGGCGGGCGCGTTCGGCGAGCCCGAGCGGTGGGACTACGCGTGGGAGCGCGACTACACCCGCGACGAGTGGCTGGCGCAGGTGCCCACGCACGGCCCGGTCACCGGGTTGCCGCCGGAGCGGCGCAGCGCGCTGCTGGCGGGCATCGGGGCCGCGATCGACGCGGCGGGCGGCGCCTTCACCGTCCACTACGACGTCCTGGTGCTCACCGCCGTCCGGCGGGCTGAGTAGCCGTTACTCATGCGGTCATGGGAACGCGCGCGGACGATCCTCCTCAGAGCGACACCCCAGGAGGAACCACCGTGAGCGTCACACATGGCATGAGAACCGGGCGGAAAGGGCCGGCGCGGTGGCGCGGGCGCTCTCGTTCGCCGCGATCGGCGTGCTGGTCGCCGCCCTGATCCCGGCGCTGGCCACGCCGGCGTCGGCCGCGGCCCCCGGCTTCTCGCTGACCTTCTCCATCGACTATCTCCGCCAGATCGAGGACCCGGACAGCGGAGGCGTCGGCGACGGCGACTACTACCCGAAGGTCAGGATCGCCGACGGCCCGCTCGAAACGGGCCCGCGCATCGAGGACGACGAGTTCGAGCCCCTCGGCCTGCCCGAGGCTCCGGACGGCTGGGTCTTCACCAAGTCCGACCTGCCCGGCGACCAGCCGACCGTGAACATCACCGTCGCCCTCTGGGACTACGACGGCGGCCTCAACACCAACGACGACCGCATGGACATCAGCCCCCAGAACGACGACCTCGACCTCGACCTCGTCTACGACGTGCGCTCGGGCACCCTGTCGGGCGACGGCGTGCAGTTCGGCACGCCGTGCGTCGACTCCCAGGGGCGGCAGAAGGGCCAGACGTGCGCCGAGGGCGACGGCGACCACGGCTTCCCCAGGGACAACGACGGCAGGAAGACCAGGATCGGCTTCACCGTCTCCACCGTGATGCCCGACACCGACCACGACGGCATCCCCGACCTCGTCGAGCTGTCCGGGATCCGTGACCGGAACGGCGGGGTCATCGCCGACCTCCCGGCGCTCGGCGCGGACCCGTGCCGCAAGACGATCGTGCTGCAGGCCGACTACATGGCCGACACCAGGCACTCCCACCGGCCCAAACCGGACGCGATCATCCTGGTCCGGAACGCCTTCGACGCCGCGCCGGTCAAGGCCGAGAACCCGTGCCCGTACCCCGGGACGCACCGGGACGGCGTCGACTTCGTCTACCTCCAGGGCACGCAACTGCCCGAGCAGGCCGCCATGGGCCTGGCCGACGACAGCGACTTCCGCGACGCGCGCACCGCCGACTTCCCCGCCGAGCTGGCCAGGTACGCCCATTACGCGATCTTCGCCCACGACCTCGTCGTCACCACCGCGACCGGGAGCTCGACGTCGCCGGGCACGTCGGGGCAGTGCTGCGAGCCCACCAGGGACAACAACAAGGACTTCATCGTCACCTTCGGCTCGTGGCGGACGATGTGCGTGGCCGACTTCGGCGTGGACTACGGCGGCGACGGCCGGCTCCAGACCGCCGCGGCGGGCGACGACGTGGTGATCGGCACCCAGATCCACGTGGGCCCGGACCGCACGTGCGACACCACCAGCGCGGACCCGACCGACCGGCAGGTGCTCACCGTCGGGACCGGCCGGGACGACGCCGAGGTCGGCACCGTCCAGGACCAGGCCGGGACCATCATGCACGAGCTCGGGCACGCCCTGGGCCTGCGGCACGGCGGCGACGTCAACGACCAGTGGAAGCCCAACTACCTCAGCGTCATGAACTACTTCTTCCAGTCGGGCATCCCCACCGGCCCGCCGCCGCTGCTGGTCAACCAGCTCAGGGACTGGAAGATCGGCGCGATCCGGGTCGGCTACTCCAGCGGCCGCCTGCCCCCGCTCGCCGAGGGCACGCTGAACGAGTCCGCCGGCATCGGCGACGGCACCGACCACACCTTCTGGTGGACCGACAACCTCGCCAACCCCACCAGCACGTTCCGGCCGCTGCGCTCGGCCGCCGGCAACGCGCCGATCAACTGGAACGACAACACCGCCCCCGGCACCGGCGCCCCGCTCATCGACACGGGGACGGTGAACGTGGACGTCAACGCCAGCGGCGGCAGCACGACCCTGCGCGACCACGACGACTGGGCCGCCCTCAAGTACCGGGCCGCGCTCTCGCCCGACGCCAAGGGCTGGGCCTGCAGCAGCTTCCCCGTCTCCGCGCCCACCTGCAGCGGCTCGGGCGGCGAGCCGGAGAAGGAGCTCGACTTCACCGCCGCCGTACGGCAGGAGATGTCGTTCTTCAACCTCTACGACCCCGACATCGTCACCGCCAAGAGCGTCGACAAGCGGGACGCCGAACCTGGCGACACCCTCACCTACCAGGTGAAGCTGGACAACGTCGGCACCGGCCCGGCGGCCTCCGTCGGCGTGACCGACACCCCGCCCACCGGGCCGGCCCAGGCCCGCCAGGTTCCCTACCTCGGCGCCGGACGGTCCACGACCGAGACGTTCACCTACACGGTGCCGTGCGACACGGCCGACGCGGCCGTCCTGACCAACACGGCCACCGCCACCGCGACGGACACCGCCGGCGGCCCCGAGGCCGACACGGGCGACAACACCGCCGAGGCCGCCACCACCGTGCACGCGCCGCGGCTCACCCTGACCAAGACCGCCCCGGCCACGGTGAACGCCGGCGAGGCGATGACCGTCGGGCTGCGGGCGGCCAACGTCGGCAGCGGCAGGGCCACCGGCGTCGTCCTCACCGACACGCTGCCCAAGGAGGTCTACTACAGCAGCGCGCTCGACCGCGGCACCGGCCCCCGGCCCGGCGGGGTCACCCGCAACCCGGACGGCACCACCACCCTGACCTGGACGCTCGGCCCCCTCGACCCCGGCGCGGACGTGTCCGTGGGGTTCACGGCCCGGCCCGGCCTGCTGTTCACGAAGGGCGCCGAGCTGCCCGACACGGCGGCCGCCGCGTACCGGAACGCCAACGGTTGCGTCTACGAGCCTGCCACGGCGTCCGCCACGACGACCGTCACCGAGGTCGCCCCGACCCGCGACCCGCGCTCGCACGGCTACTGGAAGACGCACCAGGAGGCTCGCACCGCCGAGTTCCTGGCCCGCGTCCAGGCCACCGACCAGCGCTTCGACAGCCAGGGGGACGGCGAGCTGGCCGACGCCGAGGCCGTCGCCGCGCTGTCGGCCGGCGGCCCGCAACCGGGGCCCGTCCGGTTCCAGCTGCTGGCCACGCTGCTCGACCTGGCGGCCCGGCAGGTCAACGCGAGCACCCGGCTCGACTCGCCGCTCGTCCGGCGGCTCGGGGTGCGCACGGTCGGCGAGGCGGTCAGGTACGCCTTCGCCACCCTCGCCCTGCCGCCCGGCGGCGCGGCGGCCGGGCGCTACTCCGACACCACCTCGATGCTCGACGAGCTCGTCAACAACCGGAGCGAGGTCTACTGACCCCGCCATGAGGGCCCCGCCATGAGGACGCCGCCATGAGGGCCCGCCACGACGCCGCCATGAGGACGCCGCGGCCGGCTCAGGCCGGTTGCGGCGTCCGCGGCTCGGCCCTGGCCGAGGCGTAGAGGCCGAGGCGGCGCAGGGCCGGCGCGGTCATCATGGTGGTGATCAGGGCCATCAGCACGAGCACCGTGAACGTGCCGGGCGCGATCAGTCCCATGCCGAGCCCGGTGCTGAGCACGACGATCTCGGTGACGCCGCGGGCGTTCATGAGCACGCCGAGGCCGAGCGCCAGGCGCCCCGGCATGCCGCCCGCCCAGGCGATCACCCCGGCCGCGCCCAGCTTGCCGAGGACGGCGGCCACCAGCAGCACCGCCCCGCCCAGCAGCACCACCGGGTGGCCGAACGCCAGATGCACGTCGGTGCGCAGCCCGATCGAGGCGAAGAACACCGGCAGCAACATCGCGCGGTTGAGCGAGCCCAGGCGTTCGGGCACCGCGCCGAGCACGGGGGCGTCGCGGGGGAAGGCCACCCCGGCCAGCAGGGCGCCGAAGATGGCGTGCACGCCGATGGCGTCGGTCGCCGCCGCCAGGGCGAAGATCAGGCCCAGGACCAGCGCGAGCGCGGCCGGAGCGGGCAGCCGGCGGGCGGCATGCCGGGCCGCCAGAGCGGCGAGCGCGGGGCGTACGACGAGGGTCACGGCCAGGACCAGGGCGGCGGCCAGCCCCAGCGAGGTCAGCACGCCCGCCGGGGAGCCGGCGTGCGCGAGGGCGATCACCGCGGCCAGCGCGCACCAGGCGAGCACGTCGGCCAGCCCGGCGCACAGGATCGCCAGCGAGCCAAGCCGGGTGACGGTCAGCCCGGCCTCCTGGAGGATCCTGGCCAGCACGGGGAACGCGGTGACGCTCAACGCCGTCCCGGCGAACAGGACGAACGCCGTGCCCGACGCCGACGGCCCGGCGAGCGCGCCGGCGAACGGGACCGCCGCGACCGCTCCCAGGGCGAACGGCACGGCCGTCATCGCCAGCGCGGCGACCCCCACGACCACGCGCTGCCGGCCGAGGGCGGCCGGGTCGAACTCCCGCCCCACCGTGAACATGAAGACCGCCAGCCCGGCCTGGGCCAGCAGTTCGAGCTGCGGCGCGACCCAGCCGGGCAGGATCAGCGCGGACACCCCCGGCGCCAGCGAGCCCAGCGCGGACGGCCCGAGCAGCAGCCCGGCCACCATCTGCCCCACCACGGACGGCTGGCCCGCCCGGCGCGCCAGGACGCCGCCCAGCGAGGCCAGCCCGCCGATGACCGCCACGGCGAGGAACAGCCGCAGGATCGACTGGGCGGGCGGCACCCCGGCGGGCGCGGCCGGCGCCGCCGGATGCCCCGGCTGCTGCGCGCCAGGCCCGAACACCAGCACCATCGACACGCCCGCCACGGCGATCAGCAGCAGCGCGACCGCCAGGCCCCGGGCCGGGGCGGGCAGCAGGGCCTGTTCGGTGTCGTCGAGCGGGTCGTGTCCGCGCATGGTCGCACCTTCCTGCGTATCCCGCGATGGGCTCCCGGCCCTTCGCCGGGTCAGTCGGCGGCTGGGAGCGGCCGGGCCGCCCGCCGGCCGATCAGCAGCAGGGCGCCGACGGCGGCGACGATGCCGACGGCGATGACGGGGATCAGGGCCCGGTAGCCGAACTCGCTCGCCACCAGGCCGAACAGCGGGGGACCCAGCAGGGAGCCGAGGCTGCCGGCCTGGGCGATGACGCCGTTGCCGACGTCGGCGTGGTCGAGGCGCTCCAGGATGAGGGGGAGCGCGGCGAAGACCAGGGCGCCGAGGAAGCCGTTCTCCATGGAGATGACGCCCGCGCCGGTGAGCGCGCCCCCGGCGGAGCCGCCGGCGTACAGGATCCAGGCGGCCGGCACGACGAGGAAGCCGGACAGGGCCAGCACGCCGACCCGTACGCCCCTGCGCAGCAGGACGCCCACCGCCAGCCCGCCGGCCACGCCGAGCAGCGAGATCACCGAGGTGAGCGCGCCCGCGGCGGCGGCCGAGCGGCCGTACTGCTCGATGAGCAGCGTGGGCAGCAGCACGATCACCGGGATGGTCACCAGCGCCGTCAGGCAGAAGGCCGCGGCCAGCACGCCCGGCCAGGTCAGCGCCCGCGCCCGGGGCACCGGGCCGGCCGCCTGCGCCGCGCCGCCGCGCGGCAGCCGCGCCCACGTCACCGCGGCGACCAGCAGCGTCAGCCCGGCGATCAGGCCGGTCCAGCCGCGCCACCCCAGCGCGTCGCCGGCCGCGCCGCCGGCCAGCGTGCTGGCCCCCAGCCCGACCGGGACGAACGTCGCCCAGACCGACAGGGCGGTGCCCCGGTCGCGCTCGTGGGCCAGGCGCAGGATCAGCGCCGGGCAGGAGATGGTGACCAGGACGTAGCCGACGCCCTCGACGCCGCGGGCGACGAGCAGCCAGGCGAAGTCGTTGGCCGCCATGCTCGCCGCGCCCGCCGCCGCGATCAGGACCAGCCCGGTGACCAGCGACCGCCCGGTGCCGAAGCGGCGGACGAGATAGCCCGCCGGCAGGCCGACCGCGGCCCCGACGCCGACCACCGCCGAGATCACCCAGCCCAGCTCCGACAGCGACAGCCCGAGCTGGGCCGCCATCGCGGGCCCGACCGAGGAGAACTTGCCGAGGCTCATCGCGCCGACGACCCCGCCGACGTAGACGAGCAGGATCGTCAGCCAGGGGGAGCGCCGCGGGGACGCCTCCGTGATCTTCGCCGCCGACCGGGGGTCCATGAGTCTCCTTCGCACTGCGCTCCGCGGGCCAGGGTTCCCACGTCCGATCTTCGCCATGCCGGCGGCGCCGATCAACCCGCTTCCCCCGTGGCGAAGATGCCGATGCCCGACTCGGTGACGTTGACGGCCCCGGCCGACAGCAGCGCGTCGATCGTCTCGGGCACCTCCCGCCTGGGCAGGACGCCCTGGAGCACGACCATGGTCCCGTCCGCGAGGTCGGCGCCCGCGCGCCACGACCGGTCCGGCATCGCGGGCACCACCTCGGCCAGCCGGTCGGCGGGGGCGCGCACGGTCAGCAGCACGTGGGCCGGGCCCACCCAGGCGGCGCGCAGCAGCAGGGCGAGGTTCCTGATCACGCCGCGCCTGGCCGGGTCGGCGTAGGCGGCCGGGTTGGCGACGAGCTGCGCGCCGCAGGTCCGCACGGTCTCGATGACGCGCAGGTCGTTCTGGCGCAGCGAGTGGCCGGTCTCCACGACGTCCATCATGGCGTCGGCCAGCTCGGGGATCTTGGCCTCGGTCGCGCCGTAGGACACGACCACTTCGGCCCGGCGTCCCGCCTCGCGGAAGAAGCGGCGGCCGATGTTCGGGTACTCGGTGGCCACCCTGACCCCGTCGTCGAGGTCGGCGGCGCTGCGGGCGGGGTGGCCGGACGGCACCGCGAGCACCAGCCGCCACGGCCGCTCGGTGTTCCTGGAGTAGTCGAACGACTCCACCACCTCGACCTCGGCCCCGGTCTCCTCCACCCAGTCGGCGCCGGTCAGCCCGAGGTCGAAGGTGCCGTCGCCGACGACCAGGGGGATCTCGCGCGGCTTGTAGAAGGCCACGTGCGACACGCCCGAGTGGTCCACCGTGCCGCGGTAGGAGCGGTCCGAGCGCCGCCGTACGGGCAGCCCCGCGGTCGCGAACAGCTCCAGGGCCCGCCGCTCCAGCGAGCCCTTCGGCAGGGCGAGCGAGATCATGATTCCTCCTGACGGGCGCGGCGGGGACGGCGGGGCGGCGGGGTCACACGTGCAGCAGCCGGTCGATGCCGACGACGGGCGGCTCGGGCAGGGAGGACGGCCGCACCTCGATCTCGCCCACCACGAGGTCGTCCGGCCAGGAGTCGACGATGGTGGCCACGCAGCGGGCCACCGACCGGGTGCTCATCTTGTGCGGCGAGCCGTCGCCGTCGAGGTTGGCGATGGCGCCCGGCGAGACCAGGCAGGCGCGCACCCCGTTGCGCCGCTCCTCCAGCAGCAGCGTCTCGACCAGCGCCTTCAGCCCGGCCTTGGTGGCGCTGTAGGCGGCCCCGCCCTCGAAGTACCGCGTCCCGGCGTGGCTGCCCATGGCGACGAACATCCCGCCGGCGGCCCGCAACGCCGGCAGGACGGCTTTGAGCAGGTGGAAGCAGGCGCTCAGGTTGATCGCGACCAGCCGCTCCCAGTCCTCGGCGCGCAGGTCGGCGATCGGGTCGAGCACCCGGTCCACCGCGTTGGACACGCAGACGTCGAGCCGGCCGGCCGCGCCGAGCACCTGGGCGGTCGCCTCCGCGATCTGCGCCGGGTCCGCCAGGTCGCACCTGTGCTCGCCGAGCCAGTCCTCGCCCGCGAGCGAGCGGTTCAGGGAGAAGACGCGGTAGCCGCGCTCGCGCAGCTCCTCGGCGATGGCCCGCCCGCTGCCCCGGTTGCTGCCGGTGACCAGCGCGGCCGGGGTCTCATGTGATGACATCGAGGACGCGGCTCCACTGGTTCACGATCTCCTCGCCCGCCACGCCGTCCCGGAACAGGTCCTTGTCCAGCGGGGAGCCGTCCTGGTGGCGCAGGCGCATGCAGTCCTGGGAGATCTCGGAGATGACGGTCAGCCCGCCGTCGGCCGTCTTGCCGAAGATGAGGCAGAAGTCCCACACCTCCAGCGGGCGCAGCCAGGACCGCAGCACGTCGTTGACGGCGAGGGACAGCTCGCGCATCTCCTCCACCGGCAGGCCGAGCGCCCGCAGGTAGTCCTCGCCGATCGGCTGGTCCTCGGGGTCGGTCCGGTAGTCGAACTTCACGACCGGGCGCGGCAGCGGGGCGCCGTCCTCGAACAGGCCGGGGTACTTGCGGGTGGTCGATCCCGTGGCCCGGTTCTTCACGATCACCTCGAACGGCGGCGCCGGGCAGTAGTCGGCCACGTACGAGTCGGCCGAGACGCGTTCCCGGAACGCGCACGGCACGCCGGCGTCGGCCAGCCGGGCCGCCGCCCTTTCGTAGAAATCGAGCCGGAGCGGCCCGGTGCGCTCGACGATTTCATCGCGGTGGTACGTGAAACTGCGCAGGCTGGGGATTATCTGCACCAGGCACCGCCCCTCGGGCAGCAGCCACAGACGCTTACTGCGCCCGACGATATCCGGCTCGCCCCGGCCGGCCGGAGTTCCCGGATCTGATCCGTTATCCACGTCGCCTCCATCCGCCGACAATGGCCCACACAACTTGATATTGCGGGCACCTCGCTGTCAAGGCGGCGTGACCCTGGAAAAAGGAGCACTTGACGTGGCTCTCGCGGTCTTGATATGTCGTCCGCCCTTGCCTGGAGCACTGGAAGAAAGAGTACTTGACGGGTCCCGGCGACCGGACGGTACTGTCTTCAGAAATTGAAATTCCGAGCCTAATTAGAATCCCAATGGGGGGAGGATCGTTGTCGGAATATGAGCGCATAGCTCACTCGAAGATCACGCGTAAGTTCAGGTCCGCGGGGCAGCAGCTCTTGTTCTCGCGGGGGCGGCGGGGCGAGGTGTCCGACGCGAACGGCGTACCGTACATCGATTTCGTCATGGGTTATGGCCCAGTGATAATCGGTCACGCGGACGCCCAGTTCAACGAAATTCTCTGTGGTTATCTCGGCAACGGAGTCATGCTGCCGGGCTACACCACGTTCCACCAGGAATACCTCGACCGGCTGCTCGGCGAGCGGCCCGGCGACCGCGGCGCGTTCTTCAAGACCGCCTCCGAGGCGGTCACCGCCGCCTTCCGGCTGGCCGCGATGCGCACCGGCCGGCTCGGCATCATCCGCAGCGGCTACGTCGGCTGGCACGACTCCCAGATCGCCGACTCGCTCAAGTGGCACGAGCCGCTGCACTCCCCGCTGCGGGAGAAGCTGCGCTACACCGACGGCATGCGCGGCGTCGGCGAGTCCGAGCCGGTGGCCAACTGGGTGGACCTGCGCCTGGAATCCCTCGCCGAGCTGCTGGAACGGCACCGCGGCCGGCTGGGCTGCTTCGTCTTCGACGCCTACCTGGCCTCCTTCACCACGGCCGACGTGCTGCGCCAGGCCGTCGCCATGTGCCGCGAGGCCGGCCTGCTCACCGTCTTCGACGAGACCAAGACCGGCGGCCGCATCTCGCCCCTCGGCTACGACCACGACAACGCCCTCGGCTCCGACCTGATCGTGATCGGCAAGGCGCTGGCCAACGGCGCCCCGCTGAGCATCCTGGCCGGTGACGCCGACCTGCTCGCGCTGGCCGAGAAGGCCCGCCTGAGCGGCACGTTCTCCAAGGAGATGATCGCCGTCTACGCGGCGCTGGCCACCCGCGACATCCTGGAGAAGCCCGTCGGCGACTCGCCGGACGGCTGGGCCGAGCTCGGCCGGATCGGCACGCAGGTGGCCGCCGCCTTCACCGCGGCCGCCGCGGACGCCGGGGTCGAGGCCCTGGTGGGCGCCCGTCCGGTGCTCGGCGGCGGCATGTTCGAGCTCGTCTACCACGACGTGGGGCTGCTGGGCGACAAGGAGCGGCGCGAGTCGCTGCTGGCCGAGCTGGCCGGGGTCGGCATCCTGCTGCTCGAAGGGCACCCGTCCTTCGTGTGCCTGGCCCACCGCGACATCGACTGGGGTGACCTGCGCGACCGGGTGCGGCAGGCGTTCGAGGCGTGGAGCGCGCCCGCGGGGGCCGGCCGTGGCTGACCTCCTGCGCCTCGCCCTGGTCGGCTGCGGCCGCCAGATGCAGCAGAACCTGTTCCCGTTCCTGCAACGCATCCGCGGCCACCAGGTCGTGGCCTGCGTCGACCCCGACCTGTCGCTGGCCGCCGACGTGCAGTCGCTGGCCGGCGGCGCGACCTGCGTCTCCTCGGTGGACGAGCTCGACCTGGAGATGGTGGACGCCGCCGTGCTGGCGGTCCCGCCGGAGCCGTCGTACCTGCTGGTCCGGCAGCTCGCCGAGCGCGGGGTGGACTGCTTCGTCGAGAAGCCGGCCGGGCCGTCCACGCCCGCGCTCCAGGACCTGGAGCACGTGGTGCGGCGCAGCGGGCGGCACGTCCAGGTGGGCTTCAACTTCCGCTACGCCGAGACCCTGCAGCGGCTGCACGAGCTGAGCGAGGAGATCCGGGCCACGCCGTGCTCGGTGACCATCGACTTCTACAGCCGCCACCCGTCCGCGCCGCAGTGGGGGGTGGACACCACCCTGGAGGCGTGGATCCGGCACAACGGGGTGCACGCCCTCGACCTGGCCCGCTGGTTCGTGCCGTCGCCGGTCGTCCAGGTGGACGCGCACGCCATCGCCGGCGACGCCGACCGGTTCCAGATCAACCTGTTCCTGCGCCACCACGACGGCTCGCTGTCCACGCTGCGCATGGGCAACCACGTCAAGCGGTTCATGGTGGGCGTCACCGTCCAGGGCATGGACGGCAGCCGGTACAGCGCGCCGTCGCTGGAACGGGTGACGCTCGAACTGTCCGACGGCGTGCCGTACGGCCAGGAGCTGCACGCCACCCGCAACCTGGACCACGGGTGGGGGCGCAGCGGCTTCGGGCCGGAGCTCCAGGCGTTCGTGGACGCCTGCGCGCAGCGGTCGGCCGAGCCCCAGACGGGCGGCCGTCCTCCGGTCAAGGGCGTGCCGTCGGTCTCCGACGCGCTGGCCGCCTCCGCCCTGTGCGACCGGGTGATGGCCGAGCTCAACACCGCCGCCACGAACGGCCTCGGCCTGCTGACCGGGTCCGTCCGGGCCTCGGCCTAGGCCGGGCCGCCGACGAGGAGGGGGAGGAATGACCGAGCGGGCGCGACCGGCCGCGGGCGGGCGGCCGGTCGCGTCGCGGGATCCGGCCGGGTCACCTGATCCGGCCGCCACGCGGGATCCGGCCGCCACGCGGGATCAGGCCGCCGCACGTGATCGGGCCGGGTCGCGGGGGGTGGGCCGGTGGATCGCCGGTCACCTGCGCCGGCACCGGCCGTCGCTGCTGCTGTTCACCGTGGCCGCCGCGGCGGCGAGCCTGTGCTCCACGCTCGTCCCCGTGCAGATCGGCGCGGCGTTCGCCGAGGCCACCGGCCCGCGCCACGACCTCGGCGCGGTCGGGGTGGCGGCGCTGGCGGCCGCGCTGCTGGCGGCCGGCCGGTTCGTCGCCGACCTGCTGTCGAACGGCTCGATGGAGGTCGTCGCCCAGCGCGTCAAGCGGGACGTGCGCGACGAGCTGTACCGCAGCCTGCTCACCAAGCGCATGGCCTTCCACGACCAGCAGCGCATCGGCGACATCCTGGCCCGCGCCATCAACGACGCCAGGCTCGTCGACTACATGCTCAGCCCCGGGGCCGCCACCGCCGCCAACGGCGTGCTGGCCCTGCTGGTGCCGATCCTGTTCATCGCCTCGCTGGACCCGCGGCTGCTGCTGGCCCCCGGCGTGCTGGTCCTGGTCTTCGCCTACGCGCTGCGCTACCACCTGCGCCGGCTCTACCCGCTGGTCATGCGCACCCGCGAGACCTTCGCCGACCTCAACGAACGCTTCTCCACCACGCTGTCGGGCATCGCCACGGTCAAGGCCGCCACGCAGGAGGACTTCGAGCGGCACGCCCTGAGATCGGCCGCCGCCGCCTACCGGGACGCCTTCGTCCGGCGCGGCCGGGCGCAGGCGGTCTACCTGCCCGCGCTGAGCTTCGCCCTCGCCATGGTGACCGGCTCCCTGCACTCGCTCTACCTCTACTCGCAGGGCGAGCTGGCGCTGTCCCAGGTGGTGACCTATCTCGGCTGGCTGCTGCTGTTCGCGCAGCCCGTCACCATGTCCGAGCAGGCCGTGCCGGTCATCCAGGAGGGCTTCGCGGCCGCCGCGCGCATGCGGCAGATCATCGACGGCGCCCCCGGCGAGCGCGAGGACACCCGCGGCGGCACGGCCGCCGTCGAGGGCACGATCACCTTCGACCGGGTGTCGCTGCGCCACGAGGGCCGCGACATCCTGCGCGAGGTCTCCTTCCACCTGCCCGCCGGCCGCACCCTCGCCGTCGTCGGCCCCACCGGCAGCGGCAAGAGCATGCTGATCAAACTGGTCAACCGCATGTACGACGCCACCGAGGGCCGGGTGCTGATCGACGGACGTGACGTGCGCGAGTGGGAGCCGGGCGCGCTGCGCCGCCAGATCGGCCACGTGGACCAGGAGATCTTCCTGTTCTCCAAGAGCGTGCTGGACAACATCGCCTTCGGCGCCCCGCACGCCGCCGGGTACGAGGACGTCCTGCGCGTCGCCAAGCAGGCGTGCGCGGACGAGTTCGTCCAGGGGATGGCCGACGGCTACGCCACCGTGCTCAACGAGGGCGGCACGACGCTGTCCGGCGGGCAGCGGCAGCGGCTGGCCATCGCCAGGGCCCTGCTGACCGAGCCGCGCATCCTCACCCTCGACGACGCGACCAGCGCCGTGGACGCCCGTACCGAATCGGCGATCACCGAGGCGATCGAGCGCGCGACGGCGGGCCGCACGACGGTGCTGGTCTCGCACCGCCCCGGCCAGATCCGCCGCGCCGACCTCATCCTGCTGCTGGACGGCGGCCGGGTCGTCGACCAGGGCTCGCACGACGAACTGATGGCGCGCTGCGCGCTCTACCGGGAGATCTACAGTGGCTGACGCCCAGGATCGGCGGCGCCCGTGAGCGACCTGTTCGCGGGCCTGCACGCCGACGCCTACGACCGCGTGTACGGCAACCGCCGCCTGCTGGCCCGCATCCTGCGGCAGCTGCGCGCCCACCGCGCCGGCATGATCGGCTCGGCCCTGCTCGTCGCGGGCTCGGTGCTGCTGACCGCCTCCGTGCCGATCGTCGTCTCGCGCCTGATCGACCAGGCCGGCGGCGGCAGCGGCCCCGGCCTGCTGCTGTGCCTGTTCGTGGTCGCGGCGGCGGTGCTGGCCTGGGCGATGAACTGGGCCCGCCAGGCGATCACCGCGCGGCTGGTGGGCGGCATGGTCTACCAGTTGCAGTGCGAGGCCGCCGACGCCGCGCTCGCCAAGGACGTCGCCTTCTACGACGAGAACTCGGTCGGCAAGGTGCTCAGCCGGGTCACCGGCGACACCGAGGGCTTCGGCTCGGTGCTCACCCTCACCCTCAACCTGATCAGCCAGCTCTTCCTGGTGGTGCTGCTCGGCGGCGTGGTGTTCTGGATCGACCCCGGCCTCGGCCTGGTCATCCTGGCGGCGCTGCCGTTCCTGCTGGGCACCGCCCTGGCCTTCCGCCGGGTGGCCCGCACGGCGGCGGCGGCCACGCGGCGGGTGATGGCCAAGGTCAACGCCAACGTGCACGAGACCATGCTCGGCATCGCGGTCGCCAAGAGCTTCGGCCGCGAGCGGGCCGTCCACGACGACTTCGACGACGTCAACCGGCTGTCGTACCGGGTCTACGTCCGGCAGGGGCTCATCTACGCGGTCATCCTGCCGGTGCTGACGCTGCTGGCGGGCCTGGCCACGGCGGTCGTGCTGTACCAGGGCGGGCGGTTCGCGGTGATCGGCAGGCTCTCGGCGGGCGAGTGGTACTTCGCCCTCCAGGCGCTCGGCATGCTCTGGCAGCCGGTCACCCAGGCCGCCTCGTTCTGGAGCCTGTTCCAGCAGGGGCTGGCCGCCGCCGAGCGGGTGTTCGCGCTGATCGACAGCGACCACGCCGTCGTCCAGAGCGGCAACGCGCCGGTGACCGAGCTGACCGGCGCGATCGAGGCGCGCGGCCTGCACTTCCGGTACGGCTCCGGCGCCGCCGTGTTCCGCGACTTCGACGTGCGCCTCGCCGCCCGCGAGACGGTGGCGGTCGTCGGGCACACCGGCGGCGGCAAGTCCACGCTGGCCAAGCTGATCGCCCGCGCCTACGACTTCCAGGGCGGCGAGCTGCTGGTGGACGGCCGCGACATCCGCACCCTCGACCTGCGGGCCTACCGGCGGCGGGTGGGCGTCGTCCCGCAGCACCCGTTCATCTTCGCCGGCACGCTCGCCGAGAACATCGCCTACGGCCGCCCCGGCGCCGGCCGCGACGACGTCGTCCGGGCCGTCGAGCGGATCGGCCACCGCGTGTGGGACCGCAGCATGCCGATGTCCCTGGACGACCGCCTGGCCGCCGGCGGTCAGGGCGTGTCGGTCGGGCAGCGGCAGCTCATCGCCCTGGCCAGGATGTTCGTCCGCGAGCCGGACATCCTGCTGCTGGACGAGCCGACCGCCAGCGTCGACCCGCTGACCGAGCGCGGCATCCAGGACGCGCTGGCCCGGCTGTGCGCGGGCCGCACGGTCGTGGTGATCGCCCACCGGCTGTCCACCATCCGGCGCGCCGACCGCGTCCTCGTGCTGCACGGCGGCGAGATCGCCGAGCAGGGCCGGTTCGACGAGCTGCTGCGCCGCGACGGCCCGTTCGCCGAGCTCTACGCCACCTACTACGCGCACCAGGAGACCGCATGACCTGCGCCCCCCATCCGGCGGAGTTCGAGTCGATCCAGCGGGAGGCGTCCGCCACGGGCGTGCGCTGCGTGGTCGGCGCCGTGCTGTTCAACCCGCTCGGCGAGGTGTTCCTGCAACGGCGGGCGGCCCACGTGCGGCTCTTCCCCGGCTGCTGGGACATCGTCGGCGGGCACGTCGAGCGGGGCGAGACGCTGTGCGCGGCGCTGGCCAGGGAGATCGCGGAGGAGACCGGCTGGCGGCTGCTGCGGGTGGGCGGCCTGGTGGACGTCTTCGACTGGACCGGCGGCGACGGCGGCCTGCGCCGCGAGATCGACGTGCTGGCCACGGTCGAGGGCGACCTGACCCGGCCCGCGATCGAGCAGGACAAGTTCGACGAGGCCCGCTGGCTGGACGGCGACGCCCTGCGCCGCCTGGCCGCCGAGTCGCCCGGCTCGGGCATGGTCGAGCTGGCCCTGCGCGCGCTGGCCATGCGGCCGGTCTAGGACTCCGGTTTGCGTACCGCGTCCAGGGCCTGTCGCAGGGTGAACCGGCCGGCGTACAGCGCCTTGCCCACGACCACGCCCTCGACGCCGAGCGGGGTCAGGGAGGAGACGGCGCGCAGGTCGTCCAGGCTGGAGATGCCGCCGGAGGCCACGACGGGCCGCCCGGTGGCGGCGCAGACGTCGCGCAGGAGCTTCAGGTTGGGGCCGCCGAGGGTGCCGTCCCTGGCGATGTCGGTGACGACGTACCGGGCGCAGCCGGCCGCGTCGAGGCGGGCCAGGGTCTCGTACAGCTCGCCGGCGTCGCGGGTCCAGCCGTGGCTGCGCACGGTGGTGCCCCAGACGTCCAGCTCGACGGCCACCCGGTCGCCGTGCCTGGCGATGACCTCCGCCACCCACGCCGGACGCTCCAGCGCGCCGGTGCCGAGCACCACCCGGCCGCAGCCGGTGGCCAGCGCCGCCGCCAGGCTCGCGTCGTCGCGCACGCCGCCGCACAGCTCGACCGGAATGTCCAGGGCGCCGACGACCTCGGCGATCCGCGCCCGGTTCGAGCCGGTGCCGAAGGCGGCGTCCAGGTCCACCAGGTGCACCCAGTCGGCGCCCGCGTCCTGCCAGGCCAGCGCCGCGTCGAGCGGGTCGCCGTACCAGGTCTCGGATCCCGACTCGCCGCGCAGCAGGCGGACGGCCCGGCCGCCGCGCACGTCGACGGCGGGCAGGAGGGTCAGGCATGTGGACACTCGTCGTTTCCTCTCCCGTGAACCCCCCTTTTCCATCATCGCGAACACTGGTCAGGAAGCGAAGTCAACCTTCGGCCACCACCATGGTTCACTTGCCGCCACCCGCCCGGACGGGAACGCTTGCCGGTGCGCGCCGCACGCCCAGTCGCCGGGGGCCGGTCCCCCTGTTCCGAGGAGGACTGCATGGTCTCGCTCGCGCTGCCCAAGGGCACGTTCCTGGAGCGTCCCGTCCTCGACCTGTTCGCCGCGGCCGGGCTGGAGGTGCGCCGGCCGTCCGAGCGCAGCTACCGGGCGAGCATCACCTACGACGGCGGCGTCGAGGTGGCCTTCCACAAGCCGCGCGAGATCCCGCTCGCCGTGGAGCGAGGCGTCTTCGACTTCGGCGTGACCGGCACCGACTGGATCGAGGAGACCGGCGCGAAGGTCGAGCTGGTCGAGGCGAGCGGGTGCGTGCCGCCCTGGCGGCTGGTGCTCGCCGTCCCCGCCGGGCATCCCGCCGTGGACGCCGCCGGCCTGCCCGCCGGGGCCCGGGTCGCGACCGGCTTCCCGAAGATCTCCCGGCAGTTCTTCCAGAGCGTGCCGCTGCCGGTACGGATAGTCCCGTCGTTCGGCGCCACGGAGGCCAAGGTCCCCGAGCTGGCCGACGCCGTCATCGAGACCGACGGCCCCGGCTCCGCCCTGGACGAGCACGACCTGCGGGTCGTCGCCACGTTGCGCACCTGCTTCCCGCAGGTCGTCGCGAGCCCCGCCGCCTGGCGGGACGCCCGCAGGCGCGCCGCGATCCAGCGGGTCGCGCGGCTGCTGGCCTCGGTCGACGGGGGAGCGGCCCACGTGCTGCTGACCGTGCGCACCACCATCCGCGACCTGCCGCGGGTGGCCGGGTCGATGCCGGAACGGTCCTGGCGGGCCGGCACCGGCCTGACCGAGAGCCTGGTGGTCGTGCAGGGGCTGGCGGCCCGGCGCGGCCTGGCCGAGACCATCGGCGGCATCCTGGCCGCCGGGGCGCTCGACGTCATCGAGTCGCGCGTCGGGAAGGACGTCACGCCGTGAGCCGCCGGATGATCGTGTGCGACCTCGACGGGACGCTCCTGGACTCCCGCGGCCAGGTCTCCGAGCGCACCAGGACCGCCGTGCGCCGGGCCCGCGCCGCCGGGCACGTGTTCGTCATCGCGACCGCGCGGCCGGTCCGCGACACCCGCCCGGTGGCCGCGGCCCTGGACCACGCGGCCGTCGCCGTCTGCGGCAACGGCTCGATCACCTTCGACTTCGGCAGCGAGGAGGTGGTCGACTACCGCCCGCTGGACCGGCAGCCGCTCGCCGCGACGCTGGCGCTGCTGCGCGACCGGTTCCCCGGCGTGCGCCTGGGCGCCGAGTGCCGCCTCGAACTGCTCCTGGAGGACGCCTTCCACCTGCCCGAGCCGCTGGCCCGCGACGCGCGCCGGGTGCCCCGCCTGGAGCACGAGATCGACCGGCACGACGTCGGCAAGCTCATGGTCCAGCTCGAAGGCGCCGCCCGCCAGTACTACGACACCGTGCGCGGGCTGCTGACCGGCTGCGAGGTCACCATCTCGGCCGACGTGTTCTGCGAGGTCATGCGGTCCGGCGTGACCAAGGCCGCGGCCCTGGAGTCGATGGCGTCCCGGCTCGGCCTGGGCAGCGCCGACGTGATCGCCTTCGGCGACATGCCGAACGACCTGCCCATGCTGACCTGGGCCGGAACCGCGGTGGCGGTGGCCAACGCCCATCCCGCCGTGCTCGGCGCGGTGGGCGAGGTGACCGCCTCCAACGACGACGACGGGGTGGCCGCGTGGCTGGAACGGCACGCCATGGCCGATTTCTCAGAGAAGTATTGACGCTTGTCTGACGACTATTCATGATGGTCGCTGGAGCCGGGAACGCACCGGCCAGGATCGGCCTGCGGAGGCAGGCCGCCAGGGCCCGCGCCGGGCGCGGGCGTCCCGTCTGAGAGGTGCCCCAGTGCCCCGATTAGCCGTTGCCCCTGTGCTCGTCCGCGCCCTCGCCGTCCTCGCGGCGCTGTGCTCGCTGGCCGCCTGCGGCGCCGTCAGTCCCGCCGCCGGGAAGAAGGGCGCCACCTCGGTCGGCGTGGCCTTCAGCCGCGGCGGGCGCGGCGACAGATCCTTCAACGACTCGGTGGGGGCCGGCGTCGACCGCGCGAAGGCCGAGCTGGGCGTCGCGGCCAAGGAGCTCAGCCCCAACGCCGCCGGGTCCGATCTGGAGGAGATCCTGCGGCTGCTGGCCCAGACCGGCCACAACCCGGTGCTGGCCGTCGGCTTCTTCTACGCCCAGCCGCTGGCCAAGGTCGCCCCCGCCTTCCCCCGCACCCAGTTCGTCATCATCGACGACGCCACCGTGAAGCTGCCCAACGTCACCAACGTGGTGTTCCGCGAGGAGCAGGCCAGCTACCTGGTCGGCGCGGCGGCCGCGCTCAAGTCCGCCAGCGGGAGGATCGGCTTCGTCGGCGGGGTGCAGACGCCGCCGCAGGAGAAGTTCCTCGCCGGGTACGCGGCCGGCGCCCGCGCGGTGAAACCCGGCATCCAGCTCTCCAGCGTGTTCATGTCCCAGCCGCCCGACTTCAGCGGCTTCTCCGCCCCCGACAAGGCCCAGGAGGCGGCCCGCGGCATGTACGACGGCGGCGCCGACGTCGTCTACCACGCCGCCGGGGCGTCCGGGCTCGGCGTCTTCCAGGCGGCCAAGGCGGCCGGCAAGTGGGCGATCGGCGTCGACGTCGACCAGCGCAAGACGGTCGATCCCGGGCTCGCCGGGGTGATCCTGACCAGCGCCACCAAGCAGCTCGACGTCGCGGTGCTGAGCATCGTCCGGGACGCGGTGGCGGGGCGGCCGATCGCCGGGGTGCGCGAGTTCGGGCTCAAGGAGGGCGGGGTCGGCTACGCCACCAGCGGCGGCGAGCTCGCCGACATCCAGCCGCGGCTGGAGGAGCTGCGCAAGCGGATCGTCTCGGGCGAGATCAAGGTGCCCGCCAGGCCGGCGGAGAGCCGGTGAGCCGGGCGCGGGCGGCGGGACGGGAAGCGCTGGGCGTGCTCGCCGTCCCGGCGCTCGCGCTGCTGATCGCGCTCACGGTCGCCACCGCGCTGCTGGCCGCGGTGGGGGCCGCGCCGGGGCGGACGTACCTGACGATGCTGGAGTTCGGGGTCCGGCCGGACTCGCTCGTCTCCGCGGTGAACCGGGCGGCCGTCTACTTCTTCGCCGCCCTCGCCGTGGCCGTCACCTTCCGGATGAAGCTGTTCAACATCGGGGTCGAGGGCCAGTACCACGTGGCCGCGCTGTTCGCGGCGGTCGCCGGGGCGGCCGTGCGGCTGCCGGGCCCGCTGCACCTGGCGTTCGTCTGCCTGGTCGCGGTGCTGGCCGGAGCCCTGTGGGCGGGGATCGCCGCGGTGCTCAAGGTGTGGCGCGGGGTCTCCGAGGTGCTGTCCACGCTGCTGCTGAACTACGTCGCCACCGCCGTCGTCGCCTACCTGCTGGCCGAGGTCTTCGCCGCCGGCAGCACCTCGGGCTCGACGCGGGAGCTGCCGCCGTCGGCCCGGCTGCCGCAGCTCACGCTGCCGTCGGGCGACCAGCTCGGCTCGGCCACGCTGGGCGCGGTCGTGCTCGGGGTGGCGGTGCACGTGCTGCTCACCCGCACCCGCTACGGCTACGAGCTGAGGGCCGGCGGCCTGAACCCGGTGGCGGCGCGCGTCCAGGGCATCGACCCGCGCCGGATGATCCTCGTCACGATGCTGCTGTCCGGCGGCCTGGCGGGCCTGGCCGGGCTGCCCGACCTGCTGGGCCAGACCTACCGGTACGGCATGGACTTCCCCTCCGGCGCGGGCTTCACCGGGATCGCCGTGGCCCTGCTCGGCCGCAACACGCCCGCGGGCATCGCGCTGGCCGCCCTGCTCTTCGGGTTCCTGGAACGGTCGGCGCTGATCCTCGACATCGAGGGCATCCCCAAGGAGATCGTCACGATCATGCAGGGCGTCATCGTGCTCAGTGTCGTGGTGGCCTACGAGGTGGCGCGGCGGATGGAACGCCGGCGGGCCGAGCGGCTCGTACGGGAGCAGGCGTCCCCGGCGCTGGAGCCGACCGCATGAGCGCGGGACGGTACCGGTGGTGGCGGGCCGCGCTCGTCCTGCTGCTGGCGATGTCGGTGGTCAGGGTGTTCACCGGCGCCGACGAGCTCACCGGGTCGGGCGTCGTGGGGGCGGCGCTGCGGCTGGCGGTCCCGATCGGGCTCGCCGGGCTGAGCGGCCTGTGGAGCGAGCGCGCGGGCGTCGCCAACCTCGGCATCGAGGGCATGATGATCATCGGCACGGTCTGCGGGGCCTGGGCCGGGTACGGGTTCGGCGTCTGGGCCGGGGTGCTGGCCGGCACGCTCGGCGGGGTCGCGGCCGGGCTGCTGCACGCGGTCGTCACCGTCACCTTCGGGGTCGACCAGGTGGTGTGCGGCATCGCGATCAACATCCTGGCGGTGGGCGTGGCCCGGTTCATGTCGGTCATCGCCTTCAGCGGCCTGCCGGGGGCGGGGGCCACCCAGTCGCCGCCGGTGAGCGGGTCGATCGGCACGGTCAGCGTGCCCGTCCTGGCGGGCGGCGGGGGCACGGCCGACCTGCTCGGCGCGCTGGAGCGCGGCCGGTTCTTCCTGGTGTCCGACCTCGCCGGGATCGTGCGGGGCTTCCTGCACGAGGTCTCGCTGCTCACCGTGGTCGCCGTCGCGCTGGTCCCGGTCAGCTTCGTGCTGCTCTGGCGGACCGCGTTCGGGCTGCGGCTGCGGTCGGCGGGCGAGCACCCGGCGGCGGCGGACTCGCTCGGGGTCCCGGTGCTGCGGATGCGGTACTACGGCGTGCTGGTCTCCGGCGGGCTGGCCGGGCTCGGCGGGGCCTACCTGGTCACCGTCTCCTCGACGGTCTACCGCGAGGGCCAGACCGGCGGCCGGGGCTTCATCGGCCTGGCCGCCATGATCTTCGGCAACTGGCGGCCGTCCGGCACGGCGGCGGGGGCGCTGCTGTTCGGCTACGCCGACGCGCTGCAACTGCGCCAGGCGAGCGCGGTGCACGTGCTGCTGCTGCTCGGGGCCGTGCTGGCCTGGGTCGCGGCGGTCGCGCTCGTCCGCACGCGGCTGCGCCCGGCCGCGACGCTGGCGCTGCTCGGCGCCGCCGCCTTCGCGGTCTTCCAGGGCACCGACTCGGTGCCCACCCAGCTCGTGTACGCCACGCCGTACCTCACCACGCTGCTGGTGCTGGTCACGGTCGCCCAACGGCTCCGCATGCCGGCCTACGTCGGCATCCCCTACCGGCGAGGAGACGCGTGATGGCCGTCGACCGGGAACCCCGCCTGATGGGGTACGCCGACCGCTGGTCCGCGGCGCCCGGGGAGCCGCTGGCCGTGCACGCCTCCGGCCCGGACGGGGACGCCGACGTCACCCTCGTGGACCTCGTCCGGGAGGGCGACCTGACCCCGGCCGTGCCGGTGACGATCGCGCCGCGGCCCCTGCGGCCCGGCTCCCGGCTGGAGGCGGCCTCGGTGCCGACGCCCGCCAGGGGCGGCCTCGCCCTCTGGATCCGGCCGAAGCGGCTCGGGCCGCGCCAGGTCGTGGCCCGGCTGGGGGCCGCCGGATGGCGGCTGCTGCTCGCGCTCGACGAGGAGGGCCGGCCGGAGGCGACCGTGCTGACGCCGTCGGGGAGCATGGGCTGCCGGCTGCGCTCGGCCGTCCCGGCGGGGGAGTGGTCGCTGCTGGCCGTGGCGTGGGAGGCGGCGCCGCTGATGACCGTGCTGCATCTGAACGACTTCCGCACCACGGGCGTGAGCGCCGGGCGGGCCCGCCTGCCGCTGCCGTCCCCGTCGGGCGAGCTGCTGATCGGGGCGGGCGACGAGCATCCGTACGCGGGCCGGATCGCCCTGCCCATGCTGACCGAAGGCCCGCTCGCCATGCCCGGCCGCGTTCCGCTGACCGACCTGACCACCGGTCCGGAGCTGGTCAAGCACCTCGGCCCCGAGCTGCTGGCCCTGTGGGACCCGTCCGCCGGCCCCGGCGCGCCCGTCGTCCCGGACGTCAGCGGCAACGGGCACCACGCGCGCGCCGTCAACCGGCCGCTGGCCGGGCTCCTCGGGCCGGGCGGCGACGCCCGCACCGCGCTCCAGGTCAGCCCGGAGGACCTCGACGACGCCCGCTGGCCGGTGACGTGCGAGCTGACCGTCCCGCAGGACGCCGGCTCCACCGTGCTCGGCGTCCGCCTGCGGACCCGGGGGCAGTCGTGCGTGCTGCCGGTGGTGGCGCGCCCGGACGCGACGCGCAGGAGCCCGGTCGCGGTCGTCCTGCCCACCTTCACCTACCTCGCCTACGCCAACCACCGGCAGTCCAGCGAGGCCGAGTACTTCGGCGACTACCGGCAGGTCACCGACCGCGTGATCACGCTCTCCCCGGTGGACGCCTACCTCAACGAGCATCGCGAGCTCGGCCTGTCCCTGTACGACCAGCGGCGCGAGGGCGGCCACGTCACCCACTCCTCCAGACGCCGCCCGGTGCTCAACCTCACCCCCGACTACCGCTGGTGGATGACCGGCGCGCCGCGCCACTTCGCCGCCGACCTGCTGCTGCTGCGCTGGCTGCGCTCGGCGGGCTTCGCCTTCGACGTGCTGGCCGACGAGGACGTGCACGAAGGCGGCGCCGACCTGCTGTCCGCCTACCGCGTCGTCCTGACCGGCAGCCACCCCGAGTACGTCACCGCCCCCGAACGCGCGGCCTTCGCCGCGTACGTGTCCGGCGGCGGCCGGCTCATGTACCTGGGCGGCAACGGGTTCTACTGGGTGACCGGCGTCGACCCCCGCCACCCGCACGCCATCGAGGTCCGCCGCGGCCACGTCGGCGACTGGTGGGACGACGAGCCCGGCGAGGACGTGCTGACCTCCACCGGCGAGCCCGGCGGCCTCTGGCGGCACCGCGGCCTGGCGCCGCAGGAGCTGCTCGGCGTCGGCTTCGCCGCCCAGGGCTGGGGGCCCGCCCCGGGCTACACCCGCCTGCCCGACAGCCGCCGGGAGGAGGCGTCCTGGGTGTTCGAGGGCGTCGGGACCGACCCGGTGGGCTGCTGCGGCCTCGCGCTCGGCGGGGCGGCGGGGGACGAGATCGACCGGGCCGCGCCCGAGCTCGGCACCCCGCCGGACACCCTGGTGCTCGCGACCTCCGCGGGCGGCCACGGCCACCACTACCGGCCCCCCACCGAGGAGGCCGGTTCGGGCGCGCGGGCCGTACGCGCCGACATGACCCTGCGACTGCTCGGATCCGGCGGCGCGGTGTTCGCCGCCGGATCCGTCAACTGGGTGACCAGCCTCGCCTGCTGTGACGGTGACATCAGGCGAATCACCCGGAACGTCCTGTCCCGATTCCTGCAACCCGCAGCTTGTGAGGAGGAGTGACGTGACCACCGCGAGCGCGAGGCACCTCGACTACCCCTATCCCCGCACGTCGGCCGAGCTGACCGACGAGATGTTGTCCATGCCGGCCGAGGAACTGGCGGCCATCGCCCGCCACCCGCTGACCGTCTACCCCGACACCACCGAGCTCTACTACCGGCTGGCCCGGGAGATGGCCGACGAGTTACGCGCCCGCAACATGCGCGGCGAGCCCACCCGCTGGATCCTGCCCGTGGGCCCGAAGGCGCAGTACCCGATCCTGGCGCGCATCTGTAACGAGGAACGCATCAGCTGGGCCGACGTGTACGCCTTCCACATGGACGAGTTCCTCGACTGGCAGGGCCGGCCGGTGGACCCCTCGCACCCCTTCAGCTTCCGCGGCTACTGCGACCGCAACCTCTACCAGCTCCTCGACCCCGACCTGCGGCCCCACCCCGGCAACGTCGTCTTCCCCGACGTGTTCGACCCCGACGCGTTCGGCGAGCGCCTGCGCGGCGAGGGCGGGGCCGACACCTGCTACGCGGGCTTCGGCTACCGGGGGCACCTGGCCTTCAACGAGCCGCCGTCCACGCGCTGGCACCAGTACACCGCCGCGGAGTTCGCCGCCTCGACCACGCGCGTCGTCCCGCTGCTCGACGACACGATCGTGGCCCACTCCCACCGGGTGACCGGCGGCTACACGCAGGCGATCCCGCGGATGGCGATCACCGTCGGCATGTCGGAGATCCTCTCCGCCCGCCGGCTGCACCTGATCACCGACGGCGGCGCCTGGAAGCGGTACATCGTCCGGGTGCTGCTGCTCACCACCGAGCCGGACGTGCTGCTCCCGGTGACCTTCGCGCACCACCACCCCGACGTGCGGGTGACCGTCGACGCCGACAGCATCGCGCCCTGCGCCCTGGGGCTGGGCTCGTGACCGTCGTCGCGATCGGGGCCTACATCGTCGACCTCTACATGTTCGGCGACCGCCTGCCGGAGCCGGGCGAGAGCGTCAACGCCGCCGACTACGCCACCGCGCACGGCGGCAAGGCCGCGAACGTGGCGGTCGCCGCGGCCCGGCTGGGCGCCGCCGCCCGGTTCGTCGGCTGCCTCGGCGACGACGCCGCCCGGCCGGTGGCGCTGGCCGAGCTGCGCGCCGAGGGGATCGAGGTCGGTGAGTGCACCACGGCCGTCGGCGTCGCGACCGGGCGCAGTTTCGTCTACGTCGACGCGGCCGGCGGGCAGCTGGTCATGACCTGGCCGGGGGCCGCCGACCTGCTGCCGCCCGCCCAGGCGGCCGCCGTCGCCGCCGGCCTGCCCGCCGGGTCCGTGCTCGTGCTGCAGGGGGAGATCCCGCTGGAGATCTCGTACGCGGCCGCGACGGCGGCCCCGCCGGGCGTGCGCGTCCTGCTCAATCCGAGCCCGGCGGGACCGTTCCTGGAGGGGACCGGGAAGGAGCTGCTGGCCCGCGCCGACGTGGTGGTGCTCAACGAGGGCGAGCTGGCCGCGCTGGCCGGCGAGACCCCCGGCGACCTGGACGACCTGCGCGGCAGGACCAGGGGACGCATCGTCGTCGTCACCCGCGGCGAGCACGGCGCCGAGATCGCCGACGACGGCGGCACTATGCTGATCGACGTCCCCAGCGTGCGCGTTGTGGACACCACCGGCGCGGGTGACGCCTTCACCGGCGCCCTGGCGGCCGCCCTCTGCGCCGGCACGGGCCTGGTGCGCGGCGTCCGGCTCGCCTGCCAGGTGGCGACCGTCTCGGTCACGCGCCGGTTCTGTGCCCCCAGCTACCCATCGGCCGCCGAGCTCGGCATCGCCCCGCTCCGCGGTCCGTCCGTGCAGGAGAGACCCGCGTGACACGACGTCATCCCACCCTGGCCATCCAGATCCGTGACCGGCTGCACGCCCTGATCGTCGAGCAGGGGCTGCGCCCCGGTGACAGGCTGCCGTCCGAGAACGAGCTCATGACCCTGTTCGACGTCGGGCGCACCAGCATCAGGGAGGCGTTCAAGCTCCTGGAGCAGGAAGGGCTGATCCAGGCCCGGCACGGCGACGGCCGCTACCTCACCTCGCAGCCCAGCCTGGACCGGCCGCTGACCCGCCTCGAAGGCGTCACCGAGATGCTGGCCAGCCGCGGGTTCACCGCCGACAACACCGTCCTCGACGTCATGGCCACCGAGCCGGACCGCCACCAGCGCGAGCTGCTGCAACTGCCGCCCGGCGAGGCCATCGTCCGGCTGGAACGCCTGCGCCGGCACCGGGACGACGCGCTGCTGTACTCGATCGACCTGTTCCCGCGCTCGCTCATCGGCCGCCCCATGGACGAGGTGGACTGGACCGGCTCGCTGTTCCAGCTCCTCACCGAGCACGGCCACACCATCGCCTACGCCGTCGCCCAGGTGCGGGCGGTGACCCTCAGCCACGCCCAGGCCGAGCGCATCGGCACCCACGAGGACGGCGGCGCCTGGCTGCTGCTCCTCCAGACCCACCACGACAGCGCCGGACGGCCGGTGCTGTATTCGCAGGACTACCACAGGGGCACCGACTTCTCCTTCCACCTGGTGAGACGCCGCGACTGAGTGAGCCGCCGCCGCGTACCGACCGACCGCCGTTCGCCGACGCAGAGAGGATCATGCGATGAGTGCCATCACGCTGGAGGCCGGCCACCCCATCCCGGCCTCCCCTTCCAGCCTCCGGGCGAGGTGCACCAGGCTGTCCGTCTTCTGGCTCGCCGAGGACGAGGTCTCCTTCTACGGGCTCCCGCCGCTGCTGATGAAGGTGTCGAACGTGGCCGGGGTCGCGGTCGTGCGCAGCTGCGCGGAGGCCCGGCTGCTGCTGGCCGGCGAGGACTTCGACGTGGCGGTGATCCCGCTCGCGGTCCTGCCGGACGTGCTCGGCGGGCGCCCCCGCCGGGCCCGCCCGCAGATCCTGGCCATGGTGCGTCAGGGGGAGGAGCTCGCCCCCTGCGTCGCCCAGCGGTACGGGCTGGCCGGTTGCCTGCTGTGGGACGAGATCAATGTCGCCGGCTTGTCGGGCACCTTCGATCGGCTGCTGCGCGGCGACGCGCCCGTCCCGTCCAGGGGCGGCCCCGACCTGCTCGGCCGCCTGACCGAGCGCGAGCACATGGTGCTGGCGCTGCTGCTGCGCGGCATGAGCAACCACCAGATCGCCCGCTCGATGGGCATCTCCATCCACGGCGTCAAGCGCCACATCTCGAACCTGCTCGTCAAGTTCAACTGCTCCAACCGCACCGAGGTCGCCCTGGTCGCCCAGCGGCTCGGCCTCGACCCCGCCGTCCGCACCCCGCGCCACCTGAGCAGCACCGGCACGTAGCACGTACGACGAACCATCCCCGAACGGTCATCGAGAAACGGAGTGACAATGGACGTCCCTCTCATGGAACTCAGCGGCCGCGCCCCCGTCGTCAGGCTGCATGACATCGAGGCCGACATGGCCGCCGCCACCGACGCCATCAGGTCGCAGCTGACCGGATGGGGCTTCATGGCCGCGGAGGTGCCCGGCATCGGCGAGCGCGTCGAGGCCATGATGAACGAGTTCGCCGCGGCCTGCCGGGCGACCGGGCCGAGCCTGTCCGACTACGCCTACGACGTCGTCCCGCAGCTCGCCGTCGGCGGCACGCACGGGTTCTTCCCGTACAACTCGGAGATCCCGCGCCTGGCCAACGGCGTGCCCGACCCGAAGGAGTTCATCCACGTCAGCGGCGCCATGATCGGCGACCAGCCGCCCGGGGCGGGTGACGTGCTGCGGGCCTTCCCGGCGTTCGGCGCCCGCGCCGCCGAGGTGTTCGACATCGCCTTCCGGCTGATCTCGCTCTTCGGCGAGGTCGTCCGGGGCATGATGCCGCCCGGCACGCCCGAGCTGGACCTCTCGCACGACGCGACGAACCTGCGGGTGATCCACTACCGGGACGTCGGCGACCGCGAGGTGCTGGCCCACGAGCACTCCGGCATCCAGATGCTCGGCCTCCAGCTTCCCCCGTCCGACCAGGGCCTGCAGTACGTGCTGCACGACGGCACCTGGGTCGAGCCGGTGATCGCCGGGACCGACGTCGTGCTGTGCAACATCGGCCGGATGCTCACCAGCGCCTCCGACGGGCGGTTCCGGCCGTCCACGCACCGGGTGCACACCAAGCCGATGCCCGCCGGCTACGAGCGCCTGTCGTCGGTGCTCTTCGCCTACCCGCAGCACAAGGCCCGCCAGTGGAAGATGGTGGACGGCGAGCTGATGTCGCTGAACGCCACCTGGGGCGACTTCATCGACAGCCGCTTCCAGGGGCTCGGCAAGCAGTCCTGACCGCCCGGCCTCCTGGCGGCCGGGCAGGCCATCAGGAGGCGATCAGGAGGCGATCAGGAGGCGGTGGCCCGGACGGCCGCCCGGATCACGTCGGCGACCTCCTTCGGCCGCGACACCGCGACCGCGTGCGAGGCGCCGGCGACCTCCACGGCGGTCGCGCCGGCCCGCTCGGCGCCGAACCGCTGCACGTCGGGGTTGATGGCCTGGTCGGCGTCGGCGATGACGGCCCACGACGGCTTGGCCCGCCAGGCCGCCGTGGCCGCGCCCTCGGTGAACGCCCCGGCCGCCAGGGGCCGCTGCGCCACGGCGAGGACCCGGGTGACCTCGGCCGGCACGTCGGCGGCGAAGACCTGGGGGAAGGCGTCGGCGGCGATGGTGAACTCGACGGCGTCGCCGCCGTCCGCCAGCGGGTAGGACGCCTGCCGCAGGCTCGCGCCGAGCGGCGGCTCGGGGAAGCGGCCCTGGAGCTCGCCCAGGCTCTCGCCCTCGTCCGGGACGTACGCGGCGACGTAGACGAGGCCGACGACGTTGTCCGCCGCGCCGGCCACGGTGATGATCGCGCCGCCGTACGAGTGGCCTGCCAGCACGACCGGGCCGTCGATCTGGGCCGCGACGGAGGCGACGTACGCCGCGTCCGAGGCCAGGCCGCGCAGCGGGTTCGGCGGGGCCACCACGGGGATGCCGTCCCGCTGCAGCTCGGCGATGACGCCGGACCAGCTCGCCGCGTCGGCGAACGCGCCGTGCACGAGGACGACCGTCGGGGTGGTGCTCTCCGTCATGGGAAAAACTCCTTCTCGGGGCGAAAGGGACCGGTCGGCCCCGGTGGCGATCCAACAGCCGGGCCGCTCGCGCGCACGAGGCGGAAACGTACTTCTGCCTGTGGTTCCGCCTCGTCTTTCCGCGGGCCGGTCGTTTGGATGGGTGACGGCCCCCCTGCTTCCCACCCCTTCTTCCTGGAGCGATCATGATCAAGCCCGTCCTGGAACCAGCCGCTCAGGCGTTCGCCGAGGCCACCGCCGAGCCGCCGTACCTGTTCCAGCTCCCGCTGGAGGAGGGCCGCAAGGCCGTGAACGAGGTGCAGTCCGGCCCGGCCGAACTGCCCGCCGTGGACGAGGAGTGGGTGACGGTCCCCGGCGGACCCACCGGCGAGGTCAGGGCCCGCATCGTGCGGCCCGCCGGCAGCACCGGCGCCCTGCCCGTGATCATCTACATCCACGGCGCCGGCTGGGTCTTCGGCAACGCCCACACCCACGACCGGCTGGTCCGCGAGCTGGCGACCGGCGCCGGCGCCGCCGTGGTCTTCCCCGAGTACGACCTGTCGCCCGAGCACCGCTACCCGGTCGCCATCGAGCAGAACTGGACGGTCGCCCGCTGGATCGTCACCGACGGCGCCGCCAAGGGCCTGGACGCCACGCGCGTCGCGGTGGCCGGCGACTCCGTGGGCGGCAACATGACCGCCGCGCTGACCATCATGGCCAAGCAGCGCGGCGGGCTGTCGCTGCGCCGCCAGGTGCTGTTCTACCCGGTGACCGACGCGTCCTTCGACACCGAGTCCTACCGGCAGTTCGCCGAGGGCTACTTCCTGCGCCGGGACGGCATGCAGTGGTTCTGGGACCAGTACACGACCTCGGAGGCCGAACGCGCCGAGATCACCGCGTCCCCGCTGCGGGCCACCGTCGAGGAGCTGGCCGGTCTGCCGCCGGCGCTGGTCATCACCGGCGAGGCGGACGTGCTGCGCGACGAGGGCGAGGCGTACGCCGCCAAGCTGCGCGCCGCCGAGGTGCCGGTGACCGCCGTGCGTTACCAGGGCATCATCCACGACTTCGTCATGCTCAACGCGCTGCGCGGCACGTACGCGGCCGAGTCGGCGATCGAGCTGGCCGCCGGCACGCTGCGCCGGGCCCTGCACGAGAGCTGACCTGCCGCGCCATGCCCTCCGCCTACGACCTCGACCAGGTGCGGCACGCCAACGCCACCGGGCGGGTCCCGGTCGTCTTCGTCCACGACCCGTGGTTGCTGGCTGAGAGCTGGGAGCCCTGGGCCGAGGTGTTCGGGCAGGCGGGGTTCGTCCCCGTCATCCCGGCCTGGCCCGAGGACGGCGAGGCCGCCGGGCATCCCGCAGGCCACTTCGCCGGGTTGATCGGCGGGCTGGCGCGCCGGCCCGCCCTGGTCGGCCACGCGGCCGGCGGTCTGGTCGCGCAGATCCTGGCCGGCCGCGGGCTGGCCTGCGCCTGCGTGGCGATCAGCCCGGCGCCGTTCCGCGGGGCGCTCACGTACGGGCGCTTCCGGCACGCCGTGGCCAACGCCGTCGGCGAGGAGGAGGCCAGGCGGCTGTACGAGACGTACGCCGTCCGGGCGGCGGAGGCGGGCGACCCCACGGGCCTCGACGGCGCCGCGCCGGACCGGGGGCCGCTGCTGCTGGTCGCCGGCGAGATGGACCGCACGGTCCCGTGGGCCGCCGCGCACGCCGCCTACCTGTGGCAGGCCCGCAACCGGCACCATCTGACCGAGATCGTCGAGCTGCCGGGGCGCGGGCACTCGATGACCGTGGACAGCGGCTGGCGCGAGGTCTGCGGCACCGCCCTGACCTTCATCGAACGGTTCGTGGACCCCTGACCGGCCCGCTCAGCGAGCGCCTTCCGGGGTCGTCACAGTGGTCTCGACCCGGGCCAGGCGGGTGAGCTCGGCGGTCACGCGGGCCGCCCGGACGGCGTCGGCGGAGGCTTCGTACAGCTCCAGGGCCTCCTGGAACGCCTCGCGCGCCGCCTCCCGCCGTCCCAGCTCGACCAGCGCCCGGCCCAGGTTCGTCAGCGTCTGGGCCGTGGCCCGGTTGATCGGGCGCTTGCGCAGCTCGACCAGCGCCTCGCGATAGTGGTCGGCGGCCTCCTGCCAGCGGCCGAGCGCGAAGTAGCCGTCGCTCAGCAGGTCCAGCGCCGCCCCGACGGCGTGGGCGACGATGACCGGCGTGCCGCCGAACGCCGGGTCGCGCAGCCGTTCCAGCAGCTCCAGCCCGTGCCGTACGGCCTCCTCGATCCGGCCCAGCCGGCGCAGGCCGTTGCCGACGCTGAGCATCGCCTGGGCGTAGCCCTCGGGGTCGCCGGCCTGCCGGAAGCACTCCGCCGCCCGCCGCGCGTGCTCCAGGCCGGTCTCCGTGGCACGCCGGTCGTCGCGCCCCCACAGCGCCCAGGTGGCGTAGGTCAGGGCCCAGGCCTGCTGGCGCACGTCCCCGACCTCGTGGGCCAGCTCCAGCGCGCGCAGCGCGGTCCGCTCGCCCTCGTCGTAGCGGCCCTGGCAGTACGTGCGCGCCCAGGACAGGTAGTTGAGGTGCACCGCCTCCTGCAGGCGGTCGCCCGTCTCGCGGGCCGCGCCGGACGACAGCTCGAACACCTCGGGCCAGTGCCCCCAGTGCATCCACAGGTCGGAGAACCAGTGCATGGCCTCGGCCACCTCGACGACCCGCGCGTGCTCGCCGGCGCGGGCCGCCTGCCGCAGCGCGGCCAGCCACGCCGCGCCCTCGGCCTGGAGCCATTCCTGCGCCTGCCGCGCACTGTCCAGCTCGACCAGCGAGCTCCACCCGGACGGCGGCGCGCCGTAGCCGGGCTCGAACCAGCGCCCGGCGACGGTCGCGACCTCCAGCAGCCAGTCGTCCATCCGCCGCCGCGCCTGCCGCTGCGCCGTCATGGGCTCCTCGTCGGACAGCCGGGCGCGGGCGAACAGCCGTACCAGGTCGTGGAAGCGGTAGCGGCCGGGGTACGGCGACTGCAGCAGCCCGAGATCGACCAGCTCCTCCAGGGCGTCCTCGGCCTCCTCCGCGCCGAGCTCGGCGAGGACGGCCGTCATCGGCGCCCCGAAGTCCGGCGCGGCGGCCAGCGCCAGCCGCCGGAAGCCGCGCCGCGCGGGCGCCGACAGCTGCCGGTACGACAGCGCGAAGGCCGCCGCCACCGACAGGTCGCCGGCGGCCAGCGACTCCACCCGGCGTCCCTCGTCGCCGAGGCGGGCGGCCAGGTGCCCGGCGGTCCAGCCGGGCCTGCTCTGCAGCCGGTTCCCGGCGATGCGCAGCGCCAGCGGCAGGTTCCCGCACAGGTCGGCCACCTGGGCGACCCCGTCCGGGTCGGCGTCGGCGCGCTCGGCGCCGACGATCGCGCGCAGCAGCGCGGCCGACTCCCCGGCCGCCAGGTGCGCCAGCGGCACCTGGTGCACCCCCTCCAGCCCGGCCAGCGGGCGGCGGCTGGTGACCAGCGTCATGGACGGGCCCTCGGCGGGCAGCAGCGGGCGCACCTGGGCCTCGTGCGCGGCGTTGTCCAGGATGACCAGGCAGCGCCGGCCGCGCAGCAGGGCGCGGTACTGGCCGGGGCGGTCCTCCTCGTCGGCCGGGATGCGCCGCTCGGCCACGCCCAGGGCGTTGAGCAGCCGGGACAGCGCCGTGCCCGGGTCCAGCGGGACCGGGTCCATGCCGCGCAGGTCCAGGTAGAAGCGGCCGTCGGGGAACAGGTCGGCCAGGTGGGCGGCGGCGCGGACGGCCAGGGCGGTCTTGCCGATGCCGGCGGCCCCGGAGACGGCCGCGACGACGGCGGGCGCGTCCTCGGCCCCGGAAGCGGCGGCGGCGACGGCGGGCGCGTCCTCGGCCGTGCGGGCGGCCAGGTCGCGCAGCAGGCGCAGCTCCCGTTCGCGGCCGGTGAAGTCGCCCACGCCGCGGGGCGGCTGGCAGGCGCCCGGCGCGGCGTCCTGGCGCGGGCGGCCGGCGCGGGCGGCGTCGGACAGCGCCGTGCGCCGCGGCCCGTCCAGCCGCAGCGCCTCGGCCAGGGCCTCGACGGTGCGCCGCTGCGGGCCCCGGCTGGCCCCGCGTTCCATGTCGCCGATGGCGCGCACGCTGACGCCGGAGGCGTGGGAGAGCTCCTCGATGGTCAGCCCGGCGGCGTGTCTCAGGCTCCGCAGCATCGTGCCGAACGACTCCGCCACCCGTCCCCCTCAGCATTGTGAGCGGCGAAATCCCCCGAAACGCCGTATACCCACCTTATCTGCCGGAAATCGGGGTGAGGTGCTGGTCGATCGAGGTGTACGTCACGGTCCAGAAGTCCTCGAAGACCTTGGGCGCCACCGGCGACGTCATCGCCACCTGGGTGAACAGCACGCCCACCAGCCCCTCCGACGGATCGGCGTAGGCCGTGGTGCCGAGCCCGCCGGTCCAGCCGAACCGGCCCGGCCGGGTGTACAGGCGATCGGCCCGGGTGTCCACCTGCATCCCGAACCCCCAGCCGCCCGCCCCGAGGAACGTCTCGGCGCCCGCCTTCTGGGCCGGCGACAGATGGTCGGCCGTCATCAGCTCGACCGAGGCCCGCGACAGGATCCGGCCGCCGTCGTGCCGCCCCTTCTCCAGCAGCATCCGAAGGAAGGCGGCGTAGTCGAGGACGGTCGAGAGCAGGCCGGGGCCGCCGCCGCCGGACGGGAAGGCCGGCGGCTCGTGCCACACGCGCGGGTCGGGCCTCGGCGTCACGCCGCCCGAGCCGTCCGGCCGGTAGGAGGCCGCCAGGCGGTGGAGCCTGTCCGCCGGCAGGTGGTAGCCGGTGTCGCGCATGCCCAGGGGCTCGAAGACGCGCTCGGTCATGAAGTCGGGCAGCGGTTTCCCGGCGGCCCGCGCGACCAGCACGCCCAGGACGTCGGCGCTCGTGTGGTAGGTCCACCGCTCGCCCGGCTGGAACATCAGCGGCAGCGCGCCCAGCCGGGCGAGCCACTCGTCAGGGCCGCTGCCGGGGCCGTCGGGGCCGCGGTCGATCCGTGGGTCGCGCATCGCGCGCACGATGGGCAGCTCGTCGCCCTCCACCAGGAGCTGTCCCGTGCCCAGCCGGAAGGTCAGCAGGTCGCGTACGGTGATCGGCCGCGTGGCGGGCACCGTGTCGTCCAGCGGCGCGTCCAGGGCGCGCAACACCCGGCGACCGGCCAGCTCGGGGACGAGGTCGTCGATCGGGTCGTCGATCCGCAGGACGCACTCCTCCACCAGGATCATCGCCGCCGCCGCGGTGACGGCCTTGGTCAGCGACGCGATCCGGAAGATCGAGTCCGCCTCGACGGCCGCCCCGCCGCCGCGCTCCAGCGTGCCCATCGGCACGACGTGCGTCTCGCCCCGATGATGGACGAGCCCGACCAGCCCCGGCACCTCGCCCCGCGCCACGAACCCGCCCAGCACGCCCCGCATCCGCTGTTCCAGTACGCTCATCGGTCCTCCTGAAGTGACGTGTCGTGACAATGACCGGACGGACCCGGAAAACTCATCGTCATGGCGTGTCCATCCGGGCGGGTCCCGTTCGTGGTGAAGGCGTACGGCGGCCCCGCCGTACGCCGACCGCGAAGGGGAACACCGATGAAGTACATGCTGCTGATCAACGCCGGCACCTCCGACGAGCAGGAGCCGGGCGACTTCCAGGAGTGGATGGCCTACGACAAGTCCGTCCGGGAGGCGGGCATCCTGGTCTCCGGCGAGTCGCTGGCCGACCTGGTGACCGCCACCACTGTACGGGTGAGCGCCGACGGCACGCCGACCGTCACCGACGGCCCGTACGCCGAGACGCGCGAGGTGCTGGGCGGCTTCTACGTGATCGACGTGCCGGACCTCGACGCCGCCCTCGACTGGGCCGTGCGCTGCCCGGGTGCGCGCGGCGGCGGGTCGGTGGTGGTCCGCCCGGTCGCCGACTTCGATGCGTGAGATCGAGGCCGTCTTCCGTGAGGAGCGCGGCCGGCTGCTGGCCGCGCTCGTCCGCCGCTTCGGCGACCTCGACCTCGCCGAGGAGGTCACCTCCGACGCCGTCGAGGCGGCGCTGAGGCACTGGCCCGCCGAGGGCGTGCCGCCCAATCCGGGCGCGTGGCTGATGACCACCGCGCGGCGCAAGGCGGTCGACCGGCTCAGACGTGAGCAGGCGCTGGCCACCCGGCTGGCCGTCCTGGCGGCCGAGGCCGAGCGGGCCGCCCCCGAAGCGCCCCCCGGCGAGGACGGCGGCCTGCCCGACGAACGGCTGCGGCTCTTCTTCACCTGCGCCCACCCCGCCCTGCCGGCCGAGGACCGCGGGGCGCTGACGTTGCGCTGCCTGGCCGGCCTGACCACCCCCGAGGTGGCGCGGGCCTACCTGGTGCCGGCCCAGACGATGGCCAAGCGCATCGTCCGGGCCAAGAAGAAGATCAGGGAGGCGCGCGTCCCGTTCCGCGTGCCCGAGGCCCACGAGCTGCCGGAACGGGTGCCCGGCGTGCTCCAGGTGATCTACTCGATCTTCACCGAGGGGTACGCGGCCAGCTCCGGGCCCTTCCTCCAGCGGCTCGACCTGGCCGAGGAGGCGATCAGGCTGGCCCGGATCCTGCGCCGGCTGCTGCCCGCCGAGCGGGAGGTCGCCGGGCTGCTGGCGTTGCTGCTGCTGGTGCACGCCCGGCGCGACGCCCGTACCGGGGCCGAGGGGGAGCCGGTGCTGCTCGGCGAGCAGGACCGCGGCCTCTGGGACCGGGCCATGATCGAGGAGGGCTCGGCGCTGGTGGTGACCGCGCTCAGCGGCGGCCCGCCCGGCCCGTACGCCGTCCAGGCCGCGATCGCGGCGCTGCACGACGAGGCCCCGGACCTGGCCACGACGGACTGGCCGCAGGTCGTGGCCCTATACGACGTGCTGCTCGCGCTCGACCCCTCTCCGGTGGTGGCGCTGAACCGGGCGGCGGCCGTGGCCATGCGCGACGGGCCCGAGGCCGGGCTGGCGCTGCTGGAGGAGCTGGCCGGGGCGCGGCGGCTGCGCGACTACCACCCGTACCTGCTGGCCCGCGCCGACCTGCTGCACCGGCTCGGCCGGCTGCCCGAGGCCGCCGAGGCGTACCGCGCCGCGCTCGGGGCGGCCGGGAGCGAGCCCGAGCGCACCCACCTCCGCCGCCGCCTGGCCGCGCTGGAGGAGGCCGGGCGCGAGGTTTGAGCACCGCTCTGACCAGGGAGAACTGCTGCGATGGGTGGAGCAGACGGTGACCGCTACCTGCCGATCGCCGAGCACGGCCTCATCGGCGATCTGCGCAGCGTGGCCCTGGTCGGCACCGACGGCACCATCGACTGGTACTGCTGCCCGGCCTTCGACTCGCCCAGCGTGTTCGCCTCGATCCTCGACGCCGACCGCGGCGGGGCGTTCGAGCTGGGCACCGACGTGCCGGCGCGGACCAAGCAGTTCTACTTCCCCGACACCAACGTGCTCATCACCCGCTTCTTCACCGAGAGCGGGGTGGGCGAGATCCAGGACTTCATGCCGATCATCGGCGAGCCGGGCGGCCGCGGCCGGCAGCGGCTGATCCGCCGGGTGCTCTGCGTGCGCGGCTCGCTGCCGTTCCACGCGCGGGTGGCCCCCCGCTTCGGCTACGGGGCCGACCCGCACGTCGTGCGCGAGGTCGACGGCCTGACCGTCTTCGAGTCCGACCGGCTGACGCTCGGGCTGAGCGCCACCGTCCCGGTCGAGTGCGACGGACGCGACGTGCGGGCGTGCTTCACCCTCGTGGAGGGCGAGTCGGAGGTGTTCGCGCTCGACCGGATCGAGGCCGAGATCCCGCCCCTCGGCTGCCCGCACGTCGAGGCGGAGGAGGCGCTGACCGCCACGGTCGCGTTCTGGCGTAAATGGCTGTCGGCCTCCCGCTACCGGGGCAGGTGGCGGGAGATGGTCCACCGCTCGGCCCTGACGCTCAAGCTGCTGACGTACGCGCCGACCGGCGCGATCGTCGCCGCCCCGACCACCAGCCTGCCCGAGCTGATCGGCGGCGAGCGCAACTGGGACTACCGCTACCTCTGGGTCCGCGACGCCGCCTTCTGCGTCTACGCCCTGCTCCGGCTGGGCTTCACCGGCGAGGCCGAGGCGTTCATGTCGTTCCTGACCCGGCACGTCAGCCTGCGCCCCGCCGGACCCAACGGCCCCCTCCAGATCATGTACGGCATCGACGGCCGCACCGACCTGCCCGAACGGCAGCTCGACCACCTGGAGGGCTACCGCGGCTCGGCCCCGGTGCGCGTCGGCAACGCCGCCGCCGGTCAGCTCCAGCTCGACATCTACGGCGCCCTGCTCGACTCCGTCTACCTCTACGACAAATGGGGCAAACCCATCTCCAGCGACCACTGGGACGCCGTCTGCGCCCTGGTCGACTGGGTCTGCGACAACTGGGACCAGCCCGACGAGGGCGTCTGGGAGACCAGGGGCGGACGCAAGAAGTTCCTGTACTCCAGGCTGATGTGCTGGGTCGCCATCGAACGCGCCATGCGCATGGCCGCCCGTCGCGGCCTGCCCGCCGACATCCCCCACTGGCGCGGGGCGCGCGACGACCTCTACCGGCAGATCATGGCCCACGGCTGGTCCGACGTGCGGCAGGCGTTCGTCCAGCACGAGGACGGCGACGTGCTCGACGCGGCGCTGCTGATGATGCCGCTGGCCAAGTTCGTCTCGCCCACCGACCCGAAGTGGCTGTCCACGCTCGACGCGCTCACCGCCGACCTGGTGTCCGACTCGCTGGTCTACCGCTACGACCCGGACGCCAGCCCCGACGGCCTGCGCGGCCAGGAGGGCACGTTCTCCATCTGCTCCTTCTGGTACGTCGAGGCGCTGGTCCGCGCCGGCCGGGTGGAGGAGGCCCGCCTGGCCTTCGAGAAGATGCTGACCTACGCCAACCACCTCGGCCTGTACGCCGAGGAGATCGGCCGGACGGGCGAGCAGCAGGGCAACTTCCCGCAGGCGTTCACCCACCTGGCCCTGATCAGCGCCGCCTTCAACCTCGATCGCGCCCTCGGCTGACCGCGGGAACCCCGGCGCTCCTGAGCGTTCAGGACTCGCCGGACAGCACGGCCGTCCCCAGGGACGCGCCGGAGATCACCCGCGCCGCGGTCGTCGTGGACGAGCCGGAGCCCAGTTCGGTCAGGGCGGCCCGGTCGAGGGCGTGCACGGTGAACTGGTAGGTGTTGACCGACCAGGGGGAGCACGGCCCCTGGTAGCCGTACAGGCTGGCGCTGCCGCGGTAGTAGATCTGCCGGGCCCCGGCCGGGGCCGTCGGACGGTAGGCGTGCTCGACGTTCTGCGGCAGCGAGGTCACGTCCGCCGGGATGTCGTAGATCACCCAGTGGATGAGGTTGTTGTTGTCCAGGTCCCGCATCACCAGGGCGTAGCCGCGGGTGCCGGCCGGGCCGCCGCTCCAGGTCAGGGGCGGCGACTCGTTGCGCCGGCCGGGGTCGGTCTGGCCGCCGCTGGTGCACTCGTGCACCTTCGGGATGATCCCGCCCTGGGTGAAGGCGGTGCTGGTGAGGGTGAAGGCGGCGGCGTTCGCCAGCGCCGCGGCGGTCACGGCGGCGGTCGTCGCCGTCGTCGCCGCGAGCAGGGCGTGCAGCACGATTCGTCTGACGGTCACAAAGGGCTCCTGAGAGGGGTTCGGTGCGCCGTTCGTTCGCGTCTGCTGTCGTGGGGTGTGCCCGCAGTGTAGGCACCGCGGGGGCGCCTCCGCCACCACCGCGAACGGCACACCCGCATGGAACCTGTCCGCCATGAACCGATATCAGGCTGAGTGGTCCGGTTTCTTTGTGATGCTGCTGGGAAGCAATGGCGCTGTCAGGCCGGAGGCACTCCTCCCCCACGAGGGGTGGCGACATCCGGCGCGGCAGAACGGGAGTGTGAAGCGTGGCAGTCACCGGCATCATCTCCGCCCTCATCATCGGGCTCGTCATCGGCGTCCTCGGCCGGCTGGTCGTGCCGGGCCGTCAGAGCATCCCCATCTGGCTCACCATCGTGATCGGCATCGTCGCGGCCCTCATCGGCACCGCGATCGCCGCCGCGGTCGGCGTCGCGGACACCCGCGGCATCGACTGGATAGAACTGGTCATCCAGGTGGTGCTCGCCGGTCTGGGGGTGGCCCTGGCGGCGGGCCTCTACGGCAGACGCAGCGTCCGGTAGAGCGGAACGCGCCGGGATCCCGGAGTGCGGCGAACGCGCCGCACTCCGGGATCCCGCCGTTCCCGCCCTTTTTACGGCAGACGTTTTCGGCATGGCCGGAACCGGGGCCGGACGGAGATCGTTGTGCGGGTCGGCTGCACACATTCGATCTTCGACAGGGAGAACAAGCCGTGGTCTTCAAACGCATGCTGGGTGCCTTCGGCGTCGGCGCGCCCTCGGTGGACACCGTTCTGGCGACCCCGCGCGTCCAGCCGGGCGGCACGCTGTCCGGCGAGGTGCGGCTCAAGGGCGGCGACTTCGACGCCGAGATCGAGCACGTCACCCTCGGCCTGGTCGCCCGCGTGGAGTTCGAGCACGGCGACGGCGAGCACGCGGGGGCCGGGGAGTTCTCCCGCGTCCAGGTGTCGGGGCCGTTCGTGCTGCGCCAGGGCGAGGAGCGCACGATCCCGTTCCAGATCGGCGTGCCGTGGGAGGCGCCGATCAGCCAGATCGGCGGGCAGCCGCTGCACGGCATGGCGCTGGGCGTGCGCACCGAGCTCGCCATCGCCAAGGCGGTCGACAAGGGCGACCTCGACGAGGTCGCGGTCGAGCCGCTGCCCTCGCAGCTGCGCATCCTGGAGGCGCTGCTGCAGCTCGGCTTCGCGTTCAAGTCCGCCGACCTGGAGGCCGGCCGCCTGTACGGCGTGCGCCAGGAGCTGCCGTTCTACCAGGAGATCGAGTTCTACCCGGCCGGCCGGTACGCCGGCGTGCTCGGCGAGCTCGAAGTGACCTTCGTGGCCGACCCGGCGGGGCTTGAAGTGGTCCTGGAGGCCGACAAGCGCGCCGGCCGCTACTCCGGCGACGCGATCGGCCGCTTCACCGTCAGCCACGCCGACGCCCTGCAGACCGACTGGGCCGCCGAGCTCGACCGCTGGCTGTCCGGCCTGGCCGCGCACGCCCACGGCGGCTTCGGGCACGGCGACCACCACGGCCACGGCGACCACGGGTACGGTGACCACCACGGTCACCACGGCTACGGCCATCACGAGCAGCACCACGGCGGGCCGGGCTGGGGCGCGGTGGCCGCGGCCGGCGCCGCCGGCGTGGTCGGCGGCCTGGTGGCGGGGGAGATCGTCGAGGAGATCTTCGAAGGCGACGACGACGAGGGCGGCGACGGCGACTGGTGACCCTCGACCGGTGATCCGCCCGTCACGGGCGGGTCACCCGGTTCCGCTGTGCTGTGAAGCGAGGCAGGGCCTGTGGCGCGGAGCAAAGTGGCAGAAAAAGGAGCTTCTACTCCTTTCCACTCTTAACGTATAGCGCACCGGGGGGCTTGCGGCAAGACCCCCGTCGTGGCGCAGAATCGTCCGCCGAGGCCAGAAGCCTTGCCACGCGAAGACCGACCTCGTAGCGGAGCCACATACATGAATCCCCTGACCACCGGCGTGTTCGACCTGCCCGGCAACCTCGCCGCCAAGGCGGACCCGGCGCTGATCGCCGTCGACGAGCGACACTTCGCGGCCCTCGCCGAGAGCCTGGAGCAGTCGATCGCCGACCTGTCCGCCCGCCTCGACGCCGAACGCATGGCCCCCGGCGGCAAGGGCCGGCAGGCGCTCGACCGGGACCTGGAGATCCACCGCCTGTCCGCCCGCCTGCGGACGCTGCGCCGCTTCGGCCTCGACCTGTGCCTCGGCCACATGGTCACCGCCGACCACCCCGAACCGGTGTACATCGGACGGCTCGGCCTCACCGACAAAGACGGCCGCCGCCTGCTGCTCGACTGGCGTTCGCCCGCGGCCGAGCCGTTCTTCGGCGCCACCCACGCCAACCCCATGGGCCTGGCCAGCCGCCGCCGCTACCGCTGGACCCGCGGCCGGATCAGCGACTACTGGGACGAGGTGTTCACCGCCGACGGCTTCGAAGGGCACGCCGCGCTCGACGACCAGTCCGCCTTCATCGCCAGCCTCGGCGGCAACCGTTCGTCCAGGATGCGCGACGTGCTCGGCACCATCCAGGCCGACCAGGACGCCATCATCCGGGCCGGCTCCCGCGGCGCCCTCGTCGTGGACGGCGGCCCCGGCACCGGCAAGACCGTCGTCGCCCTCCACCGCTCGGCCTACCTGCTCTACTCCGACCCCCGGCTCGGCCACAACAAGGGCGGCGTGTTGTTCGTCGGCCCGCACCAGCCCTACCTGGCCTACGTCGCCGACGTGCTGCCCAGCCTGGGGGAGGACGGCGTGCGCACCTGCACCCTGCGCGACCTCGTGCCCGAGGGGGCGGCGGCGGTCCCCGAGCGGGACCCGGAGGTGGCGCGGCTGAAGGCGTCCGCGGACATGGTGAAGGCGATCGAGCCGGCCGTCAGGTTCTACGAGAACCCGCCCGCCAAGGGCATGACGGTCACCACGCACTGGTCGGACGTCTGGCTGAGCGCCGAGGACTGGGCCGAGGCGTTCCAGGCCGCCGACCCCGGCACCCCGCACAACGAGGCCCGCGACCAGATCTGGGAGGAACTGCTCACGATCCTCATCGACAAGCACGACCCGCAGGACCAGCACGGCGACCACGAGGTGTCGCCGGAGCTGCTGCGCAGGTCGCTGCGCGCGAACCGGGAACTGCTGGCCGCCTTCAACCGCGCCTGGCCGCTGATCGAGCCCACCGACCTCGTCGGCGACCTGTGGACGGTCCCCGCCTACCTGCGGCTGTGCGCCCCCTGGCTCGGCCCGGACGAGATCCGGCGGCTCCAGCGCGCGGACGCCCAGTCCTGGACGGTCTCCGACCTGCCGCTCCTGGACGCGGCCCGCCAGCGCCTCGGCGACCCGGAGGCGTCCTGCCGGCAGCGCAGGCAGGAGGCCGCCCTGGCCGTCCAGCGCGAGCGCATGGCCCAGGTCGTGGACAACCTGATCGAGGCCGACGACGACGGCGAGGGCCTGGTGACCCAGCTTCGCCGGGCGGACCTCCAGCGCAACCTGGTGGACGAGTCGGAGCTGCCCACCGTGGAGCCGGACCTGCTCGCCGGGCCGTTCGCGCACGTCGTCGTGGACGAGGCCCAGGAGCTGACCGACGCCGAATGGCAGATGTTGCTGCTGCGCTGCCCGTCCAGGAGCTTCACCATCGTCGGGGACCGCGCCCAGGCCAGGCACGGGTTCACCGAGTCGTGGGCGGAACGGCTGGGCCGGGTCGGCATCGACCGCGTCGAGCTGGCCGGCCTGAGCGTCAACTACCGGACCCCGGCGGAGATCATGGCCGAGGCCGAGCCGGTCATCAGGGCCGCCCTGCCGGACGCCAACGTGCCGGTCTCCATCCGGGAGAGCGGCGTCCCGGTCACCCGCGGGCCGGTCGCCGAGCTGGACGCGATCCTCGACGCCTGGCTCGCCGCGAACCCCGAGGGGATCGCCTGCGTGATCGGGAACCCGGCCTTCCGGGAGCGGCCCCGGGTCCGGTCGCTGACGCCGGAGCTGTCGAAGGGGCTGGAGTTCGACCTGGTCGTCCTCGTCGATCCGGACCGGTTCGGCGATGGCGTCGAGGGGGTCGAGGGCGCGGTCGACCGTTACGTGGCGATGACCCGGGCGACCCGGCAGCTCGTCGTCCTCACGACCCCCTGACGGGGGCCCGCCGCCGGGTGCACCGCGCCGGCCGTCGTCACGCACGCGCCCTGGCGGCGGCGGGGCCGGCCGGGGCGTTCGCGCGGGTGACGCGGCGCCGCCGGGCCGGCTTGCCCAGCATCGGGTTGGCGACGCCCCAGGCGGCGCTCTTGCAGATCAGCTCCTTGTAGACGGCGGCGACCCGCCCGGTCAGCACCCTGGGCAGGGCGCGGTCGTCGGCGGTGACGAACTGGATCAGGCCGTTGCCCCGGCCCAGCGAGACGCACTGGTTGAAATAGTGCGGCGTGGTGTTCGGCAGTTTCCCGCCGGTCAGCCGGGCCGCGATCGAGTCGGCGGCCAGACAGGCGGTCGGGATGCCCGACGCGCACGACATGCGCAGCGGCTTGCCGCCGGGGCCCATCGCCATGGCGGCGTCGCCGACGGCGTACACGTTCGGGTGCGAGACCGAGCGCATGGTCCCGTCGACCACGATCTGGCCGGTGCCGCTGACCTCCAGGGTGGTCGCCCGCGCGATCGGGTGCACGGCGAAGCCGGCCGTCCAGACGGTCACCTCGGCCGGGATGGGCTCGCCGTCGGTGGTGACGCGGTCGGCCTCGACGCCGGTGACGACCGTGTGCTCGTGCACGCTCACCCCGAGCCCGTCCAGGACCTTCCGCACGTGCGCGCGGCCCTTCGGCGAGAGCCAGTCGCCGAGAGCGCCGCGGGCGGCGAGGGCGACGTCGAGGTCGGGACGGGCCTCGGCGATCTCGGCCGCGGCCTCCAGCCCGGTGAGCCCGCCGCCGACGACGACCACGCGCTGACCGGCGTCGAGCCGGGCCAGCCGCTCGCGCAGCCGCAGCGCCCCCGGACGGCCGGCGATGTCGTAGGCGTGCTCGGCGGTCCCGGGCACGCCCTCGGCGTTCCAGCCGCTGCCGAGCGCGTAGACCAGCGTGTCGTAGGCCAGCTCCTCGGCGCCGCCCGCGCCGGTGACGGTGACGGTCCCGCGGTCGGCGTCGAGGCCGGTGACCGTCCCGAGCCGCAGCTCGACGCCGGTGCCGGCGAACATCTCGCGGAACGGCCGGGGCCTGAGGTCCTGCCCGGTCGCCACCTGGTGCAGGCGGACGCGCTCCACGAAGTCGGGCTCGGCGTTGACGAGGGTGATGGCGACGTCCTCGCGGCTCAGCCGCCTGGCCAGGCGGCCGGCGACGACGGCTCCGGTGTAGCCGGCTCCGAGGACGATGATGCGGTGCTGCATTTCCTCGCTCCTGTCTGACGCGGGTTCGCCACCTGAACCGGACGGCCCGCGTTTTCCTGACAGGATCACGGTGTGAGGCGCGTCACACCGTGTCTCAGAAGGCTCTGAACACCGGCTCCCCGTGGTCGCTGGCCGCCCAGCGCGCGGTCGCCCGGCCGAGCTTGTCGGGGTTGACCTGGTTGCGGAACGCGGCGATGCCCTCGGCGGTGACCTCCAGGCACATGACGCCGACGACCCGGCCGTCCAGGACCGCCACGACGGCCGGCTCCCCGTTGGCCGTCCAGGGGTAGATCTCGGGCGAGCCGCCGATGATGGCCTGCTTGGCCTTGCCGGGCTTGACCAGGCCCCACAGGAACTTCGCGACGGCGACGGCGCCCTCGAACGCCTTGGCGCGGGCCGGGACCTTCCCGCCGCCGTCGCCGACCGCGATGGCGTCCTGGGTGAGCAGGCGGACGAGCGGCTCGGTCTGCCCGCTGGTGGCGGCGGCCAGGAACTCCTCGACGATCCGCCGGGCCGCGGCCTCGTCGACCTCGGTGCGGGCCCGGCCGTCGGCGACGTGCTTCTTGGCGCGGTGGAAGATCTGCTGGCTGGCCGACTCGGTGATGTCGAGGATCTCGGCGATCTCCCGGTGGGAGTGGTCGAAGGCGGCCCGCAGCACGTAGACCGCCCGCTCGTTCGGGGACAGGCGCTCCATCAGCGTGAGGACGGCGTACGAGACCGATTCGCGCTGCTCGGCGGTCTCGGCCGGGCCGAGCATCGGGTCGCCGGCGAGCAGCGGCTCGGGCAGCCACTCCCCGACGTACGTCTCGCGGCGGGCCCGCGCGGAGCCGAGCTGGTTGAGGCACAGGTTGGTGAGCACCTTCGTCAGCCACGCCTCGGGCACCTCGACGCGGTCCGCGTCGGCGGACTGCCAGCGCAGGAACGTCTCCTGCACGGCGTCCTCGGCCTCCGCGGCGGAGCCGAGCAGGCGGTAGGCGATGGCCTCCAGGCGGGGTCTGGCGGCCACGAACCGGTCGACGTCGTCCGCGGTCAAAGGCATGGGCCGATCCTAGAACGTCCCCTGATGCGGCGGAACGCCGGTGTTGATCCAAGACGGTCCCGGGTAGAGGGGGCCGATGTTCGACGACTTCGAGACCGGCGTGATCGACGTCGGCGAGACCGAGCTGTTCGTCCGGTACGGCGGTTCCGGCACGCCCCTCCTGCTGCTCCACGGCCACCCCCGCACCCACGCGACCTGGCACCGCGTCGCGCCCCTCCTGGCCCCCCACCACACGGTGGTCTGCCCCGATCTGCGCGGGTACGGCCGCTCGGGCAAACCGCCCACCACCCCCGACCACGCCCCCTACTCCAAGCGGGCCATGGCCCGCGACATGGTCGCCCTCATGCGCTCGCTGGGCCACGAACGGTTCGCCGTCGCCGGCCACGACCGCGGCGCCTACGTCGCCCACCGCCTGGCCGCCGACCACCCGGCCGCCGTCACCCGCCTGGTCGTGATGGACGGCATCCCCATCGGCGAGGCGCTGGCCAGGGCCGACGCCCGCTTCGCGGCGTCCTGGTGGCACTGGTTCTTCCTCGGCCAGACCGCCAAACCCGCCGAACGCGTCATCAACGCCGACCCTGACGCCTGGTACCAGGGCAGCCCCGAGCAGATGGGCCAGGAGGCGTACGAGGACTACCGGCGGGCCATCCACGACCCGGACACCGTCCACGCGATGTGCGAGGACTACCGCGCCGGCCTGACCGTGGACCGCGCGGCCGACGACGCCGACCGCGCCGCCTCCCGCCGCCTCACCTGCCCCACCCTGTTCCTCTGGACGTCCAAGGACGACATGGAGGACCTGTACGGCGACCCGCTGGCGATCTGGCGCACCTGGGCCGACGACGTGACCGGCCACCCGATCGACAGCGGCCACCACGTGGCCGAAGAGGCCCCGGACGAACTCGCCGCCTCCCTGCTGGCCTTCCTGCGCGAATGACGCCCTGACGGGGGGCCGTCCCGGACACCTGATTCATGCCGTTTTCCGCGTTCACCTCCATCGCCGGCCCCCTTCCGTGAGGATGGGGCTCCTGCACAGCGTGGCGAGTGCGTCACAGAACGCGATGTGGAGAGGGGCGTCATGAGTTCCGGAGCGGCTTCGCCCAGCGGCGGCGGTCCTGCGAGCAGGGCGACGACGACCAGGGTCCGCGACGTCGTGCGCGATGTGGTGGCGGCGACCGCGCCGGAGGAGCTCCTGCTCGTGGACGGGCTGGCCGGGCTCGGCGACGACGTCGTGATCCGGCGGCTGGGCCGGCGGGGCGCCAGGCGTGAGCCGTTGGGGTTCGGCCTGGGGGAGATCGCGGCTCTGGTGACGCCGGTGGTGTGGCTCATGGTCGACGAGGCCGCACGGCGGGTGGGGACCGCCGCCGTGGACGGCGCGGCGGCGCGCACGAAGGCCGTGCTGCGCAAGGTCTTCCGGAGGCCGGCGGCGGCCGTCCTCGTCCCTGACCTGACCCGGGACGAGCTCGCCGAGGTCCACCGCAGGGTGCTGGAGACCGCTGTGGAGCACGGGCTCGGCGACAGCCGCGCCCGGCTCATCGCCGACGCCGTGGTGGGCCGGCTCGCACTGGCCGCACCGGAACTCGGCGCGCGGGAACCGGACGGCCCGGCCGACGGCGCCCCCCTGACGAAGAACCAGTGATGACGGCCACGGCCTCCGCCCCGCGGATCGACGAGCGGGCGACGGGCGCGGGCACGACCGTGCGCTTCGTGCTGCTGCTGACTCTGCTGCTGGTGAGCAGCGGTTCGATGATGCAGGTCGTGGCCCGCGGATACCACGGCGGCTACGGATACGGCTGCCTGCTCGCCGCCGGCGGCGATCCCACCCAGGGCACCGACCGGGGCATCTCCGCGCGGATCATCGCCAACCACGACGCCTACTGGGCCTGCGTGGACCGCTACGAGCCCGCGGCGCCCTGGTGGCTGCCCCTTTTGGGGCTCGTCCTGGTGGCGGCGGCGGCCGTGGCGCTGTTCCTGGCCCTGCCGCACTGGAAGGTCCGGCGGCGCCGCCTCGTACCGCTGGACGTGATCGACCACGACGGCGAGATCGGCCGCAGGATGGCGGAGCTCGCCGCCGTGGCCGGCCTGGCCCGCGTGCCCAGGATCGTCGTGGACCTGACGGCGGCCACGACCGACGCCGTGGTGTTCGGCAGCGACCGCTGCCCCATCGTGTGCCTGCACGGTGGGCTGGTCGCCCGCAGGACCACCGATCCCGGCGGCTTCCGCGCGCGGGCGATGCACGAGTTCGCCCACATCCGCAACCGCGACCTCACCATCACCTACGCCACCGTCGTCGTGTGGCGGGTGTTCGTCGTCCTCGTGCTCCTCCCGTACGTCGTCTGGTACCTCACCGCGATCCCCACCTCCGCGCGGTCGCCGTTCTGGCCCGGCGAGACGGCGTTCACCACGCGGGGCCTGCTGCTTCCGGTCTGCATGATCCTCCTGGTCTACCTCGCCCGCTCGGACGTCCTGCGCAGCCGGGAGATCCACGCCGACCTCGCCGCGACGCGCTGGGGCGCCGACCTGCGCTCTCTGGCGTTCACGATGCCCGCCCCGGTCACGGGCCGGCTGCGGCGGGCTCTCGGCTCCTTCGTCGAGCTGTGGCGCATGCACCCGCGCTGGACGCTGCGCCGGGACGCCGTCACCGACCCGGCGGCGCTGTTCGGCGTGCAGGCGCTGCCCATGTTCCTGACCGGGGCCGCCGCTCCGCTCATCGACGTCCAGGTGGCGGAGTACCTGCCTCCCGCCGCGAGCGGCACCTGGCTGGGCCGGCTGCCGGCCCTGCTGGTGGCGGGTCTGGTCACCGGCGTGGCCGGGATCGCGCTGTGGCGTGCCGTGGTCCATGCGGTGCTGACCGGGCGTCGCGCGCCGTCCGGCGTGCGCGCGGGGCTGTGGCTGGGAGCCGGCGCGGTGGCCGGCGAACTGGTGCTGAACCGGGTGACGGTCCTGCGGTGGTTCCCGGACCACCCGGTGGTGCTGGCGCTGGTGCTGTTCGCCGGGGTGGCCTTCGCCTGGTGGACCGCGCAGTGCGCCGAACTGTGGGTCAGGGCCTGGCCGGGACGTACGATCCGGCCGGCCATGCTGCTGGGGCTCGCGGCCGCGTGGCTGGTGCTGTTCTCCTGGTTCGTGTGGTGGCAGAGCGAAGGCGCGCTGCTGGCGAGCACCGGAACGGTCGACCCCGCCGGGATGCAGGTGATCCTGCGAGAGCTGTACGGCGCCTCACCGGCGGAGCATCCGGCCGTGCAGTCCGCGATCGGCGCGGTGTGGCCGTTCCTGACCAGCCTCGACACGCCGCTCGTCCTCTCCGCGGTCATGGCCCTGTGGGTGGTGCCACTGCTCACCTGGACGTTCCGCCCGACCACCGCTCCGCCCCCGTGGACGCTCGGCTCCTTGACCGAGACCAGCCGGTGGGAGTCCCTGGGCAAGGGGGTGCCGCTGCAGCGGCGGGTGCTGCCCGTCGTGCTGCTGGGGATACCGGCGAGCTGGGCCGCCGTCGCCGTCGTGATGGGCTACATGCACACCTGGCAGCCCCCGCCCGCGGATCGAGCAGGCTTCTACGCCCTGGTCTACCAGGCGTGGACGCTCGTGGCCCTGGTGGCGGCGGCCGCGGCGGCAGCCGTCGTCGCGAGCGTGCCGGCGAGCCGCCACCGGCTGCTCGTCGCGCTGATCACCGCCGAGGTCGTGGCGTTGGGCGGCCTGGCCGGCCGCTTCGTGTTCGCCGCCGCGGACGGCTGCTTCCAGCCGCTCAACACCTTGGCGGTTCGCTGCCACTGGCTGCCGGATCCGGCTTGGACGCTCGTGCAGAGCATCATGGGCTACGTTCTCGTGCTCGCCGCGGTCGCCGCCGTCCTGGCGGCCGGCATCGTGTCGGCGGCCCGGAGGCTGCGGCCCAGGACCGGGCGCGCGACCCGCGACCTCCCTCCCGGCCCGCGGCCGACCGGCCGGCTCGCCGCGCGGCGAGCCGCCACGGCCGTGCTCTGCGCGGCGGCGGTGGCGGCGCCCCTCGTGGCGGCCGCCCAGCAGGAATCGCCCGGACCCGCCACCCTCTCCCAGGTCCAGCGGGTGGTGGGCCTCGACGACGCGGTGGTGTCCGCCGAGATCAGGCAGCTGCAGGTGAAGGCCTGGTGGGCACACGGCGGCTGGGATCTGCGCGAACGCTACAGGACCGATGTCGTCCGTCTCTCCAAGAGCCTGAACGACGCCGCGCAGGCCGGGCGCGGCTCCGTCGAGCCGGCGATCTTCGGCCCCCTGTGCGCCCACATGGGGGAGATCGCCCGAGACGCGGGCCGCTACTTCGACGCCCCCGACCAGGAGACCCGGGCCTTCTGGCGGACGTTCGTCACCCAGGCCGGCAACGGCGGCCGAAACTGCCGGAACAGCCTGGCGGACGAGAACGGCGACCTCTTCATCACGTCCATGAACGAGCTCATCGAGGCCGGGAAGGCGCTCGAAGCGGTCACCGCCAGGATGCCGAGGTGACCTCCGCGCGGCGGGCGGCGCCGAGCCGACCGGCGACCGCCGCCCCTCGCCCGGTCAACTCCGCCCGGGACGCGGAAGGTCACCCGGGGGAGCGGACCCGGCCGGATCGGCACAGTGGGTCATGAGCCGGTCGATCGCCTCCTGCCGCGGCAGGTCCGCGCCACGCCGGTACGCCTCCTGGTAACCCGCGTCGCCGAGCCGCCCGGCCAGGACGGGCACCAGCCGCCGCAGATCGGGGTCGCCCTCGTCGAAGACGCCCCTGATCACGTGGCTCATGCCGAGCGCCGTCGCGGCCCCCGCCGGATCGCCCTCCAGCCCGAGCAGCCTGGCCAGCAGCTCCGCGGCGCGGGCCAGGGCGTTGGCGTTGGTGTGCCCGAGCACGCCGCGCATCGCGCGGGGCAGCAGCTCGCGCGCCCGTTCCGCCGCCCCCTCGCTCACCAGGACGGCCATCCGGGAGGACACGATCACGTCGCCGTTCAGCTCGGGCGGGCCGGGCAGCCGGTGGACGACCGTCTCCAGCTCGTCCACGACCTCATGGGCCCGGCCCAGGTCGCCGGCGTGGCGGTGCACCTCGGCGAGCGGGAACAGCATGCTGGCCACCAGCCGCCGGTGGCCGTGTTCGCGGCCCACGCGTCGCGCGGCGTGGATGTCGTGCAGCGCGCCGTCCAGGTCGCCGCCGCGCATGCGGTTCTGGGCGAGATGCGACTTGGTGATGAACAGGTGTTCCTCGGTGCCCAGCTCGGCGGCGATCGCGACGGCGCGCTCGCAGGCCGCGACCGCGTGTTCGTGCTCGCCGCGCAGGCCGTGGACGCGGCTGCGCCGTACCAGGCTCATCACCAGGCCCCAGCGGTCACCGACCTGCTCGAACAGGCGCAGCGCCTCGTCCCTGTGGCGGGCGCCGGTCTCCTGGTCGCCCTGTTCCGTGAGCAGGAAGTCGTAGGCCCAGCGGGCGCTGGCGCGCACCCACGGGTCGGGGGAGTCCAGGGCCTCCAAGTCTCCGGCGTCCTGGGTGGTGAGCCTGGACAGGCGGAGCAACGGCAGCGCGTTGTGGACCTTCGTCACCCCGGGACGGCTGAGGCTCTCCCGGACCTCCGGCCCGCCCCGCCGGCCCGCCGTCGCCCGTACCACCTCGAAGGCGGCACGGACGTCGTCGGGCAACTCGTCGCCGAACGCCAGCACCTCGCTCAGGAACGCGTCGGACTCGGTGGACATCCCGCGCATGCCCCAGTACCAGATCATGGACCTGACGAACCGGGCGGCCGTGGCCGCGTCGCCCGCCCCGATGGCGGCCCGCAGCGCGGCGACCAGGTTGTCGTGCTCGGCGTCGAAGACCTCGACGGCGCGCAACTGGTCCCGGGTGCGCAGCAGCGGCTCGTTCTCCTCGGCCAGCGCCAGGAAGTACCCGCGGAAACGGTCGCCGACCGGCGGCTCGGCGAGCCGGGCCGCCGCGTAGGCGCGGACGGTCTCCAGCATCCGGTACCTGTCGCCGACCTGCTGGATCATGGACTTCTCGACCAGCGCGCCCGCGACGTACACCATGTCCTCGGCGGGCAGGGACGCGTCGGAGCAGATCGCCTCCAGCGCGGCCAGGTCGGCTCCGCCGGGGAAGGCGGCCAGGCGCGCGGCCAGCACCCGCTCGGGCTCCTCCAGCAGGTCCCAGCTCCACTCCACCAGCGCGAGCAGCGTGCGCTGGCGCGGCAGCGCGGTCCTGCTGCCCGAGGTGAGCAGGCGGAACCGGTCGTCCAGGCGCTGGGCGATCTGCGTCACGGTCATCGCCCGCAGCTTGGCCGCGGCCAGTTCGAGCGCCAGCGGCATGCCGTCCAACCGGCGGCAGATCTCCACCGTGGGCCCCAGGGTGGCCCGGTCGAGCGCGAACCCCTGGCGCACCCTGCCCGCCCGCTCGACGAACAGCCGCACGGCGTCCGACTCGGCGGCCTCGGCCAGGTCCGCGTCCGGCACGGGCAGGCCGAGCGGGCCGAGGTGGCACAGGGCCTCGCCGTCGATCGCCAGAGCCTCCCTGCCGGTGGCCAGGACGCGCAGCTGCGGAAGCCGGCCGAGCAGCTGCTCGGCGAGCTCGGCGGCCGCCTCCACCAGGTGCTCGCAGTTGTCCAGCACCAGCACGGCGGGGCCGACGTCGAGCTGGGCGGCCAACCGGGCGGGCGCGGGAGCCTGCGGCTTGAACCCGCCTTCGAACAGGCCGCCGCAGGCGCTGAGCACCGCGTCGGCGATCTGGTCCGGACGGGTCACCCCGGCGAGCGAGACGAACCACGCCCGGTCCCCGACGCGCTCGGCGGCCTCCAGCGCCAGCCTGGTCTTGCCCGCGCCGCCCGGCCCGACGATCGTCACCAGCCGCGCTTCGGCAAGCAGCAGGGTCAGCTCGCCGAGCTCACGCTCCCGGCCGACGAAGGTGGTCAGCCTGGCCGGGAGCCGGCTGGACGCGGCCTGCGGCCGTACGGCGGGTCGGCTCAGCTCCCCGCGCAGGAGGGCGAGGTGGACCGCGCGGAGCTCGGGCGAGGGGTCGATGCCCAGCTCGTCGCCGAGCCTGCCGCGGACCTCGTCGTACACGGCCAGCGCCTCCGACTGGCGTCCGGCGGCCGAAAGGGCCCGGATCCGCAGTTCGGCCAGGCGCTCGCTCAGCGGGCGCGCGACGGCCGCGACCCGCAGGTCGGCCAGCACCTCGGAGTGGCGGCCGAGCCGCACCTCCGCGTCGAAGAAGTCCTCGGCGACGGTGGCGCGCAACTCCTCCAGCCGCGCCGCCACGTTACGGGCGAACGTCGCCTCCAGCACGTCCGCCAGAGCGTCGCCGCGCCACTGCTCCAGGGCGGCGCGGAGCAGGGAGGAGGCCTCCCGCGGCCGGCCGGCCGCGAGCTCCCGCCTGGCCTGCCCGGCGAGCTGCTCGAACCGGTGGGTGTCCACGTCCTCGGGACGCAGCGGCAGCCGGTAGCCGCCGGCCACCAGCTCCACGGACTCCGGCCCGCCCAGCGTCCTGCGCAACCGGGAGACCAGCCCGTGCAGCGCGTTGACGGCCCCGGCCGGCGGCTCCTCGCCCCAGACGCAGTCGATCAGCGCGTCCGCCGACACCGGCCGGCCGGCCTCCAACGCGAGCCGCGCCAGCAGCACCCGCAGACGCACGCCGGGAATGTCGATGGGGGAGGCGTCGTCGGACGCGGCCGCGACCGGGCCGAGGAGGGAGATCTGCACCCAGCCACCTTCCCACCCACCCCTCCCCACACCACCACCGCACCCCGCCACCCCGGTCGCCCCCGCCTGTTTTGCGCACCGCCGCCGGACCCCGCCAGTCCGTCGCCCCCTCGCTGCACGACCGGCCCTGGGGCGGGGGTCAGGGCAGGCGGGTGCGGTAGATCTGCCTGGCCTGCTCGTACAGAGCCAGGTGGTCGTCCACCTGGGCCGGGGTGTCGAAGCGGCCGGACTCGCGCAGGATGGACTCCAGCCGGTCCAGCCAGGCCAGGCACCAGCGCACGTCCGCCTCCCTGGCCACGTGGCCGCCCGCGACGTCGAGGTACACAGGGCTGGTGTGGGCGTAGGCGCCGCGCCGGTGCTGCGAGCGCGGGTGCGGCCCGCCGGTCGCCACAGCCACCACGTACGTCGGTTCGTCCGCCGTCATCGTGGCCACCAGCCGCCCGGGAGGCCCCTGCGCGAGCACGCCCGCAGCGGTACGGATCTCCAGCTCCTCGACCTCCGGCCCGATCGCGGAGACCACGATCTCCACCTCCTGGCCCGGCAGCAGCTCCAGCGTGTCGCCGGGGCCGTGCCCGTTCACCGTGAGCTCCAGCCACGGCCCGGTGGTGGCGAACGTACGACCGTGCAGGATCGCCTCGGCGTAGGACTCGGCGGTGAGGGGGCCGGCGACGTTGGCGTACACCCGCTCCCAGCCGGGCGGGGCGGAGGCGGTGCCGCGGCGGCAGAACGACAGCACGGCGTCGGTCCCCGCCGTCACCGCCAGCCTGTTGCCCGCGCCGATGAGACGGCGGTACACGGCCGCCGTGGCCAGGACGGAGGAGTGGTTGAGCACATCGAGCGAGTCGATCAAGCCCAGTGCGGCGTCGGCCACGATCTCCCTGGCCGCGCAGGACCGTCCGCGATCGAGTACGACGTCCGGCGGGTCGTCGTCGCCGAACGCGGTGTGGAACGGGTGACCGTAGGAGACGATCCCGCCGAGTGCCCTCAGCTCCTCGCACGCCGCCGCGTTGGGCGGCCAGTCCGCCGTGCCGCCGAAGCCCGTGTGGTAGCGGCTCGGCAGCCCGCGCAGCCCGAACGCCGTGCAGTGGCCGAGCACGTCGTTGCGGAACTCGACGCCGATCCTGGCCAGGTGCCGGTCGTCGGACCACGGCAGGTCCTTGCCCACCCACTGCTCCAGCGCCTCCGCGTCGTAGACGCGCTCGCTCGCCACGTTGCCCGCCACCAGGTTGAGCACGTGGAGGTCCTCGCCGTGCTGCGCGGCGGCGGCCAGCTCGGGCGCGGCGGGCTCCTCGCCCATCCAGTTGAGGTGGACGTGCAGGTCGCCGCCGTACCAGCCGCGGGCGGCCGCGTCGTACAGCCGTTCGGGCGTCAGCTCCACCAGCGTCTCCGCGCCGGCCTGCGGAGTGACGGTCACTTCGGCGGTGCCGTACTCCATCCCCCTGGCCACGGTCACGGTGACGGGCTCGGCGGGGACGCGGACCACGAGGTCGTCGCCGTGGAAGAACGGCCGGCGGTGCGCGTCCAGCTTGGGCGGCGCGCCGTCGGGGTACCAGCCCTGGCCGTTCGCGCTCGTCACGCTCCACCGGCACGGGAACCCCGCGCGCAACCGCACGCCGGCCGCCGCCACCCGCCTGCTCAGCGGCGTCAGGTCGACCGGCTGCCCGTCGACGACGACGGACTCGGCGACCTCGACCACCTTGGCCCCGCGCGCCTCCACCGTGCAAGGGGTGCCGTCCACGAGCACGGTGACCGGTTCGTCCCTGCTGGAGTCGAGCAGCAACGCCGTACGAAACGGCTCGCCCTCCAGCACGACTCGCGTGACGGCCGCCACCGCGTGACCGCCGGGCGTCAAGCGCAGCACGGGCAGGTTGTCCACGACGTCGCCGGCGAGCGCGTCACGTACCACCCGGTCGGGATCCACCTCGCCGAGGTGATCCTCCAGCTCGGCGGCAGGCAGGTCGGGGTGGCGCTCGGCCAGTTGGCGCAGTCCGGTGGTGTAGAAGTTGTAACGGCGATCGAGGAAGACGGTCGCCCATGCCTGGACGACGTAGGACAGAGACGGTTCGCCCCAACAGGGACCGTGCGCGTCACGGAGCGCACGGTAATCGGCCAGGGCAGCGGATACGGGACCAGGAAGTAACACTTCGTCACACATTGGACACTCCTCGGAGGGGACCCATGGTCATACTGACACGCCCCTCCCGCTGTGTCCCGCTTCGCGGCAAAGCGAGAAAGTCATCCCCCAAACCGACCGCCGCGCCGAATCCAGCATGTCCCCGCGCCTGGTCCCTCCTGCACTCCCGTGGCACCCAGGCCAAGTTCGCACTCAGCTCACCTTCGACGCCTTCGACCAGCTCACCGCCGACGCCGACAGTCTGTACGCCTGCAAACGGGGAGCCCGGCCACCTTCTGCCATCAGGGCGAGCAAACCGATCCGGACACCGGCAGGGTCAACATGCCCGCCCGCTGGTACCAGCCCGGCACTGGCACCCTCACCACCCACGCCACCCCCGGAACGGCCCTCGACTTTTGCGCGGGGTTCACGCCAAGTCCGTACTGGCTATCGGTTACGCCGATCGATGAGATTGATGAGTTCAGCATGTCTGACACGATGGATGGACTTGGCGAGATACAGGAATCTCTCCGCTCCGCAGATCTCAAAGCAGTATGGGCCTGCATATCTGCTTGTCCGGCATTCTCTACGCCGAAATTGGCGGGGACCCGCCGCGTTCTGTGCTTATAAGGGCTGTGGCGTGCATGGCGCTCGGATCGAAATGCGAGGAGGAAATTGGAGTCATTCGGCGGCCAGTCCGACCCGGTCGTTCGGCGGACGCAAGAAGAGCAGCGCCGCTTGGCGGCGGCACACGAGAAATCCCGGGTAGCGCTTATCGCCATGGGTGTACTGACGGGGTCGCTTGGGTTGCTTGCATCTCTGGCCAGCCTGGTGCCTACCAGCCATAATTGGGATCCGGCCATGCCGGACTACAGCGATCCCGACCTGGTGATGATAGCGACGACCGCATCTGGCGTCGCCATCCTCTTGTTCGTGCTGACCCTGATATTCCTCTGGCGGAGCAGAACAGCGGTTGCCTTCTCACTCCTCTTTCTCATCGGCGATATTTATCGGTTCGTCGCCGTGGTCCCTCATTACACAGGTTGATGTTCGCCACGGACGAGGTGCCGAACTATCAGCCATCCCAAGACGATCGGGAACAGCCGTGGCCGGGTGCGTGGCGACGTACCCGGCCTGGCGACCGCTGCCTGGCGCGCACCCCGATCGGCCGCGATGGCTGGACGTCGTCTGCGAGCGACCGGGCGGCCCGGCCAAGCGCCATCGAGATCGACCAGCGAGATGGCCGTGCCCTCATTGCCAGTCACTAGCCGGGGGCGTCCTCAAAACGGCGTACTGGGCACTTGCCCTCCGGCGCGCCAGGTGACATCACCAGTGTGGGCGTGATCCCCTCGCTCGTCATGCCGCCCGGCACGGCCAGGAGCGAAGTCGATACTCACGTTCGTTGATGTGACGGCGCCCGAGACGGTCAGGCCGTCGCCGCCCAGACGCCGCACTCTGTATGCCTGGCGCTGATGTCTTCGTGGACGCTGCGGTCGCGTCGTTGGTCAACCAGGCGGCGTTGCGAATGGTGGGTGGAGCAGACCGCACACACGGATCATCGTCCACAACCAGCGGGCGTCAATGAGAACGGGCGGGCCTCCGTGAGACTGGAGGCCCGCCCGTTCTTGCGATATTCGCCCTGGTCAGCGGTCTAGGCCGCCGGTCAAGATCTTGTGCCCCCTGTAGGATTCGAACCTACGCACCCGGCTCCGGAGGCCGGTGCTCTATCCCCTGAGCTAAGGGGGCGACGAGTGATAAGGCTATCAGCATCCGGGGACCACTCGGCACCAGATAACGCTCCTTGAACGCATCCCGCGAAAACCCCACGTGACCGGCCCGCTACGGGCTAGCTTTGCGCCCGTGAGCGACGTTCTTGGCAAAGTACTGGTCGTGGATGACGACGAGGTCATCCGGCAGCTCATCGCGGTCAACCTGAACCTTGAGGGGTTCGAGGTGTCGACCGCCACCGATGGGCAGGACTGTCTGGATCGCGTGATGGACGTCATGCCGGATGTGATCACGCTGGACGTGATGATGCCCTGCCTCGACGGGTGGGCGACGGCGGAGAAGTTGCGTACGGAGGAGGCGACCAGTCACATCAAGGTCGTCCTGATCACCGCGCGGGCGCAGGACGACGACCGGAGGCGGGGGCTGGGGATCGGGGTCGACGCGTACCTGACCAAGCCGTTCGATCCGGCCGAGCTCATTCAGGTGGTGCGGGAACTCGCGTCCGGGGCGCCGAGTTGATGGGGTTGTAGAACGGCGCCGGAGTGGTGTGCCGGAGGTGGTGGGAGCGGCGGAGATGACGCCGCCCGGGCCGGCTCCGGATGCACGTCGGCGGCGACGACCATCGACGTGAGAGGCGCGACGTGCGTAGTTCGATCTTCGGCAACCTGGCCGGCCAGCCGCTTCCCGGCGGGTTCGCGCTGGAGAACAGCAAGATGCTGCGGGTCCAGTTGCCGCACGAGGTGCTTGCCAAGCAGGGGTCCATGGTCGCCTTCCAGGGGCAGATGGACTTCGACTACGAGGGTGGCGGGCTCGGCAGGCTGCTGAAGAAGGCCGTGACGGGGGAGGGGGCCTCCCTGATGCGGGTACGCGGCCAGGGGCAGCTCTATCTGGCCGACAACGCCGACGACATTCACCTCTTCTATCTGGAGAACGAGGGGCTGACGGTCAACGGGCGGAACCTGCTGGCGTTCGGGCCGGAGCTCAGGTGGGACATCCAGCGGGTGCAGGGGGCCGGGGTCGCGGCCGGTGGGCTGTTCAACACCACGGTGACGGGCACGGGGTGGGTGGCGGTGACCACGCACGGCACTCCGGTGTTGCTGGACGTGGCGCGGATGCCGACGTTCGTGGACGGGCAGGCGGCGGTGTGCTGGAGCACGGGGCTGCAGGTCGGGGTCAACCGCACGATGAAGGTCGGGGCGTTGATCGGGCGCGGCAGCGGCGAGGCCATGCAGCTGGCGTTCCGGGGGCAGGGGTTCGTCCTGGTGCAGGCCAGCGAAGGTGCGCCGGTGGTGCAGGCGTCCTGAGGTCGTACGGGCGGTGGTGCAGGCGTCCTGAGGCCGTACGGGCGGGAGCCATGCGGTCCAGGGGGCCAGGCGTGGACAGGTAATTAGCTTATTGCCATACTGGCTCGGTGGATGTGGATCTGGTCAAGGCGCTGGCCAGTGACAAACGGCTGCTCATCCTTGAGTGGCTGCGCGACCCCGAGCGGCACTTCGGCCCGCAGCGTGACGGCGATCTCGTACGCGACGGCGTCTGTTCCTTGTTCATCGCCGAGAAGCTGGGCGTGAGCCGGCCCACGTGCGGCGAGCATCTCAAGGTGCTGGCCCAGGCGGGGCTGATCCGGGGCACGAAGATCAAGCAGTGGGTGTTCTACCAGCGCGACGAGGGCCGGATCGCCAAGGCCAAGGAGATGTTGAGCAGTGACTGGTGACGCCTACGAAGGTCCCGATGCCGGAGAAGGTCCCGAGGCTGGCCGGCGGCCGGACGCCTATGAGCGGCTGATCGCCGATCTCGATGCCGGCGGGGCGCGGTACCGGGTGATCGACCATCCGGCGGAGGGGCGTACCGAGCAGGTGAGCGCCCTGCGCGGGCACGGCGTCGAGCAGGCGGCCAAGTGCCTGATCGTGATGGTCAAGATCGGCAAGAAGCGCACCCGGCACGTGCTGGCCGTCGTGCCGGGCGACGCGCGGCTGGATCTGCAGGCGGTCAAGGGGCTGCTGGAGGGCACGTACGTGGCCTTCGCCGACAAGGACCGGGCGGAGGAGCTGGCGGGCAGCGTCAGCGGGACGGTGTTGCCGTTCAGCCATGACCCCCGCCTTGAGCTGGTCGTCGATCCTTCGCTGCTGGAACTGCCGGAGATCTACTTCAACGCCGCGCGCCTCGACCGCTCACTGGCGCTCGCCACCGACGACTACGTACGCCTGGCCGCGCCGCGCGTGGCCGCCATCGTGGCGGCGGCGGTGCCGGCCGCCGGTTAACCACCGGCGGGCGTCCGGAGCAGGGCGTCCGGAGGCAGGGCGGTCGGAGGCAGGGCGGTCGGAGGCAGGAGGGGACGGAGGCAGGGCGGCCGGAGGCAGGAGGGGACGGCGAAGGCGGTGGCCTGCGGGAACGTCCCTAGGCGGAGGTGGCTTTCACGATCGCGAGCGGGCCGGGCGCGTGGTGCAGCATGGCCTGGCTGACCGAGCCGATGAGCATGCCCTTCAGCGTGCCGTGGCCCCGGCTGCCGACGACCAGCAGGTCGGCCCCGGCCGCCACCTCGCGCAGCACCTCGACGGGATGGCCGTGCACGACGTCCTCGATCACCTCCACGCCGGGATGGCATTGGCGGGGTATGGCGAGGAAGGTCCGCAGGGCCTCGCGGGTCTCGCGTTCGGCCTCCGGATCGGCGGGCCCGAAGCCCGAGGGACGCGGCCAGGCGAACGCCTCCACCGCGCGCAGCCTGGCGCCGCGCAGCTCGGCCTCGGCGAAGGCGAACTTCAGCGCGCGGAGGCTGCCCTCGGAACGGTCGACGCCGACCACCAGCTCACCGCGCGGAACGGCGGGCGGATCGCGGACCAGGACGACGTCCGTCTGGGCGTGCGCGGCCACCCCGTGGGCGACCGAGCCGAGCAGCAGCCCGCGTACGCCGCCCAGGCCACGACTGCCGACGACGAGCAGGTCGGCCTGCTCGGCGGTCTTGATCAGCGCGGCGCGGGGATCGCCGGGCACGAGTTCCGTGGTCACCTCGGCGCCCAGTTCGCGGGCCCGCCGTTCGGCGGCCGCGAGCACCTCCTTGGCGCCGTCGCGCATCCACTTGCCCACCTCCGCGTACCGGCCGGAGATCGGGCGGCAGACCCAGTCGGGCACCACGTGGGCCACGGTCAGCGACACCCCGCGCAGCACTGCCTCCTTGGCGGCCCAGTCGACGGACAGCAGTCCGGTCGGCGAGCCGTCGACACCTGCGACGATCATGGTCAGGCCACGTAACATTCCACTTCGGCGCGGCGATAGGCCAAGCCCTGTCTGGTGGACTCGTCGATGCACGCGCGCTCGGTCTTGCTGAGGAGCAGTTCGCCGCAGACCGTCACGCCGGAGTACGTCCGGCAGTCGAGTGAACGGTTGCGCCGGCCGATACGGTAGTTGTCCTTGACCGCCTGCCTGCACTTCTGGCGCAGGGCCGGTGTGTCGGCGTAGCGGCACTGGGCGGTCAGCGTCCGGTATTGCTGCTTGCTCACTTCCTGCTGCTCGATGCCGTCCCCAGAGGCGGCAGCCGGTCCGATCGTGGCGAGAGCCACGATCGCGGCCACAGCGGCGATCTTCATCATAGTTCCCCTGAGGGAGTCCGTACCGCCAGGGGCGATCGCCAAACCTTAGGCTGATCGCCATGCTGACGCTCCGGTACGACGAGCCCGCCCCCCGTTGGGAAGGACACGTCCTGCCGATCGGCAACGGAGCGCTCGGCGCCTGCGTGTTCGGGACGCTTGAGACGGAGCGCGTCCAGCTCAACGAGAAGTCGTTGTGGACCGGCGGTCCGGGCAGCGCGGAGCCCGGCGGATCCGGCAACTGGCCGGCGGACCGTCCCGGCGCTCTGGAGGCGGTGCGGCGGGTCATCGATGAGCGGGGGTCGATGGCGCCGGAGGAGGTGGCCGCGATCCTGGGGAACCCGTCCTACCGCACGGTTGGGCACATTCCCGGCTTCGGGGCGTACCAGAACTTCGGTGAGCTGCTGCTCGACGTGACCGGCGGTTTCTCCGGCGGCTACCGGCGCACGCTCGACCTGGAGACGGCGGTGGCCGCCGTGACGTACGAGGACGCCGACGGCGTGGTCCTCACCAGGGAATATTTCGCCTCGTACCCGGCGCACGTCATCGTCGGCAGGCTGACGGCGGGACGTCCGGGACGGGTGGGGTTCAGGTTGCGCTTCGGCACCGCGCATGACGGCGGGGAGGAAGTGACCGCCGAAGCCGGACGGCTGCGCGTCCGGGGCGTGCTCGCCGACAACGGCCTGGTGTACGAGGGCCAGGTCCAGGTGCTGACCGAGGGCGGCACCCGTACGGACGAGGGCGACCGCGTCGTGGTGACGGGCGCCGACAGCGCGGTGTTCGTCTTCTCGGCGGCCACCGACTACGCGCCCGTCCACCCCGGCTACCGCGGCCCGGACCCGGCGGCGCGCGTCACGGCGGCGGTGGACGCGGCGGCGCGCCGGCCGTACGCCGAGCTGCGGGCCGAGCACGAGGCCGACCACCGGGCGCTGTTCGGCCGGGTCCGCCTCGACCTCGGCCAGCGCATGCCCGACCTGCCGACCGACCGCCTGCTGGCCGCCTACGAAGGCGCCGGAACCCCGTCCGACAAAGCCCTGGAGACGCTGTACTTCCAGTACGGCCGGTACCTGCTGATCGCCTCCTCCCGCCCCGGCTCGCTGCCGGCCAACCTCCAGGGGGTGTGGAACGCGTCCAACTCGCCGCCGTGGGAGTCCGACTACCACACCAACATCAACCTGCAGATGAACTACTGGCCCGCCGAGCCAGCGAACCTGGCCGAGACGGCGGTGCCGTACCAGGAGTTCGTGGCGGGGCTGCGCGCGCCCGGACGCGAGACCGCGCGGTCGATGTTCGGCTCCGCGGGGTGGGTGGTGCACTCCAACACCAACCCGTTCGGGTTCACGGGCGTGCACGACTGGCCCACGTCGTTCTGGATGCCGGACGCCGCCGGCTGGCTGGTGCGCCAGCTCTACGAGCGTTACCTGTTCGACGGCGACGAGCGCTACCTGCGCGGGCACGCCTATCCGGCGATGCGCGAGGCCGCCGAGTTCTGGCTGGCCAACCTGTGTCCCGACGCGCGCGACGGCAGCCTCGTCGTCTCGCCCGCCTACTCGCCCGAGCACGGCGACTTCACCGCGGGCGCGGCCATGCCGCAGCAGATCGTCCGGGACCTGTTCGCCTGCACGGCCGCGGCCGCGCGCACGCTCGGCGTGGACGCCGAGTTCGCCGGACGGCTGCGCGCGGCGGCCGACCGGCTCGATACCGGGCTGCGGGTCGGGGCCTGGGGGCAGCTCCAGGAGTGGAAGGCCGACCTCGACGACCCGTCCGACCGGCACCGGCACGTCTCCCAGCTCTACGCCCTGCACCCCGGGACGCAGCTCACCGCCCCCGAGCACCTGGCCGCGGCGCGCACCACCCTCGAAGCGCGCGGCGACGGCGGCACGGGCTGGAGCATGGCCTGGAAGGTCAACTTCTGGGCCCGGCTCAAGGACGGCGACCGCGCCCTGAGCATGCTGGGCGGGCAACTGCGCGCCAGCACGCTGCCCAACCTGTGGGACACGCATCCGCCGTTCCAGATCGACGGGAACCTCGGCGCGACCGCCGGGGTGGCCGAGATGCTGCTCCAGAGCCACGCCGGCGTCATCGAGCTGCTGCCCGCGCTGCCGGCCGCCTGGCGCGCGGGCTCGTTCGACGGGCTGCGCGCCCGCGGCGGCTTCACCGTCGGGGTGACCTGGGCGGACGGCGTGCCGGTCGAGGTCAGGCTGTCGTCGGCGCGTGGCGGGACCGCCCGGCTGCGCGGCCCCGGGTTCGCGCTCGACCTGGAGACTAGGGCTGGGGAGAGCTGCGCGCTGTCGCCAGCACGCTGAACCACGTGCGGTGGGTGACGTTCGTCTCGTGCCAGGCGACCGCGAACCCGGCCGCGTCCAGCACCGCGAGCAGGTCGCCCGCGTCGCGGTGGACGAACCAGCGCTCGTACTCCGTCCGGTACGGCACCGGCTCCCAGCCCTCGCTGTCGCCCAGGGCGGTGATCAGCGCGAGCACCCCGCCGGGGCGCAGCGCCGCGTGCCAGGCGCGCAACGTCGCCTCGGTCTGCTCGGACGGCACGTGCACGAGGGCCGCGGCCGACCAGAGGCCGTCCAGGGACGCCGGCGACAGCGGCGGGTGTCGCAGATCGCCCAGGACGGTGGGCACGCCGCGCCCTGTGGCGAGCCTGGCCATCTCGATCGACAGGTCCACGCCCACGGTGGTCAGGCCGCGTCCGGCGAACCAGGCCGACTCGCGCCCCGGGCCGCATCCCAGGTCGGCGACCGTGGCCCCGGCGGGCAGGGCTGAGGCGAACCGGTCGCGGACGGCCACGATCGAGGGTGACGGATCGGCGACCTGCTCGTCGAACTGGCGCGCGATGCGGTCGTAGGTGGCGGTCGTGTGCGCAATGGGATCAGACATCCCCTTGATCCTGCCACGCGCGGGGTTATGATCGCGATGACCAACGCGGGAGCCCGGTGCGGACCGGGCTGAGAGGACGGCTGTCAGCCGCCGACCGCCAGAACCTGCTCCGGATAATGCCGGCGAAGGGAGTTTGCGCGATGAGCGACGCGCGCTTTTCCAAGATCTACATCGGTGACCTTCAGGTGCCGATGCGCGAGGTCAGGCTGTCGAACGGCACGTCGGTGCGGCTCTACGACACCTCGGGGCCGTCGCGTACCGACCGCTCGGCGTGGGGGTCGCCGGTCACCCAGCTCGGCGCGGCGCGGCGCGGCGTGGTGACCAAGGAGATGGAGTTCGTGGCCGTCCGGGAGGGGATGACGCCCGAGTTCGTCCGGCAGGAGGTCGCGGCCGGGCGGGCGGTCATCCCCGCCAACGTCAACCATCCGGAGTCCGAGCCGATGGCGATCGGCCGGAACTTCCTGGTCAAGATCAACGCCAACATCGGCAACTCCGCCGTCACCTCCTCGATCGAGGAGGAGGTCGAGAAGATGACCTGGGCCACCCGGTGGGGCGCCGACACCGTCATGGACCTGTCCACCGGGCCGAACATCCACGAGACCCGCGAGCAGATCATCCGCAGCTCGCCCGTCCCGGTCGGCACCGTGCCCATCTACCAGGCGCTGGAGAAGGTGGGCGGGCGTCCCGAGGCGCTGTCGTGGGAGGTCTACCGCGACACCCTGATCGAGCAGTGCGAGCAGGGCGTCGACTACGTGACGGTGCACGCGGGCGTGCGGCTGGCGCACGTCCCGCTGACCGCCCGCCGCAAGACCGGGATCGTCTCGCGCGGGGGCTCGATCATGGCCGCCTGGTGCCTGGCCCACCACCGCGAGAGCTTCCTGTACGAGCACTTCGACGAGATGTGCGCCCTGCTGGCCCGCTACGACGTGACGTTCTCGCTGGGCGACGGGCTGCGCCCCGGCTCGATCGCGGACGCCAACGACGAGGCCCAGTTCGCCGAGCTGCGCACCCTGGGCGAGCTGACCAGGATCGCGCACGCGCACGACGTGCAGGTGATGATCGAGGGTCCCGGCCACGTGCCCATGCACAAGATCAAGGAGAACGTCGACCTGCAGCGCGAGCTCTGCGACGACGTGCCCTTCTACACCCTCGGCCCGCTCGTCACCGACATCGCCCCCGGCTACGACCACATCACCTCGGGCATCGGCGCCGCCATGATCGCCTGGTACGGCACCGCCATGCTCTGCTACGTCACGCCCAAGGAGCACCTCGGCCTGCCCAACCGCGACGACGTCAAGACCGGCGTGATCACCTACAAGATCGCGGCGCACGCGGCGGACCTGGCCAAGGGACACCCGCAGGCCCAGGCGTGGGACGACGCCCTGTCGGACGCCCGGTTCGAGTTCCGCTGGGAGGACCAGTTCGACCTGTCGCTCGACCCGGACACCGCCCGCGCCTTCCACGACGAGACCCTGCCGGCCGCGCCCGCCAAGACCGCGCACTTCTGCTCGATGTGCGGCCCGAAGTTCTGCTCGATGAAGCTCAGCCACGAGGTGCGGGCGGGCATGGCCGACAAGGCGGCCGAGTTCCTCGGGAAGGGCGGCTCGATCTACCTCTGACCTGCGCGGTCAGCCCGGGAGCGTCTCGCCGCCGATCGGGGCCAGCACCTCGCCCGTGTAGTACGAGGACAGCCGGCCGGCGGCGAAGAACACGTACGAAGGGGCGATCTCGTCGGGGTCGGCGGCCCGTTTCATCGGCACCTGATCGCCGAACTTCGCCACCTTCTCCTCCGGCATCGTGGCCGGGATCAGCGGCGTCCAGACCGGGCCGGGGGCGACGGCGTTGATCCTGATGCCGCGCTCGACCAGGTTCTGGGCCATCGAGTAGGTGAAGGCGTTGATCGCGCCCTTCGTCGCGGCGTAGTCGATGAGGGTCTTGTTGCCGCGCAGGCCGTTGATCGAGGAGGTGTTCACGATCGCGCTGCCCTCCCGCAGGTGCGGCAGCGCGGCCTTGGTGACGCGGTAGTAGCTGTGGATGTTGACCGCGAACGTGTGCTCCCACTGCTCGTCCGTCAGCTCCTCCAGGGAGTCGACCGGCGCCTGGTAGGCCACGTTGTTGACCAGGACGTCCAGGCCGCCCAGCTCGGAGACCGCCTGCTCCACGACCGTCGCGCAGTGGTCGCGGTCGCCCAGGTCGCCGGGCAGCAGCACGCACCGCCGTCCCTCCTGCTCGACCAGGCCGCGGGTGTGGTTGGCGTCGTCGTGCTCGTCGAGGTAGGCGATGGCGACGTCCGCGCCCTCCTTGGCGAACGCCACCGCCACCGCCCGGCCGATGCCCGAGTCGCCGCCGGTGATCAGCGCCTTCTTGCCCGCCAGCAGGTCCCTGCCCTCGTAGCCGCGCATCTCGTCGCGCGGCTCGGGGGACATCTCGTCCGTACGGCCCGGGTACGGCTGGCTCTGGGGTGGTGGTGTCTCCGACATGTCCGGCGATCTTCCCCTGACGGGGTATCGGTAACGTCATGCTTCGCCCAGATCCGTGGTCTCCTCGTCCGGCCTCCAGGTGACGGCCGTCGGGGAGGAAGCCGGTCGCAGGTGATCAAGTGAGCTTGAGGAGGCCGGCGTCCACCACTCGGCGGCCGAAGGGGCGGGCCAGGGCGGCGAGGCGTTCGCAGTCGGGTTCGCCCAGGGCGCCGTAGGCGGGCATGGCCAGGGTGTCGGTGCGGGTTTCGAGGTGGTGGCGCAGGGACTTGCCTTCGGGGGTCAGGTCGTTGTCGGCGGTCAGGAGGCCGCGGGCGCGGAGGGTGGTCTCGGCGTGGGCCCACTGGTCGGGGGGCCAGGCGCGGCTCATGGTGAGGAACGGCTTGGCGACCTCGCCGCTGGCCGCGTGCAGGACGAGGGCTTCGAGGCCGGTGATGCCCTCGACCAGCAGTGTCGCCACGTGGCCGTCGCCGCGGAACTCGCGCAGGAGGGTCTGGGCGTGCCAGAGCTGGAGGAGGGGGTCGTCGGGCCAGGGGAGGGCGGCGTGGGCGGCGAACAGGGGGCGGCCCTGAGGGTGGTCGCAGGCGGCCTCGGCGGCACGCCTGGCCAGGGTGAGTACGGGGACGAGGTCGGGCAGTTCGTGGACGGCGGCCCGGCGGAGCGCTTCGGCGGCGGCTTCGCGGCGGGCTTGCAGGACCTGGGCGGGGGTGACCTTGTCCCAGGGGAGAGAGCGGCGTACGAGGTCGGGGTTGAAGTTGTAGAACGTGGCGATGACGAGGTCGGCGAGGGCGGGGCCCAAGGGGGCGGAGCGTGAGGTGAAATATCCGGACATGCCGGTGAGGCCGAGGGCGGCGTAGCGGGTGGTGGCCTCGGGGACGAAGTAGATCATCCCGTGGACGGGTTCCAGGCGGCGCCAGGCTTGGCGGGCGGTCCGGGTGAGCTGCTGGTCCATGGTCAGGTCGGGCCTTTCGCGAAGGGCGACGGCGAGGGGGAGCCCCTTGTGGGGACGCTTGCGGGGGAGGGGGCGGCTCGTGGTCCGTCGGTTTGAGGGGGTCCGCCCGTGGTCGGTCGGCTTGGCGGGAGGCGGGAGGCGGGAGGCGGCTCGTGGTCAGTCGGTCGGGGGAGACTGGAGGGTGGTGATGAAGGTGGACATTCCGGCTAGCCATCTGTCCGGGGCCTCGGCCTTGCGGCGGTAGAAGTCGGCCACTTCGGGGTGGGGCAGGATGTGGAACCGTTCGGCGGCCAGGCCGTCGATCACGGCGGTCGCCACGTCGGCGGGGTCGAGGATCGCGCCCGACGCCCCCACGGCGCGCGCCGTCAGGTGGTCCTCCTCGACGCCGCGTTCCAGCATCCCGGTACGCACGCCCTGCGGGCACAGCACGCTGACCTTGATGCCCCGGGCGGCGTAGTGGATGGCCACCCACTCGGCGAAGGCGATGGCCGCGGCCTTGGTGACGGCGTACGGCGCGTCGCCGGGGCAGCTCACCAGCCCGGCCGCCGAGCAGGTGTTCAGCAGGTAGCCGCCGCCGCGGGCGATCATGCCGGGGATGACGGCGCGGGCGGCGTGCACGTGGGCCAGGACGTTGACCGCGTACAGGGAGGTCCATTCCTGGAGGGGGGCGTCGAGGCTGGAGCCGCCGATGATGCCGGCGTTGGAGCAGAACACGTCCACCGGGCCGAAGGGGGTGGGCTCGGCCAGCGCGGCCACGTCGGACTCGACGGAGACATCCGCGCGGACGGCCACCGCCCGGTCGCCGATCTCGTCGGCCACGGCCCTCGCGCCGGGCTCGTCCAGGTCGGCCAGCACGATCCCGGCGGCTCCTTCTGCGGCGAAGCGCAGGGCCATCGCCCGTCCGATGCCGCCGGCCGCGCCGGTCACGACGATCACCTTGTCCCGCACCCTCATGAAGACCTCCTGACCGACCAGCCGGTATCAGAACATGATTCTAATGACGACGGGCTGGATGGGAAGGATGAGAGGTTCCTCATCCTGGCCTCAGGATGGTCTCCTCCGCGCGGCAGACGCTCTACCTCATGAAACGCGTGATGCTCATTCTCGTGGCGCTGACGGCGGTGGGGTTCCTCTCGGCCGGGTGGGTACGGGCGGCCGGCGACGGACCCGATCTGGGGGAGTCCGTCACGGTCTCGACCTCGCCGGGGACGTCGGCCGGCGACGTACGGCCGTTCACGTCGCCGGGAACCGAGGCGGAACCCGTCAAGCCGCCCGCGCCGAAGCCCGGCGGCGGCGATGATGATGGCGACGACGACCACCATCGCGCCTGGACCGGCGGAGACGACGACGATGACGACCGCGACGACGATGACGACGACGAAGACGAAGACGACGATGACGACGACTGAGCGGGGAGCCGGATGCGGGTGAGTGCCCGCGCCCGGATCGTGGGCTGGATGCTCGCCGTCGTCGGCCTGGCCCTGGCGGTCTCGATCTTCGCGACCTGGACCGTCCTGCTCGCCCGCCTCGACGACCGGATGAACCTGGAGTTCACCAACGAGGCCGAGAAACTGCGCAGGTACGCCGCCACCGCCCACGACCCCCGTACCGGCCGGCCGGTCTCCGACGTGCGGGAACTGCTCACCGGCTACCTGGCGATCAACGCGCCCGACCGCTGGGAGACCTTCTTCACCATGGTGGGCGGCAGGGCCGACCGGATCACCGCCGTCACGCCCCCGGCCCGGCTCGACACCGACGAGAAGCTGGTCAAAGTGCTGGCCGCGGCCACCAGGCCCGCCTACGGCGACACCGAGAGCGTCGAGGGCACGGTCAGGTACGCCGTCATCCCGGTCAGGGTGGCGGCCGACCCTCGTCCCGGCCATTTCGTCGCCGCCGTCTTCTACGACCGCCATCGGGGCGAGATCGTGGACGCGGTCGGCGTGCTCGGGCTGTCGGCGCTGGCCGCGCTGGCTCTGGCGGGGGCGGCGGGCTGGTTCGTGGCGGGGCGGGTGCTGGCCCCGGTGCGGCTGGTGAGCCAGACGGCCGAGCAGATCAGCGACTCGGCGGACCTCACCCGCAGGCTCAAGGTGACCGGCGACGACGACGTGGCCGCGCTGGCCGCCACGTTCAACCACATGCTCGACCGTTTGGAACGTTCCTTCGCCGTCCAGCGCACGTTCGTGGACGACGCGGGGCACGAGCTGCGTACCCCCATCACGGTCATCCGCGGGCATCTGGAGCTGATGGGGGACGACCCGGCCGAACGGGCCGAGACCCTCGCCCTGGTCACCGACGAGCTGGACCGCATGAACCGGATCGTGGACGACCTGCTCACCCTCGCCAAGGCCGAGCAGCCCGGCTTCCTCGCGGTCGAGGAGGTCGAGCTGGCCGACCTGACGGTGAGCGTGGTGGCCAAGGCCCGGCCGCTGGGCGACCGGCGGTGGCGGGTCGACCAGGTGGCCGAGGCGCGGATCCCGGCCGACCGGCAACGGCTCACGCAGGCGCTCATGCAACTGGTGGTGAACGCCGTCCGGCACACCATGGACGACGATCTCATCGCGGTCGGGTCGGCCGTGCGGGACGGGCGGGCCGAGCTGTGGGTGCGCGACAGCGGGCCGGGCGTCGCGCCCGCCGACCGGGAGCGCATCTTCCGCCGGTTCGTCAGGGGCGCGGGACGTACGGGCGGGCACGACGGGGCAGGACTGGGGCTGGCGATCGTCAGGTCGATCGCCGAGGCGCACGGAGGCGGTGTGAGAGTGGCGGACGTCCCGGCGGGGGGCGCTTGTTTCGTGATGACGTTGCCGCTGGCCAGGACATGAACCGGATCCTGATCGCCGAGGACGAGAGCAGGATCGCGGCCTTCCTGGAGAAGGGCCTGCGCGGCAACGGCTTCGTCACGGCCGTGGTCACGGACGGCGTCGCGGCCTACGACCTGGCCGGTTCGGGCGGGTTCGACCTGTTACTGCTCGACATCGGGCTGCCGCTCAGCGACGGGTTCACCGTGCTGCGGCGGCTGCGGGAGGCGAAGGTGGCCATCCCGGTGATCATCCTGACCGCCCGGGGCGGCGTGACCGACACGGTCGCCGGGCTCGAAGGGGGCGCCGACGACTACATCGCCAAGCCCTTCGCCTTCGAGGAGCTGCTGGCCCGGGTCAGGCTGCGGCTGCGGGCCGACCGCGCGCCCGAGCCGACCGTGCTGCGCGTCGGCGACCTGGCGCTCGACCTGCGGACCCGCCGGGCGCACGTCGGCGACCGCGTGGTGGACCTGTCCACCAGGGAGTTCGCGCTGGCGGAGATCTTCTGCCGGCATCCCGACCAGGTGCTGACCCGCGAGCAGCTGCTCAGCCACGTCTGGGGCTTCGACTTCGACCCGGGCTCGAACGTCGTGGACGTCTACGTCCGCTACCTGCGCAGGAAGATCGGGCCCGACCGCATCGAGACCGTGCGCGGCACCGGCTACCGGATGAGAGCCGCCTAATGGGCGCCTCACGGCTCCCTCACCGGCGAGCCGCAGGCTGGTGGACATGAGAACGAGGGGCAAGACACCGTGACGGCCGGACTGGCGATGGACCTGGCGGCGATCACCGTCCTCGCCTACGGCCTGTACTACCGGCGACATCACCGGCGCGACCTGCTGTTCGCCTACGTGGCGCTGAACGTGGGCATCTTCGCGGTGGTCTCCCTGCTGCTGGTCCAGCGGGTGGACCTGGCGGTCGGGTTCGGGCTGTTCGGGGTGTTGTCGATCATCCGGCTGCGGTCCAGCGAGATCACCCAGCAGGAGATCGCCTACTACTTCGTGGCGATCGTCCTCGGGCTGGTGAACGGCATCGCCTCCCAGCTCCCGCTGACCGCGCTGCTCCTGGACGGCGTGCTGCTGGCCGTCGTGCACGTCGCCGACCACTCTCGCCTGCTGGGCCGCACCAGGCAGCAGGTCGTGACGCTGGACGTCGTGCACGCCGACCCCGAGCTGCTCAGGGCCGACCTGGAGAGCCGGTTGCGGGGCCGCGTCCTGCACTGCGTCGTCACCCAGGTGGACTACGTGCGCGACGTGACCGTGGTGGACGTGCGCTTCCAGATCGCCGAGGTGGCCCGATGAGGGACGCGGGCGCGCTGATGGCGGGCGTCGCGGCGGGGCTGCCGCCGGTCGGGCTGGACGACGTGCCGGAGCTGATGAGCCGGGTGGACCGCAAGTACGTGGTCAGCGTCCCGGCCATGGCCGAGCTGGTGGCCGAGCTGGGCGACCGGCTCTCGGTGCTGCGGATCGGGGCGTTGCGCCAGTTCCGCTACACCTCGACCTACTTCGACACGCCCGACCTGCTGACCTTCCGCCAGCACCGGCAGGACCGGCGGCGCCGCTTCAAGCTGCGCACCCGTACGTACCTGGACGGGGGCGGGCGATGGCTGGAGCTGAAGCTGAACGGCACCCGCGGCAACACCGACAAACACCGCATCCCGTACGACGCAGCGGCGGCCGGCGAGCTGACCAGCGAGGCCATGGAGTTCGTCGGCGACACGCTGAGCAGCGAGCTGAGCGTCGTCGTGCCCGACGCGCTCGGGCCCGTGCTGTCCACCGACTACCGGCGGGTCACGCTCGTCGACCGGACCGGGCAGGCCCGGCTGACCTGCGACACCGGCCTGCTCTGCCACGACGGCGGCCGGCGGGTGCCCGCCCGACGCGACCGGGTGCTGCTGGAGTCGAAGTCGGCCGACGGGCGGGCGCTGGTGGACCGGGTGCTGCGCGGGCTGGGGGTGCGGCCGGTCAGCGTCAGCAAGTACTGCCTGGCGGTGGCCGCGCTCCGGGGCGTCCCGGCCAACCGCTGGCAGCCCGTCATGCGGGGATATCTTGCGCTATAGCGGCAGGCCGCCGGTCGCCGCGCTCGTCGAACCGGTCGCCTGGTAGGCCGCGATCGTGCGCTCGGCGATGCGCATCTGGTGGATCTCGTCGGCGCCGTCGGCGAAGCGGGCCCAGCGGGCGTGCTGGAACATGCTCGCCAGCGGCGTGTCGGTGGAGTAGCCGAGCGCGCCGTGCACCTGGATCGCCCGATCGACGATGCGGTTGAGGCTGTTCGCCACGAAATGCTTGGCCATCGACACCTCCGTACGGAAATCCTCGCCCCGGTCGATCTTCGAAGCGGCGTGCAGCACCATGAGCTTGCACTGGTAGAGCTCCATGGCCGAGTCGGCGATCAGCCACTGCACGCCCTGCTTCTCGGCCAGCAGCGAGCCGTGGCTGTAGCGGTTGAGCGCCCGGTCCACCATCATGTCCAGCGCCGTCTCGGCCTGCGAGATCCACCGCATGCAGTGGGCGAGCCGCGCCGGGCCCAGCCGGTACTGGCCCAGCCGGTGGCCGTTGCCCCGGCCGCCGAGGATCGCGCTGTCGGGCACCCGCAGGTCCTCGATCACGATCTCGCTGTGGCCGGTCGAGCCGTGCATCGTCTCGACCTCGCGCACGTCCTTCCAGCCGGGGTTGGGCAGGTCCACCAGGAAGGCCGTGTTCGCGCCGCGCGAGCCCTCGGGCACGTCCTGCTCGGTGCGCGCGATGAGGATGGCGAAGCTCGCCCGGCGGGCGTTGGAGATGAACCACTTGTGGCCGTTGATCACCCACTCGTCGCCGTCCTTGACCGCCTCGGTGCGGATCAGGGTGGGGTCGGACCCGGCGACCTCGGGCTCGGTCATCGCGAAGCATGACATCTGGACGCCGTCCAGCAGCGGCCGCAGGTACTTCTCCTTCTGCTCGTCGTCCGCCCAGTGGAGGAGTGTGTGCATGTTGCCCTCGTCGGGGGCCTGGCAGTTGAGCACCCACGGGCCGATGCGGGTCTTGGCCGCCTCCGACTGCACCATGGCCAGCTCGACGTGGCCGAGGCCCATGCCGCCCCACTCCTTCGGCATGTGCGGCAGCCACAGGCCCTCGGCCTTGGCCCGGCGGCGGAGCTCGAAGATCGTGCGGAGGTAGGCGTCCCGGTCGCCCTCCTCCACGCCGGACATCGCGGGGATCACGGTCTCCTGGACGAAGGACCTGACCCGCTTGCGGATCTCCTCGTGCTCGGGGGCGAGAGTGAAATCGATGGCCATGACTCTCCTTCGGCAATTTCACCGATAGTACTATCGGTGAAATCAGACACAAGTCCCGTGAGGCGATCGTGACCAGCACACCGCTCAGCAGGAGCGAGGCGAAGGACCTGACCCGGCGCAGGCTGATCGAGGCCGCCCTGACCATCCTCGACGAGGAGGGCGAGACCGGCCTGACGACCGGCAAGGTCGCCAAGGCCGCCGGCATCGCGCAGTCCAGCTTCTACGTGCACTTCAAGGACATGCAGGAGCTGCTGCTGGTGCTCGCCGAGGAGGGCGGCGACCGGCTGCGCGGCGCGATGCGGGAGGCCCGGCGCAGGGCCCGCGAGGCGCCCGGCGACCTCGAACGCCACCGCGACACCTTCCGCATCCCGCTGGAGGCGATCTGCCGCCACCCCGAGCTGCTGCGCATCCAGCTGCGCGCGCGGCACGACCCGTCCTCCTCGCTGCGCGACTTCGCCGCCCGTACGGCCGCGGCCTACCGCGAGCACCACGCGGCCGACCTGGCCGCGCTCGGCTACACGGCCGGCGACGAACGGGACCGGCGCCGCCTGGAGATGATCGCCGAGGGCGTCAACGCGGCCACCAACGCCCTGGCCATGGGCCACCTCGAAGGCCGCTACCCCGACCTGGACGAGTGCGCCGACATCCTGGTCGCGTTGTCCAGGGGCGCGCTGCGGCTGCTCAGGCACGAGTCAGGCGGGACGGCGGAGCGGGGTGAAGGCCCAGGTCATGCGGGGCTCGACGGCCCATCGGAACAGCCGGCGCACCCAGGGCGTGCACAGCAGGGTGGCGGTCAGGACGCCCAGCAGGAGTGACAGCGGCAGCCCCAGCCCGAGCCGCTCGGCGCCCTTCACCACGAACCCGTGCAGCAGGTACGCGTACATGGTGGCCGAGCCCAGCCCGCTGAACCAGGTGCGCCGGGCCGGGGTGACCGCCAGGAAAGCGGCCACCAGCACCGCCCCCGCCGCCAGCAGCCCCAGCCTGATCGCGGTGCCGGTGAGGTCGTCCACGCCGATGGCCGCGTTGGAGTGCCGCCACCTGATCCACTCCGTCGGCACCCGCTCGTGCACCAGCAGCGCGACCGCGAGCCCCAGCCCCAGCACGCAGAACCCGGCCAGCCGCACGGAGGGCCGCCGCAGCAGGGCGAAGTGCTCGGGCCGCGCCATCAGGCCGAGCACGTAGAACGGCAGCAGCGCGAACGTGCGGTTCATGGCCAGCTCGCCGGGCAACCGGTCGAGCCCGGTCAGCAGGGACAGCGCGACCGCGACCGCGAGCGGCCACTTGAGCTGCTGCCACACCGGCGTGGACAGCCGCCACAGGAACAGCGAGAGCAGGAACCAGGTGAGGTAGTACGGGTCGAGCAGGCTCAGCTCGAACTCGCCGTACAGGATCGGGCGGGGGAGCGAGTAGGCCAGCTCGAAGATCAGGTAGGGGACGGCGAGGGTGGAGAGGAGTTTGCGCGCCTTGCCCCCCGAAAACATGAAATTTCGGGACAAATAGCCGCTAAGCACGATGAACAGCGGCATGTGGAAGACGTACACGTAGAAGTACAGGGCGTGGGCGAGCGGCGCGTCGCGCTGGTCCTCGATCAGGTGACCGCACACGACCAGCACGATGGCCAGGTACTTCGCGTTGTCGAAGAACGGGTCCCTGGCGGTGGCGGGCCGGGCGATGACGGGTGCGTTCACAGACTCCGCACCCTAGCCGCGGCCCGCCGAACCGCCGGGAAACCGGGAATGAGGGCTTACCGAAGAGCGGGTGTCACGCGCGCTCCCTGATCGCCGTCTCCACGATCGCCGTCTCCACGATCGCCGTCTCCACGATCGCCGTCTCCACGATCGTCGCCTCCACGGCGGCGGCCAGCGCCGAGACCGCCGGCCCGTCGAGCCGCCCGTCGGCCACGACCGTGACGACCCGCCTGGTCAGCGTGTCCTCGACGACGAGCGGACGGTCCCACGCGAGCGCCTGCCCGACCCCGGGATACTCCGCCACCCGCACGAACCAGGGATCGTCGCCGGCCTGCACGAACACCAGCGTCCAGTCCCGCCCGTCCGGGCCGGTCCCGGCCATGGCCACCCAGCGGCCCCGGCTGCCGTGCACGACCTCCTCGTCCCCGGGGAAGGTCACCCGGCCGGTCGAGGCGCCGGGCGCGCGCCAGAAGAACCCGCCGTAGCCCGCGCCGGGCCGGCCCTTGGTGGCCGAGCTGTTGACCTCCAGCGGCGAGCCGGTGAGGTTGGTCAGCGTGAACGCGAGATCGAGCGCCCACGCGTCGCCGACCGGACGGGCGGTGACCGTGCGCCGCTCGCGGGCGATCAGCCGGTCGCCGGGGCCGATCCACTCCAGCTCCTCGGTGAAGCCGTCGTCGGCCAGCCGGGTGAACGCGACGTGCCGTTGCCTGCCGTGGTCGTCCAGCCAGGCCGGTCCCCGGCCCTTGAGGTAGGTGCGGCCGCCCCAGAAGTTCGCGCCGCCCAGGTCGGCGATCGCGACCCCGGCGCCGAGGTGGTGCACGTGGTCGTCGGGCCGCACCTCGGTGACGGTGACGCCGCCCAGCGTGCGCACCGGATGCAGGTACGGCCGCGGCGAGTCGGTGACGGGCAGGTCGGGCCGCCACTCGTAGGCCGCGACCGGCGCGCCCGCCACCCGCAGCTCGACCTCCGTCCAGGGCGCGCCGAGCTCGGAGTAGAGCGCCAGCTCCGCGGCGCTGCGCGCGGTCAGCTCGGCGATGCCGGGCAGGTACCGGTGGGTGACCGCGCCGCCGCCGTCGCGCTCCACGACCTGGTGCCGTTCGGCGATGGGCAGCGGCTCGGGGGCGAGTCGCACCGCGTCCAGGACCTGGGTGAACGTCTCGGTGCGGGAGAGCGGGACGAGCAGCTCGGCCCCCGTGCGGATGTGCGCGACGAGGTTCTCCAGCAGCCCGTCGCGCTCGTGCACGGTGGTCTCCACCGAGCCGTCGGCCCGCTCGACCCGCAGCTCGTCCAGCGTGTACGTGAGCCTCGCCCGTCCCGCCTCCCCGTGCACCACCAGGTACGGCTCGCTGCGACCGGTCGCGCACAGCGACACCGCGATCGTGATCACCGGCCCGCCCGCGATCCGGACGCGCAGGCAGGAGGTGTCGTCGGCCTCGATCGGATGGGCGTGGTACAGCTCGGTCTCGACCGCCTCGACCGGGCCGTCCACCAGGGCCAGCGCGGTCGCGACGGCGTGCGCGAAGGGGTTGGTGAGCGCGCCGTCCACCACGTCCGCGCCGTGCAGCCTGCGCCGTCCGGCCCAGGACGAGCGGGTGAAGTACGACGCGGGCCGCTCCCACGCGCCCGCGCCGCCGATGCCGCGGACGCGGCCGAGCGCGCCGCTCGCCATCAGCTCCCGCAGCGCGGGGACGGCCCGCGAGCCGAGGCTCTGGAAGCCGACCTGGCAGGCCAACCCGGTCTCGGCCACCGCCGCGGCGATCCGCGCGTGCGCCTCGGGGCTGGCCGCGGGCGGCTTCTCCAGCAGCACGTGGGACCCGGCGCGCAACGCCGTGACCGCGAGGTCGGCGTGCGTGTGGATCGGCGTGCAGACGATCGTGATCTCCGCGCCGGTGGCGGCGACGAGTTCGCCCAGGTCCGCCGACTGCGGCAGGGGGCCGCCACCGAACTCCACGTCGAGCTGCACCGGCCGCACGTCGCAGATCCCGGCCGGCTCGACCAGCCCGGTGGCCGCGAGCCTGCGCAGGTCGTCCAGGTGATGCCGCCCGTGCCCGGTCGCCCCGGCCAGGACGACCTTCACGGGGTCCGTGCTCACGCCCATCGCAACCCCAGTCCCGCGTGGCCGCCCACGCGCAGCACGCCGTCCTCGATCCGCACCGGGTACGGCTCGGCCAGCAGCCCCAGGCGGGCGAACGAGGCGTCCTCGACGTCCTCGGCCAGCGGCGGTAGCGGCAGCGCCAGGGCGAGCTGCCCGGACACCTCGCCCAGCAGGTGCGGATGGACCGGCACGTCGAACGCCCTGGCCAGCTCCGCGATCCGCAGGAACGGCGTGACGCCGCCGACGCGCACCACGTTCGGCTGGACGACGTCGCAGGCCCCCGCGGCGAGCAGGTCGCGGAAGCCGTAGACGGTGTAGACGTTCTCGCCCACCGCGACCGGCACGTCGGTCGAGCGGCGCAGCTCGACGTGCGCGGCCACGTCGTCGGCCGGCAGCGGCTCCTCGATCCAGTGGAGGTCGAACTCGCGCAGCGCGGACAGGGCGCGCCGGGCCCGGTGCAGGTCCCACCGCTGGTTCGCGTCGATCATCAGCAGCCGGTCGGGCCCGATCACCTCGCGAACCGCCGCCACCCGGGCCACGTCGTCGGCCAGGTCGGGACGGCCGACCTTGATCTTGACGCCCCGGTACCCGGCGGCCACCCAGCGCCGCGCCTGATCGGTCAGCTCCTCCAGGGAGTAGTGCAGGTTGACGCCGCTGCCGTAGGCCGGGACCTGCTCCCGGCGCCGGCCCAGCACGTCGGCCAGGCCGCTCGCGCCGCAGCGCAGGTCCCACAGCGCCAGGTCGATCCCGGCCAGCGCGACCGTGGTGATCCCGCCGGGGCCGGCCTCGCGCAGGTGCCGCCACAACCGGTCCCAGACCAGCTCGGGATGGGCGGGCAGGCCGATCAGCGCCTCGCGCAGGTCGTGCTCCAGCAGGGCGTGCACGGCGTGCGCGCCGATCTGCGGCGTCCAGGAGAACCCGGTGCCGGTGCGGCCGTCCGCCAGCGTCACGTGGCAGACGATCACGTGGTTGACCGGCACGTCCGGGCCCCACGGGCGGGGCAGCGGGACCGTCCGCAGCTCGGTGCGCAGGCCGGTGATCACGAGGCCGCCAGGGCGAGCCCGGACCTGATCAGCGCGTCGAGCTCGGCCAGGTGGTCCTCGGCCACGTCGACCAGCGGCGGGCGCACCGGGCCGACGTCGAGGCCGCGCAGCCGTACGCCGGCCTTGACCAGGGCCACCGGGTAGCCGGGCGCCTTGTCGCGCAGGCGGACCAGCGGCGCGTAGAACTCGGTCAGCAGCCGCTCGTCGCCGTTCAGGTACGCCACGGCGATCTCGGGGGCGAAGGCGAAGACCGCGCTGGAGTACAGGTCGACGCCGATGCCGCGGTAGGCGGGCATGGTCAGCTCGGCGGTCGGCAGGCCGTTGAAGAACAGGAAGTCCGGGTGCTTCTCGCGGACCGCGAGGACGGTCCGCTGCATCCGGTCGATGTCGCCTAGCCCGTCCTTGAGCCCGATCACGCCGGGCACGCCGGCCAGCTCGACCACCACGTCCGGGGCGAGCACGACCGGGCCGCGCTGGTAGACGATCACCGGCAGCTCGGCGGCGACGGCGGCCACGTACGCGGCGAAGCCGCTCGCCGGACCCTGCGTCAGGTACGGAGGCATGAGCAGCAGGCCGTCGGCACCGGCTGCGCGGGCCGCCCGGGCCTGGTTCAGCGCCGCGCCGATCGGGCCGCCCGCCCCGGCGAACACCGGCACCCGCCCGCCCACCACCTCGGCCGCCACCCGGACGGCCCGCGCGTGCTCCGCCTCCGACAGCGCGGAGAACTCGCCGGTGCCGCAGGCCACGAACACGCCGCCGGGGCCGTGCGCCATGCCGCGCCGGATGTGCTCGGCCAGCACCTGCTCGGCGAGCGCGCCGCCGGCGTCGAAGGGGGTGACGGGGAAGAACAGCACACCGCTGAGATTCATTCGGATTCCTTGAGTTCGGTTCGCCAGCTTCGCTTGGGCTTCCAGCCGAGCAGGCGGCGGGCCTTGTCCGTGGAGAAGGCGGGAGCGGTGCCGGTGAGGGCCGCCGCCAGCTCCTCGGTGCCCGGCACGGCCTGCGGGAGCAGGTCGGCCAGCGGCTCCCTGGCCAGGGCGTCGGCCGCGCCGGCGAAGAAGACCTCGCCGCCCGGCAGCTCGGGCAGCGCCGCGACCAGCACGGCGAACAGCTCGCCCGCGTCGCGCGCGTCGAGGTAGTTGAACAGCGAGACGCCGCCGATCTCCGGCTGGTCGAGCCGCTCCCTGACGGTGTGCCCCGATTGCGTGGGCGCGCCCGCCCACTCCTCGGGCGGGATGACGAAGCACGGCCGGACGGCCGCCATCCTCGTCCGGCCCGCCCGCGCGAACGTCCGCATGGTCTGCTCGGCCACCAGTTTGGACAGGTTGTAGGCGTTCCAGGGCAGCGCCGGGTGCTCCTCGTCGATCGGCAGGTACGACGGCCGCCAGCCGCCGGGCGCGCCGTACCCGATCACCGTGGGGCTGCTGGCCACCACCACGCCGGACACGCCCAGCTCCACCGAGGCCGCGCAGACGTTGAACGCGAGCCGGGTGTTCACCTGGAAGATCACTGACTCCGGCCGGCTGAACGGCGTCGCGATGGCCGCCAGATGGATCACCGACTCCGGCCGGAAGCGGGCGACGACCTCGTACGCCTGGCCGGTGTCGGTGAGGTCGGCCGGTGACGTCGCGGCGGCCTCGACCGGCGTGCCGGGGGCCTGGTCCACGCCGATCACCTCGTGCCCGGCGGCGGCGAGCGTGGTGACGACGCTGCGGCCGAGGCGTCCGGCGCTGCCGGTGACGAGCACTCTGCTCACCGTGGGGACTCCTTCAGGACTGCAAACAGTTGCACCAAACCTATGGTCCAGGCAGGGCGAGGCGTCAAGAGCCGATTTTCGACCATGGCGTCTAGCTGGGCAAACATGTGAGCGGTCTGCGGCCAGTCGGTCGGCAAGCGCTTTCATCGTCGCCACGGTGCCTGCAAGCGGTTGCGTTAGGGTGGGTGGCTGTGACAGTGACGATTCGTGATGTGGCCCGCGCTTCCGGTGTGCACGTATCGACCGTGTCGCGGACGTTCTCCGCGCCGCACATGGTGAACGCCGCGACCCGGACCAGAGTGCTGACGGTGGCCGAGGAGCTGGGGTACCGGCCCAACAGGGCGGCCAGGGCGCTCACGACCGGGCGCACCCACAACCTGGGCCTGATCGTGGCCGACATTGCCAACCCGTTCTTCCCGCCGCTGATCAAGGCGGCGCACGCCGCGGCCCGGCAGCGCGACTACCACCTGTTCGTGGCCGACACCGACGAGGAGCCGGCCGCCGAGGAGGAGCTGATCCAGGCGTTCTCCAAGCAGGTGGACGGCGTGGTGCTGTGCAGCCCGCGCTCGTCGAACAGGACGCTGGAGCGGCTGGCCGAGCGGGTGCCGCTCGTGGTGGTCAACCGGCGGCTGCGCGGCGCGGCCACGGTGCTGATGGACGTCGGGCACGGCGCGCGGCTGGCGGTCGAGCACCTGGCCGGGCTCGGGCACCGCCGCGTGGCGCTGCTGTCCGGCCCGCCGGGCTCCTGGACGAGCGGCGAGATCCGGACGGCCGCCGAGCGGGTGCCGGGCGTCGAGCTGGTCGTCCTCGGGCCGAACGCGCCCACCGAGCAGGGTGGCCTGGCCGCCGCCTCCGCGGTGCGCGAGGCCGGGGTGACCGGGGTGCTCGCCTACAACGACCTCATGGCGATCGGCCTGGTCGAGGGGCTGGGCGAGCTCGGGCTGAGCGTGCCGGAGGACGTCAGCGTGGTGGGCATCGACGACATCGTGCCGGGGCGGCTGAACCGTCCCAAGCTCACCACGGTCGCGATGCCCACCGCGGCGGCCGGGCGGCTGGCGGTCGACCTGCTCATCCAGGAGGTGAGCGCCACGACCTCGCTGGAGACCCGGCTGGTGGTGCGAGAGTCGACGGCGCCGCCCAGATGACCTGCAAACGGTTGTACTAAATCGCAGCAATATTCGTCCTACCTCTACGTGGTAAGCGCTTGTCACCAGGGAAAACACGATGTCGATATATCGATAACGGCGATGTAACGCCTGCAAAGGGTTGACGGAACTTTCCCGGCAGCTATAGGAAAGCGCTATCCATTCACATCTCGCCGGAAGGTCCGTGATGACGAATGAGTTCCGTCATGGCTGACTCGGTGGCGGTGAGACTCCCGGACGCCGCGACCCCGCCCGAGCGGGGAGACCGTCGCGCGTCCAGACGTTCCCGCCGCGAGGCGCGGGCCGCCTACCTGTTCCTGGCGCCCTGGTTCGCCGGTCTGCTCGTCATCACGATCGGTCCCATCGTCGCCTCGCTCTACCTGTCGTTCACCGACTACAACCTCCTGGAGGAGGCCACGTGGGTCGGGTTCGACAACTACGTCAAGATGTTCACCGAGGATCCCCGTTACCTGAACTCGCTGAAGGTGACGACGATCTACGTGGTCGTCTCCGTGCCGCTGCAACTGGCCTTCGCGCTCGCGCTGGCCCTGGTGCTCGACCGCGGGCTGCGCGGCCTGTCGCTCTACCGGTCGATCTTCTACCTGCCCTCGCTGCTGGGCGGCAGCGTGGCGATCGCGATCCTGTGGCGCAAGGTCTTCGGGGCCGAGGGCCTGGTCAACGCCGTGCTGGCGGTCTTCGGGATCCAGGGCCCCGGCTGGGTCAGCGACCCCGACACCGCCCTCGGCACGCTGATCATCCTGCACGTCTGGACGTTCGGCGCCCCGATGATCATCTTCCTGGCCGGGCTGCGGCAGATCCCCGCCAGCTACTACGAGGCCGCCGCGGTGGACGGCGCCGGCGTCTTCCGCCAGTTCCGGTCGATCACGCTGCCGCTGCTGACGCCGATCATCTTCTTCAACCTGGTGCTGGAGATCATCAAGTCGTTCCAGTCGTTCACGCAGTCGTTCATCGTGAGCGGCGGCTCGGGCGGGCCGGCCGACTCCACGATGTTCAACACGCTCTACCTCTACCTCAAGGGCTTCAAGAGCTTCGACATGGGCTACGCGGCCGCCATGGCGTGGGTCCTGCTGCTCATCATCGCCGGCCTCACCGGGGTGAACTTCCTCGCGTCCAAGTATTGGGTCTTCTATGGCGACACCAAGTAGGCCGCTGCCGGTCCTGTTCCGCCCGTTCAGGGGCGGCCGGGTGGTCAAGCACGTGCTGCTGATCGGGTTCGGCCTGGTCATGCTCTATCCACTGCTGTGGATGATCTCCAGCTCGCTCAAGCCCGAGGAGCTGATCTTCCGGCAGCCCGGCCTGTGGCCGAGCGAGGTCACGCTGGAGAACTACACCGAGGGCTGGACCGCGCTGAAGCACCCCTTCGGCTACTACCTGTGGAACTCCGCGGTGATCACCGTGCTGTCGGTGGTGGCGAACCTGGTGGCCTGCTCGCTGGCCGCCTACGCCTTCGCCCGGCTGAACTTCCCGCTCAAGAAGCTGTGGTTCACCCTCATGCTGGGCACGATCATGCTGCCGCACCACGTGCTGATCGTGCCGCAGTACGTCATGTTCTCCAAGCTCGGGCTGATCAACACGATCTGGCCGCTGGTCATGCCGAAGGTGCTGGCCACGGACGCGTTCTTCGTGTTCCTGATGGTGCAGTTCATCCGCTCGCTCCCCAGGGAGCTGGACGAGGCCGCCGAGATCGACGGCGCCGGCTACTGGCGCACGTTCCTCAGGGTGATCATCCCGCTCTGCACCCCGGCGCTGGCCACGACGGCGATCTTCACGTTCATCTGGACGTGGAACGACTTCCTCAGCCAGCTCCTCTACCTCAACAACCCGGACAACTTCACCGCTCCGGTGGCGCTGCGCACCTTCCTCGACGCCAGCAGCGACTCGTCGTGGGGCCCGATGTTCGCCATGTCGATCGTCGCGCTCGGGCCCATCTTCGGCTTCTTCCTGGCCGGCCAGAAGTACCTGATCCGTGGTGTGGCCACCACGGGACTGAAGTAGTTCCCCCACCCCCCGACACAGACGAATCCCACAGGAGGTAGAGCCGTGAGCTCTGGCAAGAAGACGTGGTCGGCGGCCCTGCTCGCCACCGCCGTGCTGGCGGTCACCGCGGCCTGCGGCAGCGGCGGCGACGACGGCGGGAAGGTCAAGCTGCGCTTCTCCTACTGGGGCAGCGACGCGCGGCAGAAGATGACCGAGGAGGCCATCAAGAAGTTCGAGGCCAAGAACCCGGGCATCGACGTCGAGGGCGAGTTCTCCGACTTCGCCAACTACTACGAGACGCTGTCCACGAAGGTGGCCGCGAGCGACGCCCCGGACGTCATCACCCTGGAGATCCGCGGCCTTCGCGAGTACGCCGACCGCGGCACGCTGGCCGACCTGACCGGCAAGGTCCAGACCGCCGACATCGACCCCAAGCTGCTCGGCACCGGCGGCATCGACGGCAAGCAGTTCGCCGTCCCCACCGGCGCGAACGTCTTCTCGGTCGTGCTCAACCCGGCCCTGGTGGAGTCGGCCGGGCAGAAGGTGCCCGACGACACGAAGTGGACGTGGAAGGACTACGTCGACCTCAGCTCGAAGATCACCGCCAAGGGCGGCGGCACGGTCTACGGCACCCAGCTCAACTGGAACCCCGCCTTCCTGCAGATCTTCGCCGCACAGCGCGGCGAGCCCTTCTACGAGGGCAACAAGATCGCCGTCACGCCGGAGACGATCGTGGCCTGGTGGCAGGTCATGCTGGACACGATCAAGGCCAAGGGCAGCCCCGACGCCGCCAAGACCGCCGAGGTCGGCGCGACCAGCGTGGACCAGTCGCTGCTGGCCACCAACACCGGCGCGTCCGGCATGTGGTGGAGCAACCAGCTCGGCGCGGTCGCCAAGGCGTCGGGCAAGGAGATGAGCCTGCTGCGCCTGCCCAAGGCGGAGGGCGCCACCACCGGCGGCATGTTCCTCCAGCCGGCGATGTTCTACACCGCCTCCGCCAAGAGCGAGCACGCCGCCGAGGCCGCCAAGTTCATCGACTTCATGATCAACGACGCCGAGGTCGGCGGGATCATCCTCAGCGACCGCGGCCTGCCCGCCAGCTCGAAGGTCCTGGCCGCGGTCAAGGACAAGCTGCCGCCCGCGGACCAGAAGACGCTGCAGTTCGTCGACTCCATCAAGGGCGAGCTGGCCGACCCGCCCACCGCGCCGCCCAAGGGCGCCAGCGCCCTGGAGGACATGCTCAAGCGGTACACCGAGGAGGTCATCTTCGGCCGGATGGCCCCCGACGTCGCCGCCCAGAAGTTCCTGACCGAGGCCAACGCCGCCCTCGGCGGCTGAGAGGACGACCATGAGGTACGCGTTCGTCGGGCTCGGGCACCGCGCGCAGCTGTACGTCGACGCGCTGCTCGGCGAGTGGCGCGACACCGGCACCGTCGTCGCCCTGTGCGACACCAACCGGACCCGCATGGACTACTACGCCGAGCGGATCGGCCACGAGGTGCCGTGCTTCGCCCCCGCCGAGTTCGGCAAGGTGCTCGAACTCGCCGACGCGGTCGTGGTCGCGACCGTGGACGCCGCGCACGCCCGCTACGTGTGCGCGGCCCTGGACGCGGGCCGCGACGTCATCGTGGAGAAACCGCTCACCGTGGACGCCGGGAGCTGCGCGGCCATCGCCGAGTCGGCCCGGCGCAGCACCGGCAGGCTGATCGTCACCTTCAACTACCGGTACTCGCCGCGCAACTCGGCCGTGCGCCGCCTGCTCATGGACGGCGCGATCGGCGAGGTGACGTCCGCGCACTTCGAGTGGACGCTCGACACCATCCACGGCGCGGACTACTTCCGCCGCTGGCACCGCGACCGGGCCAGCTCCGGCGGCCTGCTCGTGCACAAGTCCACCCACCACTTCGACCTGGTCAACTGGTGGCTCGGGGCGGCGCCGGAAACCGTCTTCGCGCAGACCTCGCTGCGCTTCTACGGCTCGGCCAATGCGCGGTCGCGGGGGCTGGCCGACCGTCCCGGACGCGGCCGGGGCGCGCCCGGCCTCGGCAGCGACCCGTTCATCCTGGACATCGCCGCCGATCCCCGGCTCAAGCGCCTCTACCTGGACGCCGAGCACGAGGACGGCTACGTCCGGGACCAGGACGTCTTCGGCGACGGCGTGACCATCGACGACAACATGGCGGTGCTGGTCCGGTACGACAGCGGGGCGCTGCTGACGTACTCGCTGAACGCCCACGCGCCCTTCGAGGGCTACCGGGTGGCCTTCAACGGCACGGCCGGACGGCTGGAGCTGGAGGTGGTCGAGCGGGCCTGGACGCCGCCGCACGCGGCGATCGACCCGAGCGCCGCGTCCAAGGAGCACGCCGCCGGTGCGTGGGAGCGGCTCACGCTGCGCCCCCACTGGGCCGAGCCGCGCGAGGTGCCGATCGAGGCGGGCGCGGGCGGCCACGGCGGCGGCGACCGGCTGCTGCTGGACGACGTGTTCCGCGGCCCGACCGGCGACCCGCTGGCCCGGCAGGCGGACTACCTGGACGGCATCCGCAGCGTCCTGACCGGCGTCGCGGCCAACCTGTCGGCCGCCTCGGGCGCCCCCGTGCGCCTGGCGGACACCGGCACCCGCCTTGCCTGACGGATCCGCCCCGGCGGTGTTCGGGGAGCTGGCCGAGGTCGTCGGCGGGCAGTGGGAGCTGTTCCCGTCCCTGCCGGGGCCGCAGTTGCGGGCGGCGGCCCGGCAGGCGATCGGGGTGCCCGCCCTGACCGCCGCGGACGTGCGGGTCGAGCGCACGTGGACCGACGGCGACCTGCACGGCGAGGAACTGTCGTGGACGGTCGGGTTCGGGCCGCGGACCCGGGCGTACCTGCTGAGACCGCGTGACCACGACGGACCGCTGCCCGGCCCGCTGCCCGGCGTGGTGGCGCTGCACTGCCACGCGGGCATGAAGTGGGCGGGCAAGGAGAAGATCACCGACGGCCCGGAAGGGCCGTCGCCCGAGGTGCGGCGGCTGCGGCGGGACCTCTACGGCGGCCGCGCGTTCGCCGGCGAGCTGGCCCGCCGCGGCTTCGCCGTGCTCGCCCACGACGTGCTGACCTGGGGCAGCCGCCGCTTCGCGCTCGACGTCCCGGAGGGGGAGGGCGGCCTGCCTGACCGGTACGACCGCGCCGCGGCCCGGCACGAGCACGTCGTGGCCAAGCACTGCGCCCTGCTCGGCACCTCGTTCGCCGGGGTGGTGGCGGGCGAGGACCTGGCCGCCGCGGCGTACCTGCGCTCCCGGCCGGACGTCGGCGAGGTCGGCTGCGCCGGCGTGTCGGGCGGCGGGCTGCGGGCCGCGCTGCTCGGCGCCTTCGACCCGCGGGTGCGGGCGGTCGTGGTCGCCGCGATGGTCTCGACCTACCCGGACCTGCTGGCCGGCGGCCACGTCGAGCGGCACACCTGGATGTTCTACCCGCCGGGCCTGTCGCGGCTGGGCGACTGGCCCGACCTGGTGGCCGCCCGCGCCCCCGCCCCCCTCATGGTCCAGTACGCCCTGCGCGACGACCTGTTCCCGCAGGCCGGGATGCGCCGCGCGCACGCCCGCATCGGCGCGCGCTACCGCGACGCCCCCGGCCGCTACGAGGCCGTGTTCGCGCCGTCCCCGCACTGCTTCGACGTGCCCATGCAGGAGCGCGCCTTCGACTGGCTGGCGCGGGAGCTGGTCAGCCGCCCGCCTTCCACCGGGCGATGAGCTTGTCGTAGTCGAGCGTGGCCGGCTCGCCGCGCTCGTCGGCCAGCTTCGGCGCGGGCGCGCCCGGCTGGTCGAACCAGTACTGGGCCGGACGCTCGGGGTTCAGCTTGGGCGCGCACTGGCCGCCGTAGCCCTGGCGTTCGCGCGACAGGCGTTCCAGCCGGGCCAGGATCTCGTCCTGCTGCCTGGCCAGGTTGTCCATCGACTGCTGCGGGGTGGTCTCGCCGGTGACGGCGGTGGCCACGTTCTGCCACCAGAGCTGGGCCAGCTTGGGGTAGTCGGGCACGTTCGTGCCGGTCGGGGTCCACTGCTTGCGGGCGGGGGAGTTGTAGAACTCGATCAGGCCGCCGTACTTGGCGGCGTTGTCCTTGAAGTAGTCGCTCTTGATGTCGGAGTCGCGGATGAACGTCAGCCCGGTGATCGACTTCTTCAGCGACACCGTCTTGGACGTGACGAACTGGGCGTAGAGCCAGGCCGCGGCCCTGCGGTCCTTCGGGGTGTTGTTGAGCAGCGTCCACGAGCCCGCGTCCTGGTAGCCGAGCTTGTTGCCGTCCTTCCAGTAGACGCCGTGCGGGCTGGGGGCGATGCGCCACTTGGGGGTGCCGTCGTCGTTGACGACCGGCAGGCCCTTCTTGGTCATGTCGGCCGTGAACGTGGTGTACCAGAAGATCTGCTGGGCGATGTTGCCCTGCGCCGGGACCGGGCCCGCCTCGCTGAAGTTCATGCCGGCGGCCTCGCGGGGCGCGTACTTCTTCAGCCAGTCCACGTACTTGGTGAGCGCGTACACCGAGGCCGGGCCGTTGGTGTCGCCGCCGCGGGTGACCGACGAGCCCACCGGACGGCAGTTCTCCACCCGGATGCCCCAGTCGTCCACCGGCAGGCCGTTGGGGATGCCGGGGTCGCCGTTGCCCGCCATGGACAGCCAGGCGTCGGTGAAGCGCCAGCCCAGCGAGGGGTCCTTGCGGCCGTAGTCCATGTGGCCGTAGACCTTCCGGCCGTCGACGGTCCCGTTGCCGTTGACCTTGTTGCTGAAGAAGTCGGCGATGTCCTCGTAGGCCGCCCAGTTGACCGGCACGCCCAGGTCGTAGCCGTAGGCGTCCTTGAACTGCTTCTTGATCGCCGGGTCGGTGAACCAGTCGTAGCGGAACCAGTAGAGGTTCGCGAACTGCTGGTCGGGGAGCTGGTAGATCTTCTTGTCGGGGCCGGTGGTGAAGCTGATGCCGATGAAGTCGTTCAGGTCGAGGGTGGGGGAGGTGACGTTCCTGCCCTCTCCGGCCATGTAGTCCGACAGCGGGAACACGTACGTGCCGCGCGAGTGGGTGCCGATGAGGTCGGAGTCGTTGACGTAGGCGTCGTAGATGTTCTGGTCGCCCTGGATCTGCGTCTGGAGCTTCTCGATGACGTCGCCCTCCTGGATCAGGTCGTGCTTGACCCTGATCCCGGTGATCTCGGTGAACGCCCTGGCCAGCTTCTGCGACTCGTACTCGTGCGTGGTGATCGTCTCGGACACCACGTTGATCTGCATGCCCCGGTAGGGCGCCGCCGCCTTGATGAACCAGTCCATCTCCGCCAGTTGCCGGTCCTTGGACAGGGTGCTCGGCGTGAACTCCTCCGACACCCACCGCTGCGCCGCGGCCCTGCCGTCGGCCTCCTTGAAGTCGCTCTTCGGCTTCTCCTCGCCGCCGCCCGTGCAACCGGCCGCCACCAGGGCCAGCGCCGCCACGACCGCCGCCGCGACACCCACCGCATGCCTCATCGCCTGGCTCCCCTTCCTCTCAGCCCCACATCCCGATCACGACCATGACCAGCAGCGCGACGCCGAGCGCCGCCCACATGGACAGGTCGGTGACTGCAATCCACAGGGCCAGCACGACGGCCGCGCTGATCAGGCCGATGTACAGCCGGTCGCCCCGGTCGGTCTCGATCCGCAGGAACCCGCGCCTGGCCACCGGGGGCGAGATCCGGGCCCAGACGGCCATCACGCACAGGAGCAGCGCCAGCCCGGCGAACACCAGGGCCGTGGGGGCGGTCCACACCATCCACTGCACGGTCAGACCCTCCCCAGGGCGAACCCCTTGGCTATGTAGTTGCGCACGAACCAGATGACGACGGCCCCCGGGACGATGGTCAGCACGCCGGCCGCGGCCAGCAGCCCCCAGTCCACGCCCGCCGCGCTCACCGTCCGCGTCATGGTGGCCGCGATGGGCTTGGCGTCCACCGATGTGATCGTCCTGGCGATCAGCAGCTCCACCCAGCTGAACATGAAGCAGAAGAACGCGGTGACGCCGAGCGCGGACCGGATCATCGGCAGGAAGATCCGGACGAAGAAGCGCGGCAGCGAGTATCCGTCGATCGCCGCGGTCTCGTCGATCTCCCGGGGGATCCCCGACATGAAGCCCTCCAGGATCCAGACCGCCAGCGGCACGTTGAACAGCATGTGCGCGATAGCCACGCCCAGATGCGTGTCGAACAGCCCGACCGCCTGGTAGATCTGGAAGAACGGCAGCAGGAACACCGCCGGCGGCGCCATCCGGTTCGTCAGCAGCCAGAAGAACAGGTGCTTGTCCCCGGCGAAGCGGAACCGCGAGAACGCGTACGCCGCCGGCAGTGCCACGACGAGCGACATGACCGCGTTCATCGAGGTGTAGACGATGGAGTTGAGGTAGCTCGAATACCACGACGGGTCGGTGAAGAACGTGACGTAGTTGTCGAAGGTCACCCGCTGCGGGATCAGCGAGAAGCTGCCCAGGATGTCCTCGTTCGGGCGGATGGACATGCCGAACATCCACAGCAGCGGCAACATCAGCGTGGCGGCGTACAGCCAGAAGACCGTGCGCGCCCACGGCAGCCGGTGGCGCGTGGGACTCACCTCCCCGACCTGGTCAGCACGGTGAAGAAGACGTAACAGGCGATCTGCACGAGCAGGAAGTACAGCAGCGAGAACGCGCCCGCCGGGCCCAGGTCGAACTGGCCGACGGCGATCTTCGACAGCAGGATGCTCAGGAACGAGGTCGCGTTCCCCGGCCCGCCCCCGGTCACCACGAACGGCTCGGTGTAGATCATGAAGCTGTCCATGAACCGCAGCAGGATCGCGATCGTCAGCACCCCGCGCAGCCTCGGCAGCTGGATGTGCCGGAACGTCGCCCACGCCGACGCGCCGTCGATCTGCGCCGCCTGGAAGTACGGCTCGGGGATCGACCGCAGCCCCGCGTAGGCCAGCAGCGCCACCAGCGGCGTCCAGTGCCACACGTCCATGACCAGGACGGTGATCCAGGCGTCGGCCGAGTCGAGCGTGTAGTTGAAGTTGACGTGCAGCAGGTTGTTGACCGCCCAGCCGCCGAGCCCGATGTCGCCGCGGGCGAAGATCTGCCAGATCGTGCCCACGACGTTCCACGGGATGAGCAGCGGCAGCGCCACCAGCACCAGCGCCACCGACACCCAGAACCCGCGGCGCGGCATGCAGACCGCGATGGCCACCCCGAGCGGGACCTCCACCAGCAGCACCTGCGCGGAGAACAGCAACGTGCGCACGAGCGCCGCGCGCACCTCGGGGTCGCGGGCGATCTGCCGGAACCAGTCCAGGCCGACGAACACCCGGTCCACCGGGCTGAAGACGTCCTGGACGGAGAAGTTCACGACGGTCATCAGCGGGATCACCGCGGTGAAGGCCACCGACACCACGACCGGCAGCACCAGCAGCCAGGCCCGGTTGTTCCGCGGACGGGGATCGGCGCGCGGCCCGGCGGCCCCGGCGGCCTCTGCGGCGGCGGGCGCGGCATCGGCCGGTACGACCTCGCCACCCGCCTGGCTGCCCGCGACGGCGGTCCGGTCGGTCACGCCCGCCCCCTTCCGTCCAGGGGTGCGAGCGAGCCGCACCTGACCTCGTCGCGGAACAGGAACGTCCGGTCCGCGGGGAAATGCAGGAACTCGACCGCGCCCGGCGTCCAGGACGAGCCCGCCTCGGTCCTGGCGATCACCGGATGGCCGCCGACCTCGGCGCGCACCAGGTCGTGCGAGCCCATGCGGTCGATCCGGGTCACCCTGGCCGCCACGCCGGGCCCGGCGGCCGGCCCGCCGACCCGGACGAACTCGGGCCGCACGCCGATCCGCACCGGCCCAGGCGGCAGCGTGCCGGCCACCGTGCCAGCCACCGTGCCGGCCACCGTGCCGACCTCCGAGTCACCGATCCTGACCACGTCGCCGTCGATCTCGGCGGGCAGCACGTTCATGCCGGGGGAGCCGATGAAGTGCCCGACGAACTCGCGCGCGGGCGACAGGAACAGCTCGGCCGGCTCCCCGGCCTGCACGATCTCGCCGTCGTTGAGCACGACCACCTCGTCGGCGAAGGTCAGCGCCTCGGTCTGGTCGTGGGTGACGTAGACCAGGGTGTGGCCGGTGTCGCGGTGGATCTCCTTGAGCTTGCTGCGCAACGTCCACTTCAGCGCCGGGTCCACCACGGTCAGCGGCTCATCGAGCAGCACGGCCGCCACCTGCTCGCGCACCAGGCCGCGGCCCAGGCTGACGATCTGCTTGCGGCCCGGGTCGAGCCGGCGCGCCCGGCGGCGCAGCACGTCGTCCAGGCCCAGCATGGCCGAGACGCGCAGCACGCGCCGGCGGACCTCCTCGGCCGGGACCTTCCTGTTGCGCAGTGGGAAGGCCAGGTTGTCGTAGACGGACATCTCCTCGTACAGGACGGGGAACTGGAAGACCTGCGCGATGTCGCGGCCGGCCGTGGGGACCCCGGTGACCTCGCGGTCGTCGAACCAGATCCGGCCTGCCGTGGGCGTGAGCAGCCCCGAGACGATGTTCAGCAGCGTCGTCTTGCCGCAGCCGCTCGGGCCGAGCAGGGCGTAGGCCCGGCCGCCGCGCCAGGTCCAGGTCGTCGGCCTGAGCGCCCACGTGCGGCCGCCGTCGTAGCTGTGGCCCACGCCCTCCAGGCGGATGTCAGCCATGCCGTCCCGCCCCCGCCGCCGGGGCGACCGGTAATCGGCCGCCGGCCTCGTCGAACACGAAGACGTGCCGCGGGTCCACGTACGCGGTGGCCGCCTGGCCCGGGGTGAACGGGCGGGTGCCCGGCAGGTGGGCGACCAGGTGCCGGCGTCCCGCCAGCAGCAGGTGCAGGAACGTCGCGCCGCCGGTCACCTCGGCCAGCCTGATCTCGGCGGGCAGCTCCAGCAGGCCGGGGCCGGTCCTGGTGATCGTCACCTGGTGGGGGCGGATGCCCAGCACGACCCCCTGGCCGGAGGCGGCGGCGCCCGGCGCGGGGAAGGAGGTGCCCATGACCTCGATCCGGCCGTCCCTGATCGTGCCGGGCAGCAGGTTCAGCGGCGGGTCGCTGAGCGTGGCCGCGACGGCGAGCGTGGGCGGCTCGGCGTACATGGTGGCCGGGTCGCCGACGTGCCGCACCCGGCCCTCGCCGAGCACCACGGCGGGCGCGGCGAAGGTCAGGGCCTCGTTCGGGTCGGCGGTGGAGTAGAGGACGACGCCCGGCGAGCCGGTGAACATGCGCCTGAGGTCCTCGCGCAACTGCTCGCGGAGCTTGAAGTCGAGGTTGGCCAGGGGCTCGTCGAGCAGCAGCACGTCCACGGGCCGGGCCAGCGCGCGGGCGATCGCCGTGCGCTGCTGCTGGCCGCCCGACAGCTCCGCGGGCCTGCGGCCCAGCAGGTCGCCGAGGCCCATGACCGCGGCCACCTCCCGCACCCGCCGGTCGATGCCGTCCTTGCGGTACGACCGGTCCAGCCGCAACGGCGAGGCGATGTTCTCGTAAACGGTGAGGGACGGGTAATTGATGAATTGCTGATAGACGAAGGCGACCGAGCGCTTTCGCACGGAAATCGAGGTGACGTCATTTCCGTTGACCAGCACCCGCCCCGAATCCGGCGGCTGCAAACCGGCGGCGACCCGCATGAGCGTGGTCTTTCCCGAGTTCATCGGGCCGACGAGGGTGGTCAGTCCGTGAGGTAGTTCCAGGTGGATGTCGTCGAGCCAGGTCTCCCCGCGCTGCCGTACGCGGACGCCATCGAGGATCAGCGTCACAATGCCCGGTCCTCTCTCCCGGAGCTTGCCCTCCATCTAACATGATCTGATTCTTTGTGCAAAGAGGGCAGTTGTTGTGACAGTTGTTCGTCAGTTGACGTGAGTTATGGGATTTGTCAGGGTGAGAAGAGTTTTGTGACCAGGCTGTGGAGGTCGCGGCGCTCGGCGTCCGTCAGCGGGGCGAGCGTCTCGCGTTCGACGTCCGCGACCACCGCGCGGGCCCGTTCCAGGGCGTCCCGGCCGGCGGCGGTCAGCGAGATCCGGTAGCGGCGGCGGTCGGCGGGGTCGCGCTCCCGGGCGGCCAGCCCTTCGGCCATGAGGCCGTCCATCAGGCGGACCATGTCGCTCGGGTCGAGGCCCAGCCGGTCGCCGACCTCCCGCTGGGCGGCCGGGCCGAAGTCGTCGAGCGTGGCCAGCGCCGCGAACTCCCACAGGCTCAGCCCCGTGTCGGCGGTGAGCCGCGCGGCCAGGGCGCGCCGGCCCGCGACGCCGACCTTGTGCAGCACGAAGGTGGTCGTCCCGAGCAGGGTGGGTGGCAGTTCCATCTCGTCGAGAAGTGTAGGTTGTTCCCAATAGTTGGTGACTACCCACTAATTTCGGAGGATCAGGATGGACGCTCTCTACCCTCGGCTGCTGGTGCGCGACTTCCCGGCGAGCGTCGCCTTCTACCGGGCCGCCCTCGGGCTGGAGCCGGTGAAGGTGCTGACGGAGGCCGCGTACGCCAACTGGGACATCGACGGCCAGGCCGGTCTCGTGCTCTTCGGCCGCGACCGCGTCGCCGAGGTCGTCGGCACGTCCGGGCTGCCGGCGGCGGGCGCCCAGGACACCGTGATGCTGGTGATGCGGGTCGACGACGTCGACGGCGAGGCCGACCGGCTCGTCGGGCTGGGCGCCACCGTCGCCGCGCCGCCGCAGGACCGGCCCGCCTGGGGGCCCGGCCTGCGTACCGCCCACCTGCGCGACCCGGAGGGCAACCTGATCGAGCTCCAGTCGTACTGAGCGCGGGCGGGCGGTCAGGGCAGGATGGCGTCCACGTAGCCGCCGTCCACGCGCAGGGCGCCGCCGGTGGTCGCCGAGGCGAGCGGCGAGCTGAGGTAGACGACCATGTTGGCGATCTCCTCGGGCTCGATCAGCCGCTGGAGCAGCGACTGCGGACGGTGCTCGCGCATGAACGCCCGCTGCGCCTCCTCCCACGGCAGCTCCCGGTCCACGAGCTGGTAGACGAACTCCTCCACGCCGCCGGTGTGCGTGGGCCCGGCGATCACCGAGTTGACCGTCACCCCGCTGCCGGCGGCCTCCTTGGCGAACCCGCGCGAGACGGCCAGCAGCGCCGTCTTGCTCATGCCGTAGTGGATCATCTCGGTGGGCGTGACGATGGCCGAGTCGCTGGCGATGTACTGGATCCGGCCCCAGCCGCGCTCGATCATGCCGGGCAGGTAGGCACGCGTGAGGCGCACCGCCGACAGGACGTTGACCTCGAAGAAGCGCCGCCACTCCGCGTCGTCGATCTCCAGCGCCGGCCTGGCCTCGAAGATGCCCAGGTTGTTGACGAGGATGTCCACCTGCGGCAGCGAGCCGAGCACCCGCTGGAGCCCTTCGTCGGTGGCGACGTCGCCGGGCGCGGCGACCAGGCCGCGATGGTCCATGCGCTCGATGGCCGCGGCCACCGAGCGTTCGCTGCGGCCGTTGACGCCGACGCGCGCCCCCGCCCGTGCCAGACCGGTCGCGATGGCCGCCCCGATGCCCTGGGTCGAGCCCGTGACCAGCGCCGTCCTGCCACTGAGGTCGATGCTCACCATGACTCCATTGTCCGTGCCGCCCCGCGGCCGGCCGGCACCGGGGCACTACCGGCCGCGGATCGGGTAGATGCCTACTCTGGTCGGTACGTCGAGGGGAGCATGGGTGCGCCGGTTACGGTGGCTGGTCGTGATGGCGGTCCTCGCCGTCCTCGTCGTGGTCCCGGCCGGGCCCGGCGCCGGCGACGACGGGTGCCCGCCCAGGGACCCGCGGGTGACCTCGCCGTACGCGATCACTGGCTACTGGGTCATGCCCCGGGCCGACGTGTGCGTCACGCGGCGGACGGTGGAGGCGATCCACTCGCTCGGCGGCGACACGCTCGTCACGTTCGGACCGCGGTTCGACGCCGGGCCGATGGAGCCGGAGTTCGCCGCCTGCCGGGTGGACGGACGGCCCTGCGCACAGGTGCCCGGCAAACGGATCCGGCACGTCTACACGTACGTGACCAGCGAGGAGTTCGGGCGTTCCGTGCTGCGCTGCCCGGGGCTCGACCGGCGGATCGACAGCGGCGGGCGGGTCTTCTACCGCGTGTCGCTGGCCGCGTCGTGCGCCGCGCGCGTCCAGGACCTGGTGCTGGTCTCCACCGACGGCGACGGGCTGGGCAACCTGGTCGAGGAGGCGGCGGCGTACGGGATGAAGGTGTTCCCCGGGCTGCCCGCCGCGCCGCAGCGGCGGGGCAAGCCGTGGGAGCCCGACCTCGCGCACCTCGCCGCGCTGAACGCCTTCACCGCGCGGGTGCTGGCCGGTTACCGCGAGCGGTTCGGCGGGTCGGCCGCCTTCGGCGGGGTCTACCAGTCGTTCGAGCTGGCCATGCGCGAACGGGGGCCGCGCGACCCCGTCCTCGCCCTGTACGCGGCCCAGCACGCGGCCGTCGCAGCCGCGCTGCCCGGCCGGAAGATCCTGGTCAGCCCCTACATCGACGCCCGCAGGGGCCGCGGCTTCCCGCCCGGCCAGGTGCCCGGCGGGCTGGCCGACATCGCCGCCACCCGCGCCGGCGCGCCCATGGCCGTCGCCGTGCAGGACGGGCGGGGCACGGGCAAGGTCCCCGTGCACGGGATCGAGGAGGGCGGGTCCATGGTCGCCCCCCGGCTCGTCCCGGTGGTCGGCCGGGTGCGCAACGCCGACGGCTACTACGGGCCCACCAGGGACTACATCGAGGCGGCGGCCGGCGGCGTGCCCGCCGGGGTCGAGCTGTGGGTCAACGTCGAGGGCTTCGAGCCCGCGCCCGCGGACGGCGAGTGCGGGCGGGTCGAGCCGCTGCCGTTGCGGGGACGCACCAGCAAGGCCCGGCTCGACCAGCAGATCATGGCGACGGGCGGGCACGCCGCGAAGATCATCTCCTATGGCTGGGAGCCCTTCTTCACCTGCCAGGCGAGCCCGTCCACCCCGTCGCTGGCCGACGACATCGCGAACGGCGGCCGGGAGCCGATCATCGTGAACGCCTACCGCGAGGAACGGGACGGCCGGCCCGGGATCACCGTCGAGGGCTACAACCTGCGCGGCGGCATCCTGCGCTTCGCCTCGCCCGGCGGCCGTGAGGTCGGCGTGGCCCAGCGGTGGCACGGGCCGGGCCGCCCCGAGTCGGCGTGGGCCCCGTACGTCCCGCCCGGCCCGTGGACCTCGGTCACCGCCACGAACGCCGCCGGCCGCACCAGCACGAGCGGGTACGTCTTCCGCTAGCGCTCACCGCTTCCGTCAGCGCTCACCGCTTCCGTCAGGTTCACCGCTTTCGCGGGGTTCGCCGAAGCCGCGGAGCATGGCTTCGAGCGCGAAGACGAAACGGCGGTCGGTCCCCGAGGACGGCTGGGCGCGCCGCGCCCGGGTGGCCTCGGCCAGCAGCGGGGTCTCCACCAGGTCCGGCTCGGGGATGTCGCGCATCGCGGGCGCGGCCCGCTCGGCCCCATCGGTGACCTCGCCGGCGGCCAGGACGGCGACGTGGCCGACGACGAAACCGGTCACGGCGTAGAGCATGTCCAGCGCGCGGTCCGGCGGCAGCCCCGCCGCGCGCAGCACGCGCAGCCCCTCCTCCATCAGGCGCAGGTTCCCGGGCGTGATCGCGGGACGGCTGACCACCAGGGGGACGACGTTCGGATGCGCGAGCAGCGCCCGCAGCAGCGCGTGGGCGTACTCGCGCAGCGCCTCCTGCCATGAGGCGGCCTCGGTCAGCAGCGGCGCGGCCTGCGTGACGACCTGCTCGACCAGGCCGTCGAGCAGCGCATCCTTGCTGCCGACGTGCTGGTAGAGGGACATGGCCTCGACCCCGATCTCCTGGCCGATGCGGCGCATGGACAGCGCCTTCAGCCCTTCGCGGTCGGCCAGCGCCAGAGCCGCCCGCAGGATGGCCTGCCGGGTCAGGCCGGCGTTCTGGCCGCGGGTGCGTTTCGGGGACATGGTGCCCTTTCTCGATTCTTACGTGGTAAGTATAGTCAAAACATACTTTGTAAGAATGTCGTCCGGAAGGGACTCATGTCATGACAGGGAAGCCGCGCGGAGCCTCCGCCCTGCTGTACGGCGGCGCCGCGCTCACGGTGCTCGTCACCCTCTTCGCCTTCGCCTACCGCTCCGGGCTGGCCGAGTACCTCAGGGCGGGCTATCCGGAGCTGGGGCCGGGGAAGATCGACGAGGGGGTCACCACGTACACGGTGATCCTCTCGGTCGTGGGGGCGCTCGGGCTGGCCGGCTGGCTCGTCACCGTCCGGGCGGCCGGGGCGGGCAGGGGGTGGGCCCGGTGGCTGGGGGCCGGGCTGTTCGTGGTGGCTTCGTGCGTCGCGCTCGCGGGCCTGACCGTCCGGGACAGCAACGGCGAGGTCGGCCTGGCGCCGCTGCTCGGCTGGCTGCAGGTCCTTCCGCTGGTCCCGGGGCTGGTGGCGGTCGTGCTGCTGTGGAGGAGGGTGCGGTGATCCACGTCGCCCGGTGGCCGGGGGCGCTCAAGCGCCTGATGTACCGGGGCGGACGGCCCGACGCGCTCACGCGGGCGATGAACCGGCTCGACGCGCTGACCTACGCCTCCCGGTGGCTGCCGCTGCCCCAGGGGGCGGTGCTCCAGGTGGTGGGACGCCGCAGCGGGGCGCTCACGTCGGTGCCCGTCGCGGTCGCCAGGCACGACGGCGGCGAGTACCTGGTCTCCATGCTCGGGCCGGAGGCGAACTGGGTGCGCAACGTCCGGGCCGCCGGCGGCCGGGCCGTGCTGCGGCGTCGCGGGCGGGCGGCGCCGATCCGGCTGGCGGAGGTCCCGGTCGAACGCCGCGCCGAGATCCTGCGCCGCTACGCCGCCGTGGCGCCCGGCGCGCGGCCCCACCTCGGGCTCGGCCCGAAGGCGCCGCTGGACAGCTTCCGCCGGATCGCGGCTGGTCATCCCGTCTTCCGCATCCTGCGGGCGGACGGCTCCGCCCCGGACGGCCACGGGTCAGGTCAGGGCTGAGACGAGGATGTCGGTCAGGGCGGCCGCCTGGCTGCCGTCCTCGTCGAGGTCGGGGTCGAAGATGGTGAACTGGATCCCGGCCGCCCCGGGCAGCGCGAGCAGCCCGCGGAGCAGGCCGGCGAGCTGGTCGCCGGTCAGGCCGCCGGGGGTGGGCGAGTCGACGGCCGACAGCACGGACGGGTCGAGCACGTCGGCGTCCACGTGGATCCAGAAGCCGTCCAGGTCGTCGCGCACGAGCACGCGCTCGGCGGCCTCCAGGGGGATGTCGTCCCCGGCGACGAAGGCGATGCCCTCGGCGGCGAGCTCCTGGACGTCGTCGTCGTCCCGGACGCCGAGCACGATGACGTCCTCGTCCCGGACGTACGGGCGCAGGCCGTCGATGTCGGTCAGGTAGTCGTCGCCGCGGCCGGTCACCAGGGCCAGGTCCTCGCCGGCCGCCGCGCCGACGTGCGGCGAGTTGCCGAGGTGGCGGAAGTCGGTGTGGGCGTCGAGGTAGGCCACCCCGTAGCGGCCCGTCCTGCGCAGGGCGAGCGCGGGGCCGAGCAGGATCGAGCAGTCGCCGCCGAGCAGGACGGGGAAGCCGCCGCCCGCCCTGATCCCGGCCACGCGGTCGGCCAGCCGCCGGGTGTAGGCGGCGATGGCCGCGCCGTTGCGCACGCCGTCGCCGGGTTTCCAGGTGGCCACGTAGCGGGGCGGGACCAGCGCGCCCGCGTCGGCCGCGCCGATCCGGGCGACCAGCCCGTTGTCCCGCAACGCCCAGGGAGCCTTGTAGCAGCCGGGGATGACATCCTCGGCGAGTGGACGCAGGCCGAGGTTGGACGGCGCGTCCAGGACGGTCAGTTTTCTGTCAGGGGTTATAGTGCTCATAGTCGTGACGGTAGCAGGAGGGTGAGGGATGCGCCAGTTCATCGAGACGGGTCTCGTGGCCGTCGATCTGGCCAACACGTGGGACGAGTACCTGGACGATCCCGAGCGGCTGCCCGACGTGGCGGAGCTGCGCCGCTTCTGCCGCGAACTGGGCGAACCGCTTGAGAACGACCACGGGCTCGGCGAGGAGGACCTGCGGGAGGTCAGGGAGGTGCGCGAGCGGCTGCGGGCGGTGCTGGCCGCCGAGCCCGGCGGCCGGGCGGGGGCGCTGGCGGAGTGGGTGGCCCGGCTGCCGGCGCGGGCGGCGGTGGAGCACGCGGGAGGCGTGCCCCGGCTGCGGCTGGTCGCGCCGGACGGGGCGACGACGGCGGGCCGGCTCGCCGTGCGGGCCGTCACCGAGCTGCTGGAGCTCGCGGCGGCCGGCGACTGGGAACGGCTGCGCCAGTGCGCGGCCACGCCGTGCACCGACGCCTTCGTCGACCGCAGCCGGCCGGGCAGGCGGCAGTTCTGCTCGACCCGCTGCGCCAACCGCGCCCACGCCCAGGCCTCGCGCGCCCGCCACCGCTGACGGCGGGCGCTGAGCAGGGTCAGGCGAACAGGGTGCGGCCCCAGTAGTCGCCCGCGTCCTGGACGCCGGGCGGGCAGGCGAACAGGCCGCTGGAGACGTGCTTGATGTACTCGTTGAGCGCGTCGTGCCGGGCCAGGTTCATCTGCACGGGCACGAACTGCTTGCGCGGGTCGCGCTGGTAGGCGATGAAGAACAGCCCGGCGTCCAGGCGGCCGAGGCCGTCGGAGCCGTCGACGAAGTTGTAGCCGCGGCGCAGCAGGTGGGCGTTGCCGTTGTTGCTCGGGTGCGCCAGCTTGACGTGCGAGTCGTCCTTGATCAGCGGCTGCCCGTCGGGGCCCTTGGCGGCGAAGTCCACGGGGTCGAACTCGGCCTTCCTGCCCAGCGGCGCGCCCTCGCCCTTGTCCCGGCCGAAGATCTGCTCCTGCTCGGCGAGCGAGGCGCGGTCCCAGGTCTCGATCGTCATGCGGATCTTCCTGGTGACCATGTACGTGCCGCCCGCCATCCAGGCGGGGCCGTCCGAGCCGCTCGCCCACAGGTGGTCGCGCAGCAGGTCGGCGTCCTCCAGCTTCATGTTGTTGGTGCCGTCCTTGAAGCCCAGGAGGTTGCGCGGCGTGGCCTGGGCCCGCGACGTGGACGACGTACGGCCGAAACCGAGCTGCGACCAGCGCACCGAGACCTTGCCGAAGCCGATCCTGGCCAGGTTGCGGATGGCGTGCACGGCCACCTGGGGGTCGTGCGCGCACGCCTGGACGCAGATGTCCCCGCCCGAGATCTCCGGGATGAGCTGTTCGCCGGGGAACTTCGGCAGGTCGGCCAGCGCGGCCGGTCGTTTGCCCGCCAGCCCGAACCGGTCGTCGAACAGCGACGGGCCGAACCCGATCGTCAGCGTCAGCCCCGAGGCGGGCAGCCCCAGCGCCTCGCCGGTGTCGTCGGGCGCCGCCTCGGCCGCCCCGCCCACCGCGCCGAACGCCCCGGCCTCCTTGCCCTGCGTCAGCCGGGCCGCCGCGGCCGTCCACTCCTGGAGCAGGTCGACCAGCTCGGCCTTCTTGTCGGTGATGACGTCGAAGGCGACGAAGTGCAGCCGGTCCTGGGCGGGCGTGACGACGCCCGCCTGATGCTGCCCGTAGAACGGGAACGGATCGGACGTCGATGCGGCGTGCGCGACCGGCGGCTCCTCCAGCAGCGACCTGGTCGTCACCGCCCCCGCCCCGAGCACGGCCGCGCCCGCGGCGCCCAGCCCGAACAGCTTGCGGCGGCTCATCCGCCCGCTGGCCTGCGACAACGCCCCCACCTCCCGTTACTTGGCGATGACCGGTGCGATCTTACTGATCGGCTCGGCCAGCGCGTTGATCGCGTCGGACAGCGCCTTCAGCTCGGCCTTGGACAGCTCGTCGTGCAGCTTCCAGCCGTCGCCCTTCTGGTGCGCGCCCAGCGCGGCCTCCGCGGCGGCGAACTTCTCGTCCAGCGTCTTGACCAGGTCGGGGGAGCGCTGCTCCAGCACCGGGCGCAGCGACTGCACGGCGGCCTTGGAGCCCTGGAGGTTGGCGTCGAAGTCCCACAGGTCGGTGTGCGACCAGATGTCCTCCTCGCCGGTGATCTTCCCGGAGGCCACCTCGTCGAGCAGCTCCTTGGCGCCGTTGGCCAGGTTGAGCGGGGTCAGCTCGGCGGCGTTGGACTTCTGGACGATGGTCTTGACGTCGGCGATCAGCTTGTCGGCGACCGGGCCGTCCTTGCTGATGTCCTTCTTGATCCACAGATCCTTCTCGATCCGGTGGAATCCGGTCCACTCCTCGCCGTCGGCCAGGTCGGCCTCGCGGGCGTCGATGGCCGGGTCGAGGTCGCCGAAGATCTCCGCGACCGGCTCGATGCGCTCCCAGTACGTCCGCGAGACCGGGTACAGCTCCTTGGCCTTGTCGATCTCGCCGGCCTTGACCGCGTCCACGAACTCCTGCGTCTTGACCAGCAGCGTGTCGCTCTGCGACTTGATGTAGCGCTTGTAGCTGGCGACGGCGTCGGCGAGCTGGGCGTCGGAGGTGAGCGCCTTGTGCTCGCCGGTCACCTTCAGCGCGTTGCGGATGCCCTTGCCCACCATGCCGGGCTTGCAGACGGTCTCGTACGCGCCGGCCGGCAGCTCGGCGACCAGCTCCCTGGTCAGGCCGGGCACGATGTTCTCGACCTCGGCCATCACCCGGTCACCGGGGGCGTACACGTAGAACTCGGTCACCTTGGAGCCGCCGTTGGTGATCGTGAACGTGCTCGTGCCCGCCGCGATCTCGGAGGCCGCGACCTTGCACTCGGTGTCCGACGCGGCCACGGTGATCTTGCCGGGCGCGGCGGCCGGGCCCTTGGCGGTCTCCGTGGCGGTGGTGCCCGAGCCGCACGCGGTCAGGCCCGCGAGGGCGAGCGCGCCGAAGGACAGGCTGATGGCGGTACGCATGATGCTCCTGTTCAGGCCGCGGGTGCGGTGGAGGCGGGAGTGGTCTTCACCCGCTGTGGCACCAGGAAGAGGAAGAGAGTGGGCGCGAGGTAGACGATCCAGGCCACGGCCTCGGCGATGCTCGGCTGCGGCGTGATGTTGAGCATGCCGGAAAGCAGCGCGCCGTACCAGGAATCGGCGGGCAGGACGGCGCTGATGTCGAAGGCGTAGGAGCTCAGGCCGGGCAGGATGTTGGCCTCCTGGAGGTCGTGCACGCCGTACTTGAAGATGCCGGCGGCGACCAGGATGAGCAGCAGGCCCGTCCAGGTGAAGAACTTGGTGAGGTTGATCTTCAGCGCGCTCCTGTACAGCCCCCAGCCGATGACCACCGATGTGAGCAGGCCGAGCGCGATGCCGAGCAGGGGGTCGATGGTGGCGGTCGCGCCCTGGACGGCGGCGAAGAACAGCAACGCCGTCTCAAGCCCCTCGCGGGCCACGGCCAGGAAGGCCATCACGACCACCGCGAGCGAGCCCATCTGCAGCGCGTCGGAGAGCTTGCCCCGCAGCTCGCCGGAGAGCGCGCGGGCGGTGCGCCGCATCCAGAAGATCATCCAGGTGACGAACGCGACGGCCAGCAGCGAGGTGATCGCGTCGAACAGCTCCTGCCCCATGTGCCCGAGGTTGGCGGCGGTGAAGGTCAGCAGTGCGCCGAAGCCGACGGACAGCGCGACCGCCGCGGCGACGCCCGTCCAGACCTGGGGAAGCTTGTCCTTCCTGTCGCTCTTGACGAGGAAGGCGATGAGGACGGAGACGACGAGCGTCGCCTCCAGTCCCTCGCGCAGTCCGATGAGGTAGCTGGCGAACACCGTCACTCCTGCTGGCTGAGGAAAGGCTTACCTAAATTAGGGCAGCCGAAGCATACCTAGCGCAAGCAGTGATGGCGATAGTTTGCCCGGTGGTGTGACGCACCCGACTGTATGAGCGGTTTGTCACCCGGTGAGGTTGGCGGCCAGCAGGTCGAGCAGCGGCTCGCGCCGTACGCACTGCTCCAGCGTGAACGAGTCGGCCAGGGCCAGCAGCTCGTCGTCGCCGAGCCCCCTGAACAGCCCGGCGTACTCGGGCAGCAGGGCCTGGGCGAGGAGGATGTGCCTGATCAGGTCGTCGGTCTGGTAGCGGGCGCCCCACGGGTAGGGCGTCCAGTCCGGGAACTCGGTCTCGACCAGCCGGTGCAGCGGGGCGAGCACGTCGGCGCACTCCTCCATGGTCGAGCCCCACCGGTCCGCGCCGAGCCGCCGCTTCTTGCCGATGAACGCGCCGAACCTGTCCAGGTACGCCCCCGACGCGTGCACCAGGCCCTGGAGGCCCACGTCCTTGTACGTCCAGAGCGACCAGCCCGCGTCGTGGGCGTCGTAGATGTCGAGCTGGTCGCGCAGGACCTGGTAGCGCTGCGCGTCCCGGTCCGGGTCGCCGGTGTAGACCGGGCCGAACTCGCCCACCCACAACGGCGTGCCGGTCTCGCGCTGGAACCGGGACCGCCGGGCGAAGGTCTCCTCCAGCTGGCCGCGGTCGCACCACTCGCCCCTGGTGAGCCCCGGGTACGGGCCGCCGTGGGCGAACCCGGCCAGGGCGTAGTCGTGCATGACGAACACCGTGTTCTCGTACATCTCCCGGAACATCGAGAAGTCGGTGGCGTAGGTGTTGCCGTCCAGGAACAGGACGTGGTCCGGGTCGGCGGCCCGTACGGCCTTGACCAGCCGGTCGTAGAACGGGCCGACCACCTTGCCCGAGACGTCGCCCGGCTCGTTCACCACGTTGTACCCGGCCACCCACGGATGCCCGCGGTAGTGGTCGGCCAGCGCCTCCCACAGGTGCACGGCCCGGTCCTGGAAGTGCCGGTGCTGCCAGAACGCCGCCACGTGCGTGGGGTTGTCGCTGTGCCAGTGCTGGTTCTGGGAGCCGGGCAGGGCGTGCAGGTCGATCACGCTGTAGAGACCGCGCTCGCCCAGCAGGCCGATCACCCGGTCGAGGTGCCGGAAGCCCCTCGGGTCGATCTCCATGGGCCGGTCGTCGGACTCCCAGTGGTGGTAGTTGACCGGGATGCGCACGCAGTTCATGCCGAGCCCGGCCAGCAGCCCGGCGTCGCTCCCGGTGAAGAACGAGGTGAGCAGCCGGTCGAAGAAGAGCTCGGCCCGCTCCTCGCCCAGCACGCCGGTCACCGCCGCGCGCATCGAGGTCTCGTTGGCGGGATAGCCGGTGATGAAGTTCTCCATGTTCATCCAGCCCCCGAGGCCCACCCCCCTGAGCCGGACGGGCGTGCCTTCGGGGGTGAGGAGCCGGCTTCCTGAGACGTGGAGCATGTTCACCCTTTCGTCGCACCCGCGGTGAGCCCACCGACCAGGTGACGTTCAGCGATGGCGTAGAACCCGAGCGCCGGCACCATGGCCAGGATCAGATAGGCGAGGACGCGGGCGGTGTCGGTGGCGTACTGGCCCTGGAACTGCTGGATGCCCAGCGGCAGCGTCCAGCTCGACTCGTCGCTGAAGACCACCAGGGGCAGCATGAAGTTGTTCCAGCTCCCCACGACGGCCAGCACGGAGACCGTCGCCATGGCCGGGCGGGCCATCGGCAGCAGGATCCGCCAGAAGAACCCGAACGGCGAGCAGCCGTCGATGATCGCGGCCTCCTCGATCTCGCCCGGGATGCTCCGGAAGAACCCCCGCAGGATGATGATCGTCAGCGGCAGCCCGAAGGCGGCCTGCGTCAGGATGACGCCGAGCGGGTCGTCCAGCAGCCCGAACGCGCGCAGCAGCACGAAGATCGGCAGGATGGCCACCGCGAACGGGAACATCAGCCCCGCGGTGAACAGCGTGAACAGCGCCTCCCTGCCGCGGAAGGCGAACCTGGCGAAGACGAACGCGGCCAGCGCCGCCAGCGCGACCATCACCACGGTCGTGGCGACCGCGATGAACGTGCTGTTCCACACCTGCCGCCAGAACGACCCCGAGCCGAGCACGTCGGTGTAGTTCGCGGTGACCCACGGATCGGGCAGGCCGAAGGGGTTGCCGGAGAGCTGGCTGTTGCTCTTGAACCCGCCGAGCAGCGCGTACACGATCGGCGCCAGGATGAACGCGCCGACGATCCAGGCGATCGCGTGCAGCGGCAGGGTGGGACGGCGCCGCCGCGCGGGCGGCCTTCCGTGGTTCATCGGCGGCCTCCCATGGACGTCGTCGCGCCCTCCAGGTCCCGGCGCATCACCACGCGCTGGTAGACGAGGGCGAAGACGAGGCTGAGCGCGAACATCACGACGCTGATCGCGTTGGCGTAGCCCACCTGGGAGCGCTTGAAGCCGAACTCCATCATGGTGACGGCCATCGTCTCCGAGGAGTGCGACGGGCCGCCGCCGGTGAGGATCCAGACCAGGTCGAACAGCTGGATGGTGTAGATGACCGACAGGAACACGCTGATCCTGATCGTCGGCCCGAGCAGCGGCAGCGTGATGTGCCGGAACGTCTTCCAGGGCGTCGCGCCGTCGATCTGCGCGGCCTCGATCAGCTCGTTCGGGATGCCCTGCCGTCCGGCCAGGTAGATCATCATGTGGAAGCCGAAGTACTTCCACGTCATGACCAGGAAGAGCGCGGGCATCACGGTGTCCGGATCGGCCAGGAACTCCGACTCCAGCCCGAACACCGACAGCAGCTGGTTCGCCATCCCGCCGTCCGGCGCGAGGATCAGCGAGAACAGCACGCCGGTGATCACCTCGGACAGCACGTACGGGGCGAAGAACACCAGCCGGTAGACCGCCCGCCCCCGGATGCGCTGGTTCAGCAGCATCGCCACGGCCAGCGAGAACGGCAGCTGGACCAGCACCGACAGCAGCACCAGGACCGCCAGGTGCCACAGGTCGGTGGCGAAGATGCCGGACGACAGCAGCCTGGTGAAGTTGGCCGGCCCGACGAACTCTGTGGGCAGCCCGCCGAACCCGTTCCACTTGAACGCGCTGGCGTAGACCGCCACCAGGATCGGCGCCACCACCAGCAGCAGGAAGAGCACCAGCGCGGGCAGCAGGAACAGCGCGATCGTCACCGCGCGCCCGCGCCGCCGGCCCGGCGGGGCGGGGACCGGCGGCGCGACCGCCGCCGGTCCTCGGGTCAGCGTCGTCATTCGCTCTTGGCCACTTCGCTGATGTCCTGGCCGATCTGCTCCGGCGTCTTGGTCCCGGCGATCAGCTCGGCCACGCTGTCGTTGACCTGCTGGCCGACGGCCGGCGGGTAGGCCTGGTCCAGGTAGAGCTGGTAGCCGGAGGCCCCGGCCAGCAGGGTCGCGACCTGCTTGAGGTTGGCGTCCTTGACCGCGCTCTCCTCGCCCTTGAGCACCGGCAGCACGCCGCCCGCCGCCACGGCCTTGGTGTGCTGGTCCATCCGCGTCATGAACTTCACGAACTCCACGGCCTGCGGGGGCGCGTCCGCGCCCACCGACAGGCCGTTGCCGCCGCCGAAGGCGTCGCCGATCGAGCCCTTGCCGCCCTCGACCGCGGGGAAGGGGAAGAAGCCCAGGTCGTCGCCGAGGCCCTTGCCGGAGTCCTTCTGCACGGCGGGCGCCCACTGGCCCATCAGCTCCATGGCGGCCTTGCCGTTGGAGACCGTGGCCGCCTGCCCGTCGGGGGTGCCGTACCCCGCGCCGAGGAAGCCCTTCTGGAACGGCTGGAGCTCGGCCAGCGCCTTGACCTGCTGTCCGGCGGCCACGAAGTCGGGCTTGGTGAAGTCGTGGTCCACGCCCGCCTGCGTGAGCGCGGGCAGGCCGGCGATGCGCATCGCCAGATAGGCCCAGTAGTAGTGGCCCGGCCACTTCTCCTTGCCGGCCAGCGCGATCGGGGTGGTGCCGGACGCCTTCAGCTTCTTGACGTCGTCGAGGAACTCCGCCCAGGTGGCGGGCGGGGCCGTGATGCCGGCCTTGGCGAAGAGTTTCTTGTTGTACCAGAAGCCGACCAGCCCGATGTCCGTCGGCAGCCCGTACGTCTTGCCGTCGAACTGGTACGCGCTCAGCGCCGCGGGGGTGAACGTGCCCAGCACGGGCGCGACGTCGGCGGAGACGTCCTTGACCAGGCCGGCGTCGATCTGCTGCTTGAGCACGCCGCCGCCCCACGTGACGAAGACGTCGGGGGCCTTGCCCGACTGGGTGATCGTGGTCAGCTTCGCCTTGTAGGCGTCGTTCTCCAGCACCGTCGCCTTGATGGTGACGTCCGGGTGCGCGGCCTCGAAGTCCTTGGCCCGCTGCGCCCACAGGGACTTCAGCGGTTCGGCGGTGGACAGGTGCCACCATTCCAGCGTCACCTTGGCGGGCTTCTGGCCGGGCTGCGAGCCGCCGGGCTGCCCGCCGCTCTCGCCACTCCCGCCGCTGCCGCATCCGGCGACGAGCACGGCGGTGGCCATGAGGATCAGACCGCGTTTCATCCAGGGGTCCCTTCATCGGGCACGAGCGGTATGAAAGTTTCGTGTAGCCCCCGATAATTTCGTTGATCGGAGCATAGGTATGTGCTGCGCAGGGCGTCAATAGCTGTCTTGGGAGCGATCCCATCCCGAAACTTTCGGATACACTCCCGAACGTGTCAGCTAAGAGGCGCGTGACGATCGCACTGATCGCAGAAGAGGCCGGGGTCTCCATCCCCACGGTCTCCAAAGTCATCAACGGCCGGCCCGAGGTGGCGCCGGCGACCCGTCACAAGGTCGAACGGCTGCTCCAGGAACACGGCTACCAGCGGCGCGTCAGCCAGGACGACACCCCCGCCGGCCTGGTCGACCTGGTGTTCGCCGAGATCGAGTCGCCGTGGGCCATGGAGATCGTGCGCGGCGCGGAGAGCGCGGCCCACGAGGCCGGGGCCAGCGTCGTCATCTCCGTGCTGCACACCCACGCCGGTCCCGGCCGCGACTGGCTCGAACGCCTGGCCGCCCGCCGCACCGACGGCGTGGTGATCGTCGCCTCGCGCCTGTCCACCGGCGTGCAGGCCCAGCTCAGCGCGCGGTCGCTGCCGTTCGTGGTGGTCGACCCCGAGGGCGAGCCGGCCCCCGGCATCGTCTCGGTCGGCGCCACCAACTGGAACGGCGGCCTGGCCGCCACCCGCCACCTGCTCGAACTCGGCCACCGCCGGATCGGCATGATCAGCGGCCCGGCCGACATGCTGTGCAGCCAGGCCCGCGTCGACGGCTACCGGGCCGCACTGGAGACGGCCGGCGTGCCGCTCGCCCCCGAGCTCGTCCGGCGCGGCACCTTCCTCGTCGACTCCGGCCACGACCAGGGCCACGAACTCCTGTCACTGGACGAGCCGCCCACGGCCATCTTCGCCGGGTGCGACCTGATGGCGTTCGGCGTGTTCGAGGCCGCCCGGCAGCGGGGGTTGCGCGTTCCGGAGGACCTGAGCGTCGTGGGGTTCGACGACCTGCCGCTGTCGAAGTCGGCCTGGCCGCCGCTGACGACCGTGCGCCAGCCGTTGCAGGAGATGGCGGCGCTGGCCACCCGTACGGTGCTGGGGATGGGGAAGGGCGAGGTGCCGGAGACGAAGCGGGTGGAACTGGCTACGGAACTGATCGTCCGGGAGAGCACGGCCGCCGTGGAGTGAGGTGCGCTCCAAAGGTCTTCGCCCTCCGGGCTCAGGCGCCCTTCCCCAGGCGCCTCCGGCGCACCCACCGCGCCTCCGGCGCCTTGGCGCCTCGCCTTTGACCTGCGAGACTCCTTCACATCCGCCGCTCGACGGCGCTGGTCGTATATGCGGCAGTTCGTTGCTCGGTCGCCGAGCCGGTTCCCACCGGCCGCCTCAGAGGAATGGCGGGATGCCGAGGCTTTCCAGAAGGCGCCACATGCCGCTGGACGGGTCCTGGTCGAGGAGGCCGCAACGCGGTTCGGAGCCTCGCGGATGGGAGCACCTGCCGGAGGCGCAGCGCCTGTCCAAGCTCCGCGCGTTGTCGAACGCGGTCTTGAGACGAGGCGTGAGATGGTCGGCGCGGGCTTTGGTGATCCTCTTGTCCCTCGCCCCGAAGCCCGCGAAGCCAGGCCGCTGCGACAACAGCTGGTGGACCTGGTGGTTACGGCCGTCCTGCGGTTGGTCGTAGAGGCCGTAGTGCAGATAGAGCCAGAAATCGAAGGACGGATGGGACAGGGCCACCCTGATCTTGGAGTGCTCCTTGAGCGCGCTCAGGGCGTCGTCGAGGTCACCGTGCTGGTCGCGGTCGAAAAGTGCCCAGATTTCCGCGTACTGCTCGTTGTCCGGTCGAAGAGCGTCTTCCTCGGCCACGGTCAGGGCGCGCTGGGCGACTTTCCACGGTTTCATGTCGTCGGGCCGGTACTTCGGCATGTCGATGCGGAACGAGCACTGCCGGGAGAACGCGTTCTGCAGCATCGTGAGGTAGTCGTACTCGGTCACCGCGCCCTCGGCGACGGCGTAGAAGATGCGATTGGCGGCGCGGGGTGGCGGCTGGGCCGTCAGGCTGGAGCCGCGTTGGCGCTTCTTTCTGACCTTGTCGGGGCTCATGTGAGGGCCTCTCCCGCCTCGCGTGCCAGCTCGCCGGGGGCGACCCGTGGCACGCCGCCGAAGCGGCCGAGCAGCCAGCCGCGTTCGAGGTTCTCGTTCGGACGGGGCGGTGGACGCAGGCTCGACAGCGGATACAGCTCCGTCGAGCCCCTGGGGTCCTTCTCCGCCATCCAGACCACGTCACGGTCCAGGATCCGCTCCCCGCCCGCGAGCGGACGCAGCAGCGACGCGTCGTGCGTCGTGAACACCATCTGCGCCCCTCGGGCGTTGACCTCGGGGTCTTCGAACATCCTGATCACCTCGGCCGCGAGCGCGGGGTGCAGGCTGGCGTCCAGTTCGTCCACGAGCACCGTGGTGCCGTGCTGGAACGCCTCCAGCAGGGGCCCCAGCATCGCGAACCAGGCGCGCGTGCCCATGGACTCGTGCGCGAAGTCCAGAGAGGCCGTGTGATCGCCGGCGCGGTGGAGCAGCCGGACGTCGCCGCGCGCCAGGGCGTCCTGGTCGAAACCGACGATGCCAAGGTCGGCCCGGGTCAGGAGGCGGCCGACCTGCTCCCTGAACCGTTCGTCCGCAAGGGCCCTGGCCTTGGTGAACTCCTGGCGCTGGGGCAGGTCGTGTTCGGGGCTGATCAGCCACAGATTGTCGCGGAACCACTCGAACACGGGCAGCAGTTGCTCGTTGTTCCACTCGGCGGCCACCGTGAGGAAGAGGGAGTCCGGGCGGGTCTTCCGCGCCAGGTCCTGCTTCTCGCCGCGCAGCCCTTCCCCGGCGAAGCGGATGTCGTCGCCGTCGCGGTCGAACCAGACCTGACGCCGGCCCTTGGGGTAGGCGTGCAGCCATTCGGCGTGGACGCGTTCGTCGTCCAGCTCGAATCCGTAGGTGTAGCGGACACCCGCCAGTTCGAGGTCGATCTCGACGAAGGAGGCTTCGTCCGCGCAGCCCGGGTCGAGCGCGAAGGGGATCCGGCGAGTCGGCTTCTCCTCGCTGATCCACGCCACCGAGTGCAGCACGGCCTGCCGCATCAGCCGCAGGCCGGCGAGCGTGTTGCTCTTTCCCGAGGCGTTGGCTCCGTAGATCCCCAGGACCGGGAGCACGGACAGGGGCCGCCCTCCCTCCCGGACCGGGATGGGGCGGGCGGTGCCGTCGTTCAGCTCCGTCGCGATCAGTGAGAGACGCTGGTCGTCACGGAACGACAGGACGTTGGCCAGCCGGAAGTTGAGAAGCACGGTGTCTCCCTTGTCAGGATCACCATACCCATTTGAAGCCGTCTGGCGTGCCTTTTGTTCGCCAGACGCGGTCAAACGGGTGTCACGGGCCTGGCGGTGCCCTCAGAGGAACAGGTTGTGGGGGTCGTGGGTGGTTTTGAGGGAGGTGAGTCTGGTCCAGGTGGACGGGGTGTACGCCTCGGCGGCCAGGGCCGGGGCCTGCGGGCCGGCCAGGAAGTTGCGGAAGCGGAGGCCCGTGCTGGACAGGTCGGCGGGGTCCATGAGGGGTTTCGGGTTCGTGCCCGCGAAGGCGATCGTGGTCAGGCTGTAGGCGGCCGTGCGGTGGTCGATCGCGTTCGGGACGTCCGGGGCGGCGGCCAACGCGCCGCCGAGGCGGCGGATCTCGACCATCGCGAAGTCCGGGTCGGCGCGGTCGAACAGATCGGCGTCGAGGGTGTGCAGCATCAGGGAGAGCTCGCGGTAGGCGGCGGGTTCCGTGGGGTCCTCGTGGACGGCGGCGATCTCGGTGTAGGGGCGGTCCCTGACGGTGTCCTCGGCCGGGTTCAGGGCGCGGAGAGGGGCGATCAGCTCCTCGGGCGTGAGGTGCGAGGGAGCGGGGCTCAAGGAGGCCGGGTTCGAGCGGGTGAGGTGCGAGAGGGAGCGGGCGGGTGGAGAGAAGGGGGTGGCGTGGGCGAGGCGGACGGCGGTGAGGTGGGCGTTCGGGAGGCGGAGGAGAGCGATGGAGGTGTTCATCGTGTCCGGCAGGTCGCGGCTCCAGCGCAGCCAGGCGGCCAGCAGCTCGGACGCCCGTTCGGCCGGGAAGCGCAGCATGCCGCCGTGGAAGCGCGGGACGGCGGCCAGCTCCAGCTCCATCGCGGTCACCACGCCGACGCCCGGACGGCCGCCGCGCAGGGCCCAGAACAGCTCCTGGTTCTGGTACGGGCTCACCGTGCGCAGGGTTCCGTCGGCCGTGACCAGTTCCAGGGACCTGACCCGGTCGGCGGCCCAGCCGAACGTGCGGCCGAGCACGGGCAGGCCGCCGCCCAGCGTGTAGCCGACCGCGCCGACCAGGGGGGAGGAGCCGTTCGGCGGGGCGAGACCGTGTCCGGCGGCGGCGTCGATGACCTGGCCCCAGCGCACCCCGGCCCCGACGCGGGCCGTGCGGGTGGCGGGGTCGACGGACAGGCCGGTCATCCGGCGGGTGTTGATCAGCAGGGTCCCGTCCACCGAGGCCGACAGGCCGTGGCCGGTCGCCTGGACCGCTACCCGCAGCCCCGCCGACCGGGCGTGGTCGATCGCCTTCCGGACGTCGTCCGCGTCCCGGGCGCCGACGACCACGGCGGGGCGGCCGGGGCCGGCGACGGTGTTGAAGCGGGCCGTCTCGTCGTCGTACCCGGGGTCGCCGGGGACGAGGACAGGGCCGTTGAAGTGGGAGAACACGGAAGCCAGTCGATCGCGGAAGCGGCCGGGGAACCAGACGGGGTTCGCCCGGACTGTCATCACCGGTCGTGATGAATCGGCCGGCGGGCCAGTAGGGTCGGGTGGCGTGAGCGAGGAGCTGGAAGGGCTGGCCGTACGGCTGCGGGAGTTCGCGCGGGCCCGCGACTGGGAGAGGTTCCACACGCCGAAGAACCTGGCGATGGCGCTGGCGGGGGAGGCGGGCGAGCTGGTCGCGGAGTTCCAGTGGCTGACCGCCGAGGAGTCCGCGAGCCCCGACCCCGACACGCTCGCCCGCATCCGCGCCGAGCTCGGCGACGTGACCCTGTACCTGGTCCGGCTGGCCGACGTCCTGGGGGTCGATCTGGTGGCGGCGGCGACCGCCAAGCTGGCCGACAACGAACGCCGCTACGACGCGGCCGGCTACCGCGGCTCGGCCAGAAAGGCGCCGCCGTCCGCCTGACCGGGCGAGCGGGCTGGAGGGGGTCAGGGCGTCGGGCGGTGGTGGCGGAGGGTGAGGAGGGCGAAGACGGCCAGCCCCGCGAAGACCACCGCGCTCACGGCCCCCACCGTGTTGAGCCCCGCCGTGAACGCCGCCCGCGCCACCTCCAGCAGGCCGGGCAGGTCCTTGGCGGCGGTCACCGCCGCGCTGATGCTCTCCCGCACCGCCTCCACCGGCAGGTGCTCGGGGAGCCGCCCGCGGTAGACGGCCGTGCCGAGGCTGCCGAGCGCGGCCACCCCGACCGCCACCCCGAACTCGCCGCTCGTCTCGGTCAGCGCCGCCGCCGACCCGGCCTTCTCGGCGGGCGCGGCCGTCATGATCACGCTGTTGCCCGCGCCCATCGGCAGCGCGATGCCCGCCGAGGCCAGCACCAGCCCGGTGACGACCAGCCCGGTCCCGCCCACGCTGGGGACCTGGGTGTGCAGGAACAGCCCGACGGCGCCCAGCGCGAGCCCGGCGGCCATCACGTACGCGGTGCCGATCCGGGCGGCGAGCCGCGGCGCGACCGACAGGGCCACGATCATCGCCACGTTCTGCGGCACCAGCCACAACCCGGCGCCCAGCGGCGACAACGACTCCACGGTCTGCAGGTACTGGGTGGTCATGAGCGTGGTCCCGGCCATGACGATCCCGCCGAGCGACATGATCCCCAGCGTCGCCGCGAACGCGCGGTTGCCGAACAGCCGCAGGTCCAGCAGCGGGTTGGCGAGGTCGCGCTGCCGCCTGACGAACACCACGCCGAAGGCCGTCCCGGCGGCGACCGCGATCAGGGGGAGGGGCTGCCAGCCGCCGCGCGCGACCTCCTTGAGCCCGTAGACGACCGGCAGGATGGTCGCCAGGGACAGGGCCACGCTGGCCGGGTCGAGGCGGCCGGCGTGCGGGTCGCGGTACTCGGGGAGCAGCAGCCGTCCGGCGACCAGCACGGCCGCCATGAACGGCACGCCCATCAGGAACGCCGACCCCCACCAGAAGTGCTCCAGCAGCAGCCCGCCCACCAGCGGGCCGACCGCCATGCCGAGCATGAAGCAGCCGTACCAGAGGCCGATCGCGGTGCCCATCTGCCGGCCGTCGGCGAACATCGTGCGGATCAGCGCCAGCGACGACGGCAGCAGCGTCGCCCCCGAGACGCCGAGCAGCGCCCGGCACACGATGAGCATCTCCGCGTTCACCGAGTACGCGGCGGCCACCGAGGCCGCGGCGAAGGCCACCGAGCCGATCAGCAGCAGCCTGCGCCGCCCGATCCGGTCGCCCAGCGTCCCCATCGTCACCAGGAAGCCGGCCAGCATGAACGAGTAGATGTCCAGGATCCACAGCTGCTGCGGCGCGGAGGCGCCGAGTCCGGCGCTCAGGTGCGGCAGCGCCAGGTAGAGCACGCTCAGGTCGATGGAGAGCAGCAGGGCCACCGAGGCGAGGACCGCGAGGCCCGTCCATTCGCGACGTCCAGCGAGGGTGCCGGTCTTCATGTCGTTTCCCCTTTCGTTGCCTTCACGGTGCCGGAGGGCGCTTCCGGTGCGCTTCTCGTGGGCTTACGGCGGCGCATAAGGTGACGGACATGCGTTTTGGGGTGTTGGGCTCGCTGGCCGTGTGGACCGACGCGGGGGAGCCCGTGACGATCCCCGGGCTCAAGGTCCGGGCGCTGCTCGCCGACCTGCTCGTCCACGAGGGTCATCCGGTCTCGGCCGACCGGCTGGTGGAGGACCTGTGGGGCGAGGAGCCGCCGGGCAACCCGGCGGGCGCGCTCCAGGTGCGGGTCTCCCAGTTGCGCAAGGCGCTGGAGGACGCCGAGCCGGGCGGCAAGAACCTGGTGGTCTCGCGGGCGCCCGGCTACCTGCTGCGCACCGATCCCGGCGCGCTCGACGCGGACCGCTTCGCCGGCCTGCTGGCCCGCGCCGAGGCCGCCGACAGCCCGCGGACCAGGGCGGGGCTGCTGGCCGACGCCCTGGCGCTGTGGCGGGGGGCGGCGTACGCCGACTTCGCCGACGAGGAGTACACCAGGTCGGCGATCGTCCGGCTGGAGGAGCAGCGGCTCACGGCGCTGGAGCAGCGCGCCGAGGCCCGGCTCGAACTGGGCGAGCACGGGCTGCTCGTGGGCGAGCTGGGCGACCTGGTGGGCCGGCATCCGCTGCGGGAGCGGCTGCGCGCCGTGCACATGCGCGCCCTGTACCGGGCCGGACGGCAGAGCGACGCCCTGGCGAGCTTCGCCGAGCTGCGCGAGCGCCTGGCCGACGAGCTGGGCCTCGACCCCGGCCCCGAGGTGGTCGCGCTGCACCAGGCGATCCTGGCCCAGGACCCGGAGCTGAGCCTGCCCGCCGAGCGGCCCACCACGAACCTGCCCGCGTCCGTCAGCAAGCTCGTCGGCAGGGACGAGGCGCTGACCGAGGTCTGCTCGCTGGTCACCGCCGAGCGGCTGGTGACGCTCACCGGCACCGGCGGCGTCGGCAAGACCAGGCTGGCGCTGGAGGCGGCGCACCGGCTGCTGGACGGCTTCGCCGACGGCGCCTGGCTGGTCGCGCTCGACGGCGCCACCCACTCGCCCGCCGAGGCGATCATGGCCGCACTGGACATCCGGGAGGACCCGTCGGGCGGCGACGTGCCCGAGCGGCTGGCCGCGGCGTTGCGGCCGAGGCGCCTGCTGCTCGTGCTGGACAACTGCGAGCACGTGGTCGAGCAGGTCGCCGAGGTGGTCGACGCGCTGCTGGCCGCGGCGCCGGGCCTGACCGTCCTGGCCACCAGCCGGGAGCCGCTCGGCGTGGACGGCGAGGTCCTGTGGAGCGTCCCGCCGCTCGACCTGCCGGCGGGCACCGACCTGACGGAGATGGCCCGTTCGGACGCCGTCCGGCTGTTCGTCGCCAGGGCCGCCGCCTCGGCCCGCGGGTTCGCCCTGGAGGCGGCCAACGCGCAGGCGGTGGCCCAGCTCTGCCGGCGGCTCGACGGCATCCCACTGGCCCTGGAGCTGGCCGCGACGCGGGTGCGGGCGCTCGGCGTCCAGGGGGTGGTGGACCGGCTGGACGACCGGTTCAGGCTGCTGGCGTCCGGGCGGAGGGGCGCGCCCGCCCGGCAGCAGACGCTCACCGCCGTGATCGACTGGAGCTGGGACCTGCTGTCGGACGAGGAACGGGTGGTGCTGCGCCGCCTGGCCGTGCACGCCGACGGCTGCACCCTGGAGTCGGCCGAGGCGGTGTGCGCCGAGCCGGGGCTCGACGTGCTCGACCTGCTGGCCCGGCTGGTCGACCGCTCGCTCGTGGTGGTCACCGAAAGCACGACGGGCGTCAGGTACCGGCTGCTGGAGTCGGTGTCGGAGTACTGCGTGGGCCGCTTGGCCGACGCCGGCGAGCTGGCCGACGTGCGCCGCGCCCACCTGCGCCACTACCTGGAGCTGGCCGTGGCGGCCGAACCCGGCCTGTACGGCGGCGAGCAGCGGGACCGCCTGCTGCGCCTGGACGCCGAGTCGGCCAACATGCGGGCCGCGCTGGACACCGCGATCGCCGAGGGGGCCGCCGACACCGCCGCGCGCCTGGTCAACGCGCTGGCCTGGTACTGGTTCCTGCGCGGCCGGCTGGCCGAGGGCAGGCGCTCGCTGGGCGCGGCGCTGGCCGTCGCGGGGCCGGACGGCCCGGCGAGGCACCGGGCGGCGGCCTGGCACGCCGGGTTCGCGCTCCTGCTGGGCGAGCAGGTCGCGTGGGAGCCGCTGCTGGAGCGCGTCGCCGACCCGGGCGAGCGGGCCAGGGCCGAGCTGTTCGCCGGCATGAGCGTGCCCGACATGGTCACCGGCCAGGAGCTGACCGGACGGGCGCTGGCCGCCTGCCGCGCCCTCGGCGACACGTGGGGCGTCGCCGTCGCGCTGGCCAGGCGGGCGCGCGACGCGTTCACCATGCGCGACACCGAGGCGCTGGAGCGGGACGCGGGGGAGAGCGCGCGGCTGTTCGGCGAGCTGGGCGACCGCTGGGGCATGTTGCAGGCCACCGAATGGCTGGCGGGCGCGGCCGAGATGGCCGGCGACCACGAGCGGGCGCGCCGGCTGTTCGCCGAGGGGCTGCGCATGGCCGAGGAGCTCGGCCTGTGGCCCGAGGTGGCCGGGCGCATCGCCTGGCTGGGCTGGACGGCCCTGCACGACGGCGCCTACGACCAGGCCATGGAGCTGTGCGGACGGGCGCTGAAGCTGGCGCTCGGCCAGGGCTACAAGATGGGCGAGACCATGGCCGAGATGGGCCTGGCCTTCGCCGCGCGCCGCGCCGGGCTGCTCGACCTGGCCGAGTCGCACCTGCACCACCTGCTGGCGGGCCTGCCGCGCGACCCCGCCGTCGAGCCGCCGCTGCACCTGCCGGACCTGCTGGTCGAGCTGGGCCACGTCACCGAGCTGCGCGGCGACCCGGCCGCGGCCCTGGAGCTGCACCGGGAGGCGCTGGCCGCGGCGGTCAGGGTCGGCGACCCGCGCACGGCGGCGGCGTGCGTCGCGGGCGCGGCGTCGGCGGCCGGGCCGACCGAGCGGGCCGCGGTGCTGCTGGGGCTGGCCGCCGCGGTCCGCGAGCAGATCCGGACCCCGGCCAACGCCGCCGAACGCGAGGAGGAGGAGCGGGTCACGGCCCGGGTCCGGGACGCCCTCGGTGAGCACGCCTTCGCCGCGGCGTACGAGCGGGGCGGCACGTACAAGCTGGACGACGCCCTCGGCCTGTTCTGAGGGCCGGCGTGTCGAGGGCCGGCGTGTCGGGGGTCAGCGGGCGACATGCTCGGCCAGGCGGTCGAAGAACTCGTCCCAGCCTGCCCTGGCCTGCTCGGCGTGCTCCTGGTCGGTGTTGACGCCGAACTGGTGGAAGCGCATCTCGGTGCCGCCGTCCCGGTCGAGCAGGTCGAGCGTCACGACCGAGGCCGGGCCGTCGCCGGGGTTGTCGGGGTCGCCGGTGGTGAACACCAGCCGGGCGGGCTCCCGCACCTCGCGGTAGGAGCCCTCCAGCGTCGCCTCGAACCCCTCCTCGCCGACGAGCGTCGCGCGCCACCGGCCGCCGGGACGGGCGTCGAGGGTGATCCGGCCGACCGGCGTGGCCAGCATGCGGGGGCCGAACCAGCGGGAGAAGCGCTCGGGCTGGGTCCAGGCGGCGTAGACGTCCTCGCGGGGGGCGTCGAAGGTGCGGACGATCTCGTACTGCGCGGTCTGCGTCGTTGTCATGCCTCTACGATGCGGGAGCGGCCTTACGGTCCTCTTCCCGTGGCCTTACGGTGATCTGCCGCACCGGCCGCAGGGACAGCAGCGCCAGGCAGCCGGCGACCGTGACCAGCGCGGAGAAGCCCAGCACCTCGCGGGAGCCCACCAGGGCGGCCACCGGCCCGGCCAGCGCCTGGCCGATCGGGAGCGACATGGTCGAGCCGCCGATCTCGTACGCGCTGACCCGGTTCAGCGCCTCGGCCGGCACCAGCGTCTGCACGCTCGTCGCCCACATCACCGACCAGAACGCCCACCCCGCCCCGCCCACCACGTGGCAGGCCATGATCACGCCGAGCGGCACGCCGGCCGCGAAGCTCAGCGGCTCCAGCGCGAACAGGAACATGCCGATCCCGCCCGCCACCAGCGGCCTGGCCGGCCTGATCCGCAGCGCCACCAGGCCGCCCACGATCGTCCCTGCCCCGCTCGCCGACATGACCAGCCCGTACGCGGTCTGCCCGTACGCGTCGGTCACCAGCACCGAGCCCAGCGGGATCAGCGGCCCGAACAGGGTGATCCCGAAGACCACCCAGATCAGGATGACGCTCCACATCCACGTGCGCGACCGGAACTCCCGCCAGCCCTCCCGCAGCCGCACCAGCACCGGCTCCTCGCCGGAGCCCGCCACCCGCACCCGCATGAGCAGCAGGCACGCCGCGCTGATCGCGAACCCGGCCGAGTCGGCGGCGAACACCACGCCCACCCCGGCCAGCCCGACCAGCGCCCCCGCCAGCCCCGGCCCGAGCAACTGCATGATCGCCTCGGACATGCGCAGGGTGGCGTTGGCCCGCTGCACGTCGGCCGCGATCCGCGAGATGGTGCCCGCGACGCCCGGCGTGTACATGGCGGCCGCCGCCCCGGCGACCGCCGACAGCGCCACGACCTGCCACAACTCCGGCCGGCCCAGCCCGAACAGGGCCGCCGTGCCCGCCTGCGTCGCGGTCCTGGCCAGGTCGGCGCCGACCATCATGCGGCGGGGCGTGAAGCGGTCCATGAGCACGCCGCCGAACAGGATGAGCCCGGCCATCGGCACCATCCAGGCGGCCAGCGCCAGGCCGACGCCGGTGGCGCCGTAACCGGCGTCGTGCATGCCGAGCGCGGTGGCCACCGGCATCATCGCCGAGCCCAGCATCGACACCGTGCGGGCGGTGAAGAAGAGCACGAAGTCGCGCGTCCACATGGACGGCCATCATGCCGTAATAAGTAAACCTTCCTATCAATTGGGGGGCCGTGTTCCCGGCGCCCCGCGGGGCGGGCGTGGCGGGGCCGTGTGTGGCACTGTGGAGGGCATGCGGATCATCCGTGCCGGCACGGTGCTCACCGGGCGTCCCGGAGAGGTCATCACGGACGGTGAGGTGCTGATCGACGGCTCGCGCATCGTCTCGGTGGGCCCCCGCGGCAGCGCGGGCCAGGCCGCGGAGACGCTCGACCTGCCCGGCCACACCCTGCTGCCCGGCCTCGTCGACGCGCACGTGCACCTCGGGTTCGACGGCACGGTCGACCCGGTGACCGGGCGCAGCGCCGTGAGCGACGGCCATCTGCTGCTGCGCATGGCCGAGAACGCCCGCAAGCTCGTCTCCGCGGGCGTCACCACGGCCCGCGACCTCGGCGGACGCGGCTTCCTCGACCTCATCCTGCGCGACGCGATCGAGGGCGGCCTCGCCGTCGGCCCCCACCTGATCGCCGCGACCCGGCCGATCACGGTCACCGGCGGCCACTGCTGGTACATGGGCGGCGAGGCCGACGACGAGCCGTCCGTCCGCCGGGTGGCCAGGGAGAACCTGCGGGCCGGCGCCGACTGCCTCAAGGTGATGGCCTCGGGCGGCGAGATGTCGCCCGGCTCGGTGCCGAGCTGGCGGGCCCAGTACCCGGCCGCGCTGATCAGGGCCGCCGTGGAGGAGGCCGCGACGCGCGGCAGGACCGTCGCGGCCCACGCCCACGCCCCCGAGTCGATCGGCAACGCGCTGGAGGCCGGGGTCACCACGATCGAGCACTGCACGTTCCACACCCCGGCGGGCCCGGCCTACGACGCGCGGCTGGCCGACCGCATCGCGGCAAGCGGCACGTACGTGTGCCCGACCGTGCACGGCCAGTTCTGGAACCTGCGCGCGCTCGTCGGCGCCGAGCCGATGGACCGCTGGCTGGGCAACCTCGCCGCCATGCGCGAGGCCGGGATCAGGCTCGTCGCCGGGACCGACACCGGGTTCGCCATCGCCGGGCTCGACAAGCGCACCGACGACTACGTGTCGGGGCTGGAGGTCTTCGCCGAGGCCGGGTTCGGCAACGCCGAGATCGTCGAGCTGGCCACCGTACGCGCCGCCGAGGCGTGCGGGGTCGGGGCCGAGACCGGCAGCCTGGAGGGCGGGAAGCGCGCCGACGTCATCGCGGTCCGCGGCAACCCGCTCGACCGCCTGGCCGACCTGCGCGCGCTCGACCTCGTGCTGGTGTCGGGGCGTTCGGTCAGCCAGAAGCATGTGGACACCGTGACCTCGTCCGTCGGCTGAGCCGGAGGGGGAGGCCCGGCCGCTCCGGTTCCTGGCGTGGCTCGCCCGCGGCCTGTCCGCCTGACGGGACGCCGGGCGCTAGGCTGCCGCGTGTGGAGTTGAAGGATCAGGTACGCGAGCTGCGCGCCCAGGGCAGGTCTCCCAAGGAGATCGCGCGGGCGCTCAAGGTGTCGCCGTCGGTCGTCGCGCCCCTCGTGCGCGCCATCGCCGCCGAGAACGTGACGTCGGCCGAGCCCGAGGTGGTCGGCTGCTGGATGAACGTCGGCTGGAGCGCCGGGCTGGGCGTCGACCCGTCCAAGGGCTGGGTCGACGAGGCCCCGGAGTCGGGCGCCGGCGGCATGGTGTGCGTGCTGGTCGCCCGGCGCCACACCTGGGACCGGATGACGGTCTGCGGCTACCTCGCCGACGTCTACTGCCTCGGCATCAAGAACACCATCGGCCCCGACGTGCTCGACGAGCGCGACCTGCGCAGGTTCCGCGAATACTTCTTCGGCGAGTACGCGGGCTACCAGGAGGTGCCGATCGAGCTGGCCCAGCACCTGGTCTTCGGCTCGATCGACTACGCGCGCACCCTCGGCTTCGAGCCCCACGAGGACTTCTCGCCCGTCAGCGACCTGCTGGGCAAGTGGGAGGGCGGCTCGGCCATCACCTTCGGCCGCGACGGCAAGCCCTTCTACACCCCGGGCCCGCACGACGACCCGGGCAAGGTCCTGCGCATCCTGCGTCGCACCCTCACCGACGACCAGTTCGACTACTTCATCGAAGACCCGTCACCCGCATCGTCACGTTGAGGCGCCCGGCGGCCAGGCCCGTGGCCGGGTCGCCGGTGCCCGGGTAGACCTTCGGCACGCCGTGGTAGGCGAAGCGGGACGCGCCGCCGAACACGAACAGATCGCCCGAGGCCAGCTCGACGTCCGTGTACGGCTTCCCGCGCGTCTCGGTGTTGCCGAAGCGGAACAGGCACGTGTCGCCGACGCTCAGGGACACCACCGGGGCGTCGGAGCGCTCGTCCTTGTCCTGGTGCATGCCCATCCTGGCCTGGCCGTCGTAGAAGTTGACCAGCGCGGTGTCGGGGTCGTAGCCGTCGTCCGGGCGGCCGTAGGCGTCGGCCAGCGCGCGGCGGCCGAGGTCGCCGAGCCACGTGGGGAACGCGGCGACCCGCCGCCCGTTCACGTCGTGGGCCAGCCGCGTGTACCGGTACGGCTGCCAGTGCCAGCCGACGCACACCGTCCGCACCGACATCACGCCGCCGCCGGGCAGCACGGTGTGCCGGATCGGCACCGGGCCGGTCGCCCACGCGCGGCAGGCGCGCACCAGGTCCTGCTGCTCGGCGAGGGACAGCCAGCCGGGGACGTGCACCGCGCCAGGCGCGATCTCCCGCATGGGAAGGGGGATCATGATGGTTCCCGATAAATCAGGTTTCGTCCTATTCGCCATGTCGTGCCGTCGGCGTCGGCTCCGCGCATGCCTTCCAGTGTCCCAGGGGCGGCCAGGGCGACCGCGCGGGCCGTGGCCGCCGAACCGTACGTCCGGCGCGGATCCCAGTCGGTGCTGCGGCGCAGGCGCTCGCTCATCCCGGCCCATCCCGCCGGCGCGCCCGCGACCACCCAGGCGTCCGGTTCGCCCGCCGTGAACCGCCTGGCCTGGCGCAACCACGACGCCGCCGTCTCCGGCCAGGCGACCACCGCGAGCACCGTCCCGTCCCAGGCGTCGGCGAACGCCTCGGCCAGGCGGGCGCCGTCCCGGCCGTGGCCGACGACGACGGCCCGCGCCCGTGGGCGCTGGGCCCGGACGAGGGTGAGCAGCGCGTCCAGCTCGGCCGTTCGCACGCTGGTCATGTCGCGTCGTGCAGGACCAGGCCGAGGGTGTGCCGCAGCCCCGAACGCACGGTGCTGACCCCGTGCCGCACCGGCGAGGCCGACCAGCCGCGCGAGGAGCGCACCGGCCGGTCGCGGGTGGTGAAGATCAGCCCGTGACCCTGCGGCAGCGCGGTCACCGTGCCCCGCGACTGGGCCCTCGGCCGCTGCTCCACCAGCAGGAACTCGCCCCCGGTGTAGTCCTCACCGGGCCGGTCGAGCCCGATCACGACCTGCAGCGGGAACACGAGGTCGCCGTACAGGTCGCGGTGGAGCGCGTTCCAGTCGTTCTCCCGGTAGCGCAGCAGGATGGGGGTCGGCTTGGTCTGTCCCGCCGCGTGGCACATGTCCAGCCACTCGGCGAAGTCGTCCGGCCAGGGCGCGGGCTGCCCCAGCCGGGCCGCCCAGTCGCGGGCGATCGGCAGCAGATACGGATAGAACGCCGCCCGCAACTCCTCGACCAGCGGCGGGAACGGCCGGCGGAAGTACCGGTACTGGCCGGAGCCGAACCGGTGGCGGGCCATGTCGACCGTCGAGCGGAACCTGCCGGGCTCGTCGTACAGGCCGGAGATCTCCGCGCACTCCGCGGGCGAGAGCAGCCGCGGCGTCAGCGCGCAGCCGTGGGCGTCGAGCTCCCCGGCCAGCCGCTGCCAGTCGGCCCCGTCGACCTGCGGCGTCATGACGACACGCTCCAGAGCTGCGGCTGCAGGACGCCTTCGAGGGTGAGCAGGTCGCACTTGCGTTCCAGGCCGCCCGCGTAGCCGGTCAGCGCGCCGTCCGCGGCGACCACCCGGTGGCAGGGGACCACGACGAGCAGCGGGTTCGCGCCGATCGCCGCGCCGACCGCGCGGACCCGGTCCCGCGCCACGCCGGCGCGGGCGGTCAGCTCGCCGTAGCTGGTCGTCGTCCCGTACGGCAGCGCCGCCACCTCCGCCCACACCCGCTGCTGGAACGCCGTCCCGCGGGCGGCCAGGGGCAGGTCGAACGAGGTACGCCCGCCCGCGAAGTACTCGCCGAGCTGCCGTTCGGCCTCCCCGAAGGCGGCCGGCTCCCGGCGTCCGGGCGGCCTGCCCACGTCGAACGACACGCGGGTCAGCCGTCCCGCGCCGTCGCCGACGAGGAGAATCTCGCCCAGCGGACTGTCGATGATGGTGTGGATGTCCATACTCTCTACAACACCGGCGCGCCCGCGGAAGTCAGCGGTTTTCGGACGTCGTGGCTGGATGGGAGAGGAAGTTCATGGCCGAGTCGCGAGAGCACACCTTCACCGGCACGCGGGGGCTGAACGTCGTCCGCGAATGGCCGCACGACCGGCCCCGCTACCTCGCCCTCCTGGTCCACGGGTACGGCGAGCACATCGGCCGTTACGAGTACGTCGCCGACCGTCTCGTCCGGCACGGCGCCGCCGTCTACGGACTCGACCACATGGGCCACGGCAGGTCGGCGGGCGAACGCGTGCTCGTCGAGGACTTCGAGGACGTCGTCACCGACGTGCACGCCGTCGAGGAGCGCGCCAGGGCCGACCACCCCGGCGTCCCGGTCGTGCTGATCGGCCACTCCATGGGCGGCATGATCGCCGCCCGGTACGCCCAGCGCTACGCCGAGGGCCTGACCGCGCTGGTGCTGTCGGGCCCGGTGATCGGCGAGTGGGCGGTCATCCCCGCGCTGATGGCGCTCGACGAGCTGCCCGACATCCCCATCGACCCGGCCACGCTCTCCCGCGACCCGTCGGTGGGGGCGGCGTACGCGGACGACCCGCTGGTCTGGCACGGGCCGTTCAAGCGGGCCACGGTGGAGGCGTTCGCCGCGATGCTGGACACGATCGCCAAGGGCGGCACGTTCGGCGCACTGCCCACGTTGTGGGTGCACGGCGGCGACGATCAACTCGTACCGCTGGCCGGCAGCCGGGTCGGGGTGGAGGCCGTCAAGGGCACCGACCTGACCGAACGCATCTACGCCGGCGCCCGCCACGAAGTCTTCAACGAAACCAACAAGGACGAGGTCCTCACCGACCTCCAAATTTTCGTAGACCGAGCCCTGAGCAACCGGTAACGAGGGCCGCAGCGTCTGGTGAGCCCCTGGCTGCTGGACTACCGGCGGCCAGGGGTGGGGCCTGCTGGGCGCTGACCGGCCGGCAGCCGGGGGTGGTCTGTGCATGGGCCATTTGCTGTTGGGCGGCCGGTAGCCAGGCGTGGCTCGTGCGGTGGGTTGCTGGGGCGGCTGGAAGTCGGTGGTGGGTGCGTGCAGTGGATTGCCGGGTGTTGTCAGGCGACCGGTAGCCAGAGGTGACCCTTGCCGTGGGGGCGGCTGAGTTCGATCCTCCAGCAGCCGGGCTTGGGGAAGACGAGGCCGGTGCCCCATTCGTCCCCCGGCCGGTGCCAGGACGACCCGCCGTGCTCCTCGGGCCCCCAGGCGAGGCGGGCGGCGGTGCCGTCAGGAAGGGACGCCCTGACCGTCAGCGGCCCGTCCCCGGTCATCCGCCATACGATCTTGGTGGTCTCCTTCCGGCGAAGCGGCAGCTTGGACACGAACAACAACCCCCACACCTCGGCGTCCGCCGACACCCCCCGCACCTCCGGAAACCCACCCCCGCCGACCACCAACGCCCCCCGGCACCCCACCCGCTCACCCTCCGCACTCGCCCTCCCTCTGTCACCAAACCCCACCCCAGCTCCAGGGCTCGGGCGGCCGCCGGTGCTCAGGGTGGCGGCGGGGCTCAGGCTTGAGCCAGGAAGGGCGCCGGCATCGGTGCTCAGTCCAGAGCCCGAGCCCGGGGCCGGGCTGACGTCGGCGCTCAGGTTGGGGACGAAGGTCGGCTCGGAGTGGGCGCCTGCGCCGGGGTCGGGCGCCGGGGCGGCATCGGCGGTCGGGCTCGGGCTCCCAGCCTCGCTCCGTGTGATCCCCGAAGCCCCGCTCGCCGAGGAATCCGCTTCGCTCCCCGTACCTCCGAACAAGGCCCCGGTACCACCACTCGCGCCCACCCCCTGCCCAGGACCGCCACCTCCGGCACATCCAACCCCTGCCAGCAGCACCGCCACCGAAATCATCGCCATCTTCCTCATGCCCTCACCTACCCCCCACCCGCCCGAAAGGTTCCAGCGGGACATACGCCCCCACGTCACCCGCACTCCGAGCTCCCCCGCGCGGTAGCGATCCAAGAGCACCAGGCCCGGCCGGCGGCACTCGCTCGCGCCGGTCCAGGACGATCCGGCCCGCCGCAGCGAAGGCCCGCACGCGCGCTGCTCTCGGCGTCCTCCGGACCATGTCAGCGCGCCGCCGCGGGTGCGCCCTGTGAACGTGACGCATCTCCTCCAAAGAAGCACTTGCCGAACTGCTTCCTGTAGAGGCGGCGATCTCCAATATGGTGTCCAGTGAAAGTCGGTTATGTCCAAAGGTGGTTCGGTGATGGACAGGTTCAAGGCGCGGTTCGAGGTCGTGGACGAGCGGTTCGGGTTCGACGGTGGTGACGAGTATGTGGAGGTGCTGCATCGGGGCAGCCGTAAGGCCGAGGGGCCGGCCTACTTCCCGGCCGGGCGCTACCTGGTGTGGAGCGACATCCCCAATGACCGGCTACTGCGCTGGGACGAGACGACCGGCGCCGTCGGCGTGTTCAGAAGCCCGGCGGGCAACGCCAACGGCAACACGGTCGATCGCGAAGGCAGGCTGGTCACGTGCGAGCAAGGGGCGCGCCGGGTGACCAGGACCGAGCACGACGGGTCGATCACCGTGCTCGCCGCAAGCTATAGGGGCAAGCGGCTCAACAGCCCCAACGACGTCGTCGTCCGATACGACGGCACCATCTGGTTCACCGACCCGCGCTACGGCATCACCGGCTACTACGAAGGCAGCCCGGCCGAGAGCGAGATCGGCGCGGACAACGTGTACCGGCTCGATCCGGAAAGCGGTGAGCTGACCGTCGTCGCCGACGACTTCGTCCGCCCCAACGGGCTGGCCTTCTCACTTGACCAGAGCCGGCTGTACATCGTGGACACCCGCGAGCGCCACATTCGAATCTTCGACGTCGGTGACGACGGCACGCTGTCGGGCGGCAAGGTCTTCGCCGAGGACTGGTTCGACGGGATCAGGCTCGACTGCTACGGCCGCGTCTGGGCCGCCGCCCTGGACGGCCTGCACTGCTACCACCCCGACGGCGCCCTGCTCTGCAAGCTCCTGCTGCCTGAGTCGGTCTCGAACCTGACCTTCGGCGGCGCCAAGCGCAACGACCTGTTCATCACCAGTTCGGCCGGCGACCTGTACTCCATCCGGGTCACCTTCGCCGGGGCCGGCGACCGCTAGAGGGCCCGTCCGGACCGTGGATCGGCGGAGGGTCCGCGGGACTGCCGGACGGGCTCCTCGGCCCGACGGACGGCGAGTCGCGCGAAGCGGCCACCTGTGGCCGGAAGGCATGCCCATCCGCTCTGCTCGCCGGGCGCGAACGGCACCCCGTCCCAGGGCCGATGATTTTCCGCTTCCCTCAAGGTCTATATGGGTCGAGGAGGCGACATGGACGAACGGGCGCGGGCGTTGACGGCAGGGGTGGCGTTGCTGGAGAGGGCCATCCACTACACCTTGGGCAGCCTGCGCGTGGTGAGCCCACACGTCCTGTGCCGGCCCACCCCGTGCTCCCGCTGGAACCTCCAGGAGCTCCTGGACCACATGCAGGACTCCTTCGAGGCCCTGAACGAGGCCGCCCTCGGCCGCATCGCCCCCGCCCGCAGGCCCGTGCCGGTCGGCGGGCCGGTGTGCGGGAACCCGGCGCTGCTGCTCAGGGACGGCGCGACGGAGGTGCTCGGCACGTGGACGGGCACCATCCAGGCCGGGATGGTCGCGGTGGGGGACGTGCCCATGACGACGCCGATGGTGGCCGCGGCGGGCGCCATCGAGATCACCGTGCACGGCTGGGACATCGCGCGGGCCTGCGGTGAACACCGCCCGATCCCGCACGCCCTCGCCGAAGAGCTGCTGGACCTGGCCCATCTCTTCGTCACCGACGAGGACCGCCCGTCCCGGTTCGGCGCCCGGCTGCGGCCGCCCCCATTGGGCACCGCCCAGGACCACCTCCTCGCCTACCTCGGCCGCCGGCCGAACTGACGGCGTGACCGGCCCCCCACCCGGCGGCGGCACCCCGTACGATCAAAGAGGGACACCGGGGCCCGGCATCCGTCCGGCCGGTCGCGGGCCACGCGCCTCGACCAGGTCGGCCAGCGTGATGGCGACGACCGTTCTTCGTGCGGCCGTCGCCATCACCCCGAACCGTGGCTCTTCCGGGGCGGAGCAGGGGACGGCGTCAGGCGTCTTCGGTGGCCGCGGACGCGACGACCTCCAGGACCTGGTCCCCGTATTTGGCGAGTTTGTTCTCCCCGACCCCGTTGACCCTGCTCAGCTCAGCCAGCGAGGACGGCGACAACGTGGCGATCTCCCGCAGCGTGGCGTCGTGGAAGATGACGTACGCGGGCACGCCCTGCTCCTTGGCGACCGCGCCCCGCCAGGCCCGTAGCCGCTCGAACAGCGGCGCCGCCTCGGCGGGCAGCTCGGCGGCCGGCTGGCCCTTCGCCCCGGACGACCCGGACGACGACCTGGACGACCGGGACGCCGGACGGGCCGTGTCGCGGCGCAACGGCACCTCCCGCTGCCCGCGCAGCACGTCGGCGCTGGCGTCGGTGAGCACCAGCGTGCCGTGGTCGGACTCCACCGCGAGCAGGCCCTGCGCCAGCAGTTGCCGGGCCACGCCGTGCCACTCGGCGTTGCCCAGGTCGGTGCCCACGCCGAAGACGCTCAGCGAGTCGTGGCCGTGCTGGAGCACCTTGGCCGTCTTCTTGCCGAGCAGGATGTCGACCACCTGCCCGACGCCGAACTTCTGGCCGCGCTCCCGCTTCAGCCGCAGCACGGTGGACAGCACCTTCTGGGCGGCGATCGTGCCGTCCCAGGACTCGGGCGGGCTCTGGCAGGTGTCGCAGTTGCCGCAGGGCTCGGCGCCCTTCTGCCCGAAGTAGTCGAGCAGCATGACCCGGCGGCAGCCGGCCGTCTCGCACAGCGCCAGCATGGCGTCGAGGTGCAGGACCTGGCGGCGGCGGTGGGCCTCGTCGCCCTCCAGGGCCATGCGCCGGTGCTGGACGACGTCTTGCAGGCCGTAGGCCATCCAGGCGGTCGCGGGCAGGCCGTCGCGCCCGGCGCGGCCGGTCTCCTGGTAGTAGCCCTCGACCGACTTGGGCAGGTCGAGGTGGGCGACGAAACGCACGTCGGGCTTGTCGATGCCCATGCCGAACGCGATGGTGGCCACCACGATCAGCCCGTCTTCCCGCAGGAAGCGGGACTGATGGGCGGCGCGGGTGCGGGCGTCGAGCCCCGCGTGGTACGGCACCGCCGCGATGCCGTGGTCGGCCAGGAACGCGGCGATCTTCTCCACCGACGAGCGCGACAGGCAGTAGACGATGCCGGAGTCGCCGGGGTGCTCGGTGCGCAGGAAGTCGAGGAGCTGCCGCTTGGGGTCGCTCTTGGACGTGATGCGGTAGTGGATGTTGGGCCGGTCGAAGCCGGCCACGAAATGGCGGGCCTGGTCGAGGCCGAGCCGGGTGGAGATCTCGGCGTGGGTGGCCGGGGTGGCGGTGGCGGTCAGCGCGATGCGCGGCACCTGCGGCCAGCGCTCGCGCAGCTCCGACAGGGCGAGGTAGTCGGGGCGGAAGTCGTGGCCCCACTGCGCCACGCAGTGGGCCTCGTCGATGGCGAACAACGAGATCTCGCCCTTGGCCAGCAGCCGCATCGTGGCCTCGACGCGCAGCCGCTCGGGGGCGAGGTAGAGCAGGTCGAGCTCGCCGGCCAGGAACTCGGCCTCCACGAGCTGGCGCTCGTCGAAGTCCTGGGTGGAGTTGAGGAAACCGGCCCGCACGCCGAGCGCGCGCAGCGCGTCGACCTGGTCCTGCATGAGCGCGATCAGCGGCGAGACGACGACCCCCACCCCCGGGCGCACGAGCGCCGGGATCTGGTAGCACAGCGACTTGCCGCCGCCGGTGGGCATGAGCACCAGCGCGTCGCCGCCGCCGACGACGTGGTCGATGATCTCCTGCTGACCCGCCCTGAACGAGTCGTAACCGAAGACGCGGTGGAGAGCCTCGGTGGGGGTATCCATGCGGCTACCTTACGTGGTCGTCGGCCGACGTTCCGTCAGTTCCGCCGACGGCGGACCGCGGGTCTCAGGTCGGCTCGGCGGGCAGCGCGGCCTGTCGCTCCGGCGCCCGCCCGTACCGATCGTAGGCCACCAGCGAGAGCGCTCCGAGCACGCAGGCCGCCGCCACCGAGGCCATCACCGCCGGATATCCGGCGACCTGCGCCACCGCCGCCGACAGCAGCGGGGCCACGGCCTTGGACACCGTGACGGGCAGGGCGAGCGCGCCGCTCAGCGTCGCGTACGCGGCCGTGCCGTACCGGTCGGCCAGCAGGGCGGGACGGGCGATCGTGGCCACCCCGAACCCCAGCCCGAACAGCACCACCCCCGCGATCGCCCCCGCCACGCTGTCGCCCGCCAGCGGCAGCAGCAGCGCCGCCACCCCCTGGACGGCGAACATCGCCGCCGTGACCAGCGCCACCGGCCACCGGCTCTGCAGCCCCGTCGTGACCAGCCGTCCGGTCACCGACAACACGCCGAGCAGCCCGGCCACGCTCGCCGCGAACAACGGCGGATGCCCGAGCGCGATCAGATACGTCACCAGCAGCACCCCCATGACCGCCACCGCGCCCGTCTGGGCCAGGAAGGCGGCCACCAGCAGCCAGAACGGCCGTTCGCGCAGCGCGGAGCCGACGATCGCGCGACGCCGGGCCGGCGGCGCGGACGCCCCCCGCCCCCGCACGGCCAGCGCGTGCAGCGGCACGGCCGTCAGCGCGTACCCGGCGGCCAGGACGACCAGCGCCTGCCGCCAGCCGTACCGGTCCACGAGGAACCCCGTCAGCGGCAGGAAGATGCTGGAGGCGAACCCGGCCACCACCGTCACGGCGAGCAGCGCGCGCGCCCGCCGGGCCGGGGCGAAACAGGCGACGATCACCGCGAAGGCGGCCTCGTAGAGCACCATGGCCGAGGCGATCCCGAGCGCCGCGCACACCAGGTAGAGCTGCGTCACGGTGCGCACCTGCGACCAGGCGAGCACCCCGAGCCCGCCCAGCAGCGACCCCGCCGTCATCAGCGCGCGCCCGCCGTGCCGGTCGAGCCAGCGTCCGACGAAGGGGGCCACCAGCGCGGACACCAGCACCGACACCGTGATCGCGCCGGTGAGCTGGGCGACCCCGGTCCGCAGGTCACGGGCCATCGGCGGGATGAACACCGAGAACGCGTAGTAGAGCACGCCGTAGCCGGCCGTCTGCGTGATCGCGAGCGCCCCGACCACGCGGGCCGGCGACCTCGGACCGAGTACGGCGATCACGCACTTGTTCGTTCCCGTTCACCAGCCGGAAATACGGTGACAAGGGTCACTCCGGGACGGAGTAGCGTCGGACGCATGAGTCTTTCCTACGTGGTGACCGGCGGCGGGCGTGGCATCGGGAAGGCCGTGGTCCAGCGGCTCCTGGGGGAGAAGGACACCGTCGTCGTCATCGACCGCGACGGCGGCTCGCTGTCCTGGACGGGCCCCCGCGTCATCCCCGTGGTGGGCGACGCGGCCGACGAGGAGCTGGTCTCCTGGGCCGCCGACCGGGCCGAGGAGGCCGGCACGCTGGCGGGCTGGGTCAACAACGCGGCGATCTTCCGTGACGCCTCCGTGCACGACGCCCCGATCGCCGAGGTCAGGCAGCTGATCGCGGCCAACCTGGACCTGGCGCTGGTGGGCTGCGCGGTCGCCGTCCGCCGCTTCCTCGCGGCGGGCACGCCCGGCGCGATCGTCAACGTCACCTCCCACCAGGCCACGCGGGCGGTGCCCGGCAGCCTGCCCTACGCCACCGCGAAGGCCGCGACCGAGGGCCTGACCAGGTCGCTGGCCGTCGAGTACGGCCGGTACGGCATCAGGGTCAACGCCGTCGCGCCCGGCTCGGTGGCCACCGAACGCTACGAGGACTTCCTGGCCTCCAGGACCGCCGACGAGGTGGTGGACGTCGAGCGCCAGATGGCCAGGGTGCACCCCCTGGGCCGGGTCGCCTTCCCCGGCGAGGTGGCCTCGGTGGTGGCGCACCTGCTCTCGCCGGACGCCTCGTTCGTCAACGGCGCGACGATCCCCGTGGACGGCGGCCGGACCGTCCTCGGGATGGACCCGGAAGCGAGGGAATGAAAACCATTGCCATCCGGTTGAGAGGGGCATGAAGAAGAACCTGCACCCCTCGTACCGTCCGGTCGTCTTCCGCGACCCGAGCGCCGGCTTCGCCCTCCTCACCCGCTCGACCCTGACGAGCAGCAGGACCGTCGAGTGGGAGGACGGCAGGACCTACCCGGTCGTGGACGTCGACGTGTCGTCGGCCAGCCACCCGTTCTACACCGGCCGCAGCCGCGTCCTCGACACCGAGGGCCGCGTCGAGCGCTTCAACCAGCGCTACGGCAAGAAATGACAGCCAAGGCTTGACCCGCCCCCGTCCGTTCCGCGCCTTCCGGCCGGAACGGCCGGGGGTTTCGGCATGTCACGCCAAGGAGGCGCCGGGCGGGCATGCTGGGGCTACTGGTGGGTACAAGGCTTTCACCGGCGTGGGAGCAATGGTGATCGCGATGGGTCTCTCTGGAAGGGAACGCCGCATCCTCGCTGAGATCGAGCAGGGCCTCGAACGGGACGACCCCGAACTGGCCCGGCGCGTGGCGGCGATCAACAGGATCGAGTCCGACGGTATCGACTACCCGCAGGCATGCGGTGACCGGCTACGGGTGTGGGCGCTGACCCATGTCTGGATCATCTTCGGGGTGGCCGCCGCGGTCATCCTGCTGCTCCTGCTGGCCGTGCTCACCACCTGACCCGCCGTGCCCGCCGCCTGACCCGCCGTGCTCACCGGTCGGCCGAGCGTGCCCGCCGCCTGACGGCCCGGCGCGCCGGCGTCTGAGCACCGCCAGGTCCACGGCGGCCACCACGGCCACCGCGGCGGCCAGGGCGGCCTCCCAGACCCACACCTGCTGTCCCGTGGACATCGCGCGGGTCACGAAGAAGACGGCCGCGGCCGCGGCGACGACCAGGGCGATCCACGACAGCACCCGCCTCGCGCGCAGCGGGCTGCGCGCCGTCACCGGCTCGGTGCCCGCGCGGTTGCGCAGCCACATCCTGCTCTCCTCTCAGGCCAGGCACCGCAGCGCGGCGGCGACCCGCGGGTCGAGCCCGTCGGTCGGCAGCCGTCCCACGGTGGCCTCCACGAACTCCGGGTACGACAGCGACGCGCTGCCCTGGTCGACGCTCACCCAGATCTGCTCGGCCGTCTGCTCCACCTGCGCCCTCGACTCCTGCTCGGCCAGCACGAACCGCCCGACGGCGACCCGCCAGAACGTCCGGTCGTCGATCTCCTCCGGCGCCACCGGCGCGCCGACGTCGTCGGCGTGGGTGGCGTACTCGGAGTCGTAGTGGAAGGTCTGCAACCCCACCGGGTACGGGCCCGCCGTCGTGTCGATCAGGGCGTCGGGGCCGAGGGTGCGCATGCGCTCGCGCGTCTCGCCGTTCTTGGTGCGCCACTCCTGGAGCACCTCCTCGACGGGCAGGTCGCGGCGCTGCCGTACGGACCACTCGTTGAAGTCGTTGAACCCGGTCACCCCCTCGGCGGCCACCCGGGTCAGCAGCTCCTGCACGGTGCCGTCGAGACAGGCGTGGTTGTACGCCTCCTCGCCCGCCAGATGGGCCAGCACGTCGCGCACCGACCACCCGTCGCAGCGGGACGGACGCGCCCAGCCCGCCTCGTCGAGCCCGTCGAAGAACCGGTCGAGCCGGGCCGCCTCGGTGTCGAAGATGTCGAACGGGTCGAAGTCTCTGAGCAGCTCCTCAGCCATACATCCGGACGTACCCCTCAGGCCCCGACTTTCACTGCCAGCGACCCCAGTTCCGCCCTGGCCCGCTCGTACTCGGCGCGGCACGACGGTACACGCTCGGCCGGCACCCAGCCGCCCTTGGCGATGCGGGCGTATTTGACGGGGTCGGCGCCGTACAGGAGGCAGGCGAACGTGGCGGAGGCGGCCGTCCCCGACAGATGGTCGGCGTGGGTGTGGGCGGCCAGCAGGTGGCGGGCCTCGGCGGCGGCCACCACGTGGCCGCCGTCGCGCGCCGCGAGCGTCAGCGCGGCGAACCGGTCGGCCTGCGGCTCGTCGGCGGGCAGGCCGTTGAGCGCGGCCAGGGCGTGGCCGAGCTGGTGGTGGTAGAGGGCGGCCAGGGCGCCGTCCACGCGGGCGGCGGCGGTGCGCCGGTCGGCCTCCTCCGTCTCGGAGACGCCGGTGAGCGTGCGGTCGATCTTGGCGACCAGCGAGTAGCAGATCGTGATCCGCCGCCGGTCGCCGTTCCAGGTGGCGCGGGGCGCGTCGCAGCCGCGGGCGACGACCTGGACGCCGCCGAGCCGGGTGCGCAGCACGCCGCTGTCCTTCAGGAGCTTCCTGGCGTGCTGCTCGCGGGCCGTGCCGGCGGGTTCGTAACGGACCGAAGGGGCCGCCCCCAACGTGCTCGTCAGGCTCAGGACGAGGGCGATCAGGGGGTGGGGCATATGGGGGCTCCTGTCGGATCGACGCGGTGTCCGCGAGGCGGCGGGCCGCCTCCTTTGCAAATGGGACAGTCCATGCGGCGATCGGCTGATCGATAAACCTCTCCGGCGGCAAAAAGAATCCGGAAAAGCCGGAGGCCCGGCTCCCACCAGGGGAACCGGGCCTCGGCGATCAATCAGCGGTGGTGCCAGGAGCGGTAGACCTTGACGTAGTCGCGACGGCTCTCGGAGCTGTTGAGCTCGTCGTCACCCTCGAAGACGGCCTTGAACGTGCCGCTCTTCCAGGCGCGGGTCTTGGTGGCGAACTTGCCGCCCCAGGAGGTCTTGGCCGAGGCGACCCACTTCCAGCCGCTGGAGCCGTTGGCGCGGTAGTAGACGCTCACCTTCTCGCCGCGCAGACCCTCCCAGCCTTCGTCATCGACCTGAAGGCGACCGGAGAAGTAGATCGAGCGGCCCTGACGGACCTTGTAGGGGTCGGCCGTGAAGCGCGTGATGCGGGTGTCGGCCTTGCCCTTCTGGATCTCGACGTTGAAGAACGCGGAGTCGGTGGCGACCTGCTTGTTGTCCTTGTCGAAGGCCACGGCGGTGGCCTTCCACTTGCCGGCGAAGTCGCCCTCGTTGAACGGGACGGCGAAGCGCCAGCCCTCGAGGTCCTTGACGTCCTTGGCACGGAAGGTGCGGACGTCGCCCTCCGGCGACACGCTCAGCGTGACCTTCTGGACGTCGGAGCTGGCCCCGATGTCGAAGTACGCGGTGGTCTCGCTGCCGGCCTTCACCACGACCGGGTTGGGGGTGATGTCACGGATCTTGAGTTCCGTGGCGTGCCGGGTAGCGGTGGCGGAGGCGGCGCCCGCGCCGGAAACCAACATGGCCCCGCCGACGAAGGCGGTGATGATTCCTACTGCGATCTTTCTCATGAGGGTGCTGATTCCTCTCCCCGTATCGACTCGAAGCCGGCGCCGGGGCGCGCCGGCTTCCTCTACTACTTTGAGGCACGAGTTGGGGAAAAGGTTCGCTAAAGATACAGAAAATATTTGATCACGGTCCTAACCAGGACTTATGCGAAAAAATCATTCGGCGTAGTCGTGACCAACTACAGTCTGGCTCATGACGGACGTCTACGCGCTGGGAGAGCCGCTCGGGGTGGTCTCCAGCGGCCGGGTGCGGCACGAGAACGAGGCCAGGCTGGACGTCTGCGGCCCCGAGTTCACCCTGGTGATCGCCCTGTCCAGGCTTGGCCACCGATGCGCGTACGCCGCCCGGGTGGGGGACGACGAGCTGGGCGCCAGGGCGCTGACCGTGCTCAGGGGCGAGGGCGTGGACGTCGAGGACGTGCGGGTGGTCGAGGGGGCGCGGACCGGGATGGTGCTCAGAGAGGTGCGCGTCGGCCGCGAGCCGGTGACCGCCCAGTACCGCACCCGCTCGGCCGGGTCCCGGCTGTCGCCCGGCAACGTGCCGATGGACCGGGTGGGCGCCGCCAGGATGCTGCACGTGACCGGCGTCACGGCGGCCCTGAGCAGGGACGCCCTCGACGCCGTGCACGCCGCCATGAGCGCGGCGCGGACGGCCGGGGTGATGATCTCCTTCTCCGTCGACTACGTGCCCGAGCTGTGGCCCTCGGTCCGGGAGGCCGAGGAGGTGCTCGGCGAGCTGGCCTGCCGGTCCCACCTGCTCTTCCTCGCCCAGGACGAGCTGGACCTGGTCAAGCCGGCCCTCACCCCCGAGCGCGAGGTCGTGGTGGACCGGGGCGCCAAGGGCGCCAGCGTGCGCGCCGACCGCATGCGTTACGACGTGGCCGTCCCGCAGGTGCCCGTCGTGGACATGGCGGGCGCGGGCGAGGCGTTCGCGGCCGGTTACATCAGCGCCGCGCTCGACGGCCTGACGCCGCAGGAACGGCTGCACCGGGGCGCGCTGCTGAGCGCGGCGGCGATGACGAGTGTGAGCGACTGGCAAGGCTTGCCGTCCAGGGCGGAGCTGTGACGCATAATTTCGCAACCGCTTGACGTGATTGCGCAAACATTTGACTGGCCATTGTCGTGCGGCACCCCGCATTTCCGCCGTCCGATGCGCCGAAATCGCCGGAAAGGCCGTCGTGGGCGGGAGCGGGAAGGGACGGCGGAGGCTACGTAAGTGATCGCAAGCGCTTGCGCGCAAGGCCGTATAGTTTGCGCATGACGCGACGACTCGCAGAGGTGGCGAAGAAGGTCGGGGTGAGCGAGGCGACGGTCAGCCGCGTGCTCAACGGCAAGCCGGGGGTCTCCGACGCCACCCGCGAGGCCGTGCTGACCGCGCTCGACGTGCTCGGCTACGAACGTCCCACCCAGTTGCGCGGCGACCGGGCCCGCCTGGTCGGCCTGGTGCTCCCCGAGCTGCAGAACCCGATCTTCCCCGCCTTCGCCGAGGTCGTCGGCGGCGCGCTGGCCCAGCAGGGTTTCACCTCCGTGCTCTGCACCCGCACGGTCGGCGGCGTCTCCGAGGCCGACTACGTCGATCTGCTGCTCCAGCAGCAGGTCAGCGGCGTGGTCTTCGCCGGCGGCCTCTACGCCCAGGCCGACGCCTCGCACGACCACTACGAGCTGCTGCACGAGCGCAAGCTGCCGACCGTCCTGGTCAACGCGGCCGTCGAGCGGCTGGACTTCCCGCAGGTCTCCTGCGACGACGTGGTGGCCGCCGAGATGGCCCTGTCCCACCTGCGCGCGCTCGGCCACGAACGCGTCGGCATGGTGCTCGGCCCGAAGGACCACATGCCCTCCCGGCGCAAGCTGGAGACGTTCCAGGCCCGGGGCGGCGACCCGGGGCTCGTCGAGCACACGATGTTCTCCCTGGAAGGCGGGCACGCGGCCGCGTCCAGGCTGGTCAAACAGGGCGTGACCGGCGTGATCTGCGCCAGCGACCTGCTCGCGCTCGGCACGGTGAGGGCGGCCAGGCGGGCCGGCCTGGCCGTGCCGGGGGACGTCTCGGTCATCGGCTTCGACGACTCGGCGCTGATGAACTGCACCGAGCCGCCGCTGACCACGGTCCGCCAGCCGATCGACGCGATGGGCCGGGCCGCCGTCGACCTGCTGGTGGCCCAGATCGACAAGGCCGTGGTGCCCGCCGACGAGCTGCTGTTCGAGCCGGAGCTGGTGGTCAGGGCCTCGACGGCGCGGGCTCGCGGCTGACCTCGCCCTCACGTGCGCCGGGCCCCTACTTCCCGTACATTCGGGCGAATGTGGATCGAGCGGGCCAAAGGGCTCTACGAACGCGGGATCTACGCAGGGGACGACGCCGCGCTGGCCGCGTCCGACCGTGAACTGGACGCGGTCGAGGCCGCGTTGTGCCTGGCCAGGGGCCGGGTCCTGCACGTGCGCTTCGTGCAGGGTGGCGAGGCGGACCCGCGCGAGCTGCCGCTGTTCGAACGGGCCGGCGCGCTGTTCAAGGCGGTCGGCGACCGGCGCGGCGAGGGGGAGTCGGCGTTCTGGGAGGGCTGTTACCACCAGGTCGTCGCAGGCGATCTCGACCGCGCGCTGCCCCTCCTCCGGCGTGCCGGGGAACTGGCCGCAGAGACGGGGGACCTGGTCACGCTCGCGGAGGTGCTCAGGCACCAGGGGATCGCGGCCCACCGGTCCGGGCGGCTCGACGAGGCACGCGAGAGGCTGACGGAGTCGTCGCGGCTGCGCCGGGAGCTCGGGTCGCCGGCCGGGGTCGCGTCCAACCAGGTCGGGCTGATCCACATCGCGGTAGCCCAGGGGCGGCACGCCGAGGCCCTGGCGCTCGCCGACGAGGCCCGCGCCCTGGCCGAGTCGTGCGGCGCCGACCGCGTCGCCGCTCACGTCGAGGAGGCCCGCGCCACCATCCCGACCTGACCCTGGGCGCCGTGTCACGGGCACAGGCAGCGGACGAACTCCCGTACCAGCGTGCGCACCGACGGCCTGCGGTCGTCGCGCCGCCAGACGATGGCCAGCCTGCTCGGCGGCAGCCCGGTCACCGGCCGCGCCACCACGTCGTCGCGCCGGTAGAGCTCGGCGTTCCCGGCCGAGACCAGCGCGACGGCCCGCCCGGACGCCACCACCTCGAACGCCTCCTCCGCCGTCTCCGCCTCCGCCCCGACCAGCGCCGGGCCGGTGCGCCGGTCGGCGGCCAGCCAGAAGTCCCGCATCGGCCCCGCCGTGCGCGGCAGCGCGACGAACGGCTCGCCGGCCAGCTCGGCCAGCCCGACCTCCGCCCGCCCGGCCAGCCGGTGCCCGGCAGGCAGCGCCACCCACCGCTCCTCGGTGCTCACCACCGTCCAGTCGTAGAGGCCGTCGCCGGGGACGGGCAGCCAGGCGACGGCGACGTCCACCTGCCCGTCGCCCAGTCCCACGGTCGGGTCGGCCCAGCTGATCTGGCGGAAGCGCAGCTCCCACCCCGGCAGCGCCTCCACGATGGACGGCACCAGCCCCCGCCCGATCCGCGTCTGGAACCCCACGGTCAGCGTGCGATCCTCGCGCGCCGAGGCCACCGCGCGCCGCGCGTCCTCCCACTGCTCGATGATCCGCCGGGCCAGCGGCAGCAGCGCGGCCCCGGCGTCGGTCAGCGCGACGGTCCGCCGGTCGCGGTCGAACAGCCTGGCCCGCATGGACAGCTCAAGCTGCCTGATCTGCCTGCTCAGCGAGGGCTGGGAGATGAACAGCCGTTCGGTGGCCGCCCGCGTGAAGCTCAACTCCTCCGCGACCGCCACGAAATACCGCAGATCCCGGATATGGGCATCCATAGCAAGAAGCTATAACAGCCGGTCTTGGACGCCCGTGACGTCCCCGCCGCACGATGGAGCTCCACCGATGAAGGAGCACGTCATGAGTGAGTTCGCAGGCAGGACCGCGCTGGTCACGGGGGCCTCGCGCGGGATCGGACGGGCCGTGGCGCGCCGCCTGGCCGCCGGCGGCGCCCAGGTGATCGTCCATTACGCCACCAACGACGACCTGGCGAAGGAGACGGTCGCCGAGATCGAGACCGCCGGCGGACAGGCGTACGCGGTCAAGGCCGCCTTCGAGGACGGCGTGGACGCCCTGTTCGACGGCCTGCGCGACGACCGGCTGGACATCGTAGTGAACAACGCCGCCATCCTGGGCGGAGTGCTGAACTCGGTCACGCCCGAGCAGTTCGACCGGGTGTTCGCGGTGAACGTGCGGGCGCCGTACTTCGTCATCGAACGGGCGCTGCCGCTGCTGAACGACGGCGGCCGGATCATCAACGTGTCCTCGGCGGTCGTGCGCATCGCGCTGCCCGACGTCGTGTACTCGATGACCAAGGGCGCGCTGGACACGCTCGGCTTCACCCTGGCCCCGCTGCTCGGCCCGCGCGGCATCACCGTGAACACCGTCTCCCCGGGCGTCACCGAGACCGACATGAACGCCTGGCTGCGCGAGGACCACGACGGCGTCGCCGAGCGGCGTGTCACCGAGGTCACCGCGCTCGGCCGCATCGGCCGTCCTGAGGACATCGCCGACGCCGTGGCGCTGCTGGCCCGGCCGGACGCCGGGTGGATCACCGGCCACGTGCTCGACGCCACCGGCGGCTACTTCCTCGGCCCGGCGCAGGGCGTCGTGCCGGTCTGACAACGGGTCTGAGCACGGGCCCGGTCAGCGAGAACGGCCGGTGGGGTCGCGCAACCAGCCGTCGAGAACGGCGCGGGCGGCGGGCCGCTCCTCAGGGAAGCGCCGCGCCCTGACCAGCGTCCACAGGACGGCCTGCAGGGCCCGCGCCTCGGCGAACACCGCCAGGGCCGGGTCGCCGGGGTCGGCGCCGTAGGCGCGCACGGCCGCGCGGCCGTCGAGCCGCACGGTGCCGAGCAGGCAGGCCAGGTCCCAGCCCACCGGCCCGTACGTGGTCTCCTCGAAGTCGTTCCACAGCAGGCCGGCGGGCGTGACCAGCAGGTTGCCCGGATGGGCGTCGCCGTGCACGGCCTGCCCGCCGTCCGGCAGCCGGGCCGCCAGCCCGGCGCGGGCCTCGGCGAGCCGGGCCGACACCGCCGGCTCCAGGTCGGCGGAGAGCACCCGGAGCAGGTGCCCGGTCTCGTCGAGGACCGGGCCGAGGCGCGGCAGCGCGCCGGGATAGCCGCGCAGCGCCTCGTGCAGCTCGCGCAGCGCCCGGCCGAACACCTCGGGCGTCACCGGCCGCGACCCGTCGTGCTCGACGTGCCGCCAGAACGACACCAGCGCCCCGCCGTGCTCGTGCACCCGCGCGGGCAGCAGGTCGCTCGGCGGCACGACCGGCGCCCCCAGCTCGTGCAGGAACGACACGACCGCCAGCTCCCGCCGCATCGCCTCCTCGGGCCGGAGCCGGGCCAGCGCGGTGACCGTGGGCACCCGCGCCACGACCGGCGCCGGCCGCAGGTGGATCCGCAGGTTGTAGGAGTCCTTCAGCACGACGGGCTCGCGCACCGTGACGCCGTGCGCCTCGGCCACCGCGACGGCGGCGGCCACGGCCTCGCCGGCGGAGATCACCCGGGCGGCGCCGGCGGGCTCAGGCCGACTCACGGACCACCAGCTCGGTCGGCAGGATCACCGGCTCCCGCGAGCCGCCCTCGAACAGGCCGAGCAGCAGCCGGACCATGGCCGCCGCCTGCTCGGCGATCGGATGGCGCAGCGTGGTCAGCGGCGGCTCGGTGTACTTGGCCGCCTCGATGTCGTCGAACCCCACCACCGCGACGTCGTCGGGCACCCGCCGCCCGGCCTGGCGCAGCGCCTGGAGCGCGCCGACCGCCATCAGGTCGTTGCCCACGAACACGGCGTCGAGCGCGGGGTCGTCGCCGAGGAGCTGGCGCATCGCGATCGCGCCCGACTCCCGGGTGAAGTCGCCCACGGCCACGATCGAGCGGCGGTCGGAGTCGCGCAGCACGTTGCGGTAGCCGGTCAGCCGGTCCTGGCCGGCGATCATGTCCTGCGGGCCGGCGATCGTGGCGATCCTGCGCCGCCCGGACTCGACCAGGTGCCGGACGCCCGCCTCGGCCCCGCCCACGTTGTCGTTGTCGACGAACGGGATGTCGACCGGCACGGCCGGCCGCCCGTAGGAGACCACGGGCACGCGCAGGCGCGACAGCGCGGCCGGCAGCGGGTCGGCGCCGTGCATGGAGATCAGCATGACGCCGTCGACGTGGCCGCCCGAGATGTACCGCTCCACCCGGGCGTGGCTCTTGGGCGAGGAGGCCAGCATCAGCACGACCTGCTTGTTGACCGCCTCCAGCTCGTAGCTGGCCGACCTGATCGCCGTGGAGAACATCGGGTCCTCGGAGAAGACCCGGGTGCCCGGCTCGCTGACGACCAGGGCGACCGAGTCGGTGCGCTGGGTGACCAGGCTGCGCGCCGCCGAGTTGGGGATGTAGCCCAGCTCGTCGATGGCGCGCTGCACGGCGTCGCGGATGTGCGGCGCGACGGTCGTCTGGTTGTTGACGACCCTGGAGGCGGTCGCGCGGGAGACGCCCGCGCGGGCGGCGACCGCCTCCAGCGTCGGGCGTCTCATGACTGCACCAAGAGGGAGAGCACGGAAAAAATCTACAGGCCGTTCCTGCTGATCACGTCGCGGTACCACAGGGCGCTGTCCTTGGGCACCCGGGTCTGCGTCGCGTAGTCCACGTGCACGATGCCGAACCGGCGCCGGTAGCCCTCGGCCCACTCGAAGTTGTCCAGCAACGACCACACCAGGTAACCGCGCAGGTCGGCGCCCGCTTCGACGGCCCGGTGCAGCTCGCGCAGATGCCCGTCCAGGTACGCCACGCGCTCGTCGTCGTGCACCCGGCCGTCCTCGACCAGGTCGTCGAAGGCGGCGCCGTTCTCGGTGACCATGAGCCCGACCTGCGGATAGTCCTTCGAGAGCCGGACGAGCAGCCGGGACAGGCCGTCGGGCACGATCGGCCAGCCCATCGCGGTGACCGGGGCCTCCGCCGTGGTGAAGCGCACGCCGTCGGAGCCGGGCCAGGCGGCGTCGGCGGGCAGCCCCGGGCCCGACTCGACCACGCACGGGTTGTAGTAGTTGACGCCGACCAGGTCGATCGGCGCATTGATCAGCTCCAGGTCGCCGTCGTGGACGTGCGCCGTCCCGCCGTTGCGCGCCGCCGCCGCCAGGACCTCCTCCGGGTACCTGCCGTGCACCGCCGGGTCGAGGAACTGCCTGGTCAGCAGGGCGTGGACGCGTTCGGCGGCGGCCGCGTCCGCCTCGCCGGCGACCGCCGTGGGATCGTTGACCTGGGCCGGGGTGAGCACCGGCGCGGAGTTGACCACGAGCATGATGCTGCGCGCCCCCGCCGCCCGCAGCCGGCGCGCCGCCAGGCCGTGGCCGAGCAGCAGGTGGTGGGCCGCGCGCATGGCCTGGCCCGGGTCGCGGCGGCCGGGCGCGTGCACGCCGTTGCCGTAGCCGAGGAAGGCCGACACCCAGGGCTCGTTGAGCGTCGTCCAGTGGGTCACCCGGTCGCCGAGCCGGTCGTGCACGGCCTGGGCGTAGTCGGCGAAACGGTAGGCCGTGTCGCGGTTCGTCCAGCCGCCGTGGTCTTCGAGGGCTTGGGGAAGATCCCAGTGATAAAGCGTGACATAGGGCGAAATTTCGGCGGCTAGTAGTTCATCTACGAGCTTGTCGTAGAAGGCGAGGCCGCGTGGGTTGATCGGCCCCGCCCCCTCCGGCTGCACGCGCGGCCACGCCACCGAGAACCGGTAGGCCCGCAGCCGCAGCTCGCGCATCAGCGCGACGTCGTCCTTGTAGCGGTGGTAGTGGTCGCAGGCCACGTCACCGGTGTCGCCGCCGGCGACCTTCCCGGGGGTGTGGGAGAAGGTGTCCCAGATCGAGCGGCCGCGCCCGTCCTCCTTGACCGCCCCCTCGATCTGGTAGGAGGCCGTGGCGGCTCCCCAGACGAATTCCTCGGGAAACTTCATCCCTTAACAGCTCCTTGCATGATTCCACCGATGATTTGCCTGCCGAACAGGGCGAAGACCGCCACGAGCGGCAGGACGCCGACCGCCGTGCCCGCCAGGCCCAGCACGTAGTCGTTGACGTAACCGCTGGCCAGCGTGGACAGAGCCACCTGGACGGTCGGGTTGTCCGGGTTCAGCACGACCAGCGGCCAGAAGTAGTCGTTCCACGCCGACATGAACGTCAGCATGCCGAGCACGGCCGCCGCCGGCCGCGCGGCGGGCAGCACGACGTGCCAGAACAGGCCCCACGTCGTGCACCCGTCCACCCGCCCGGCCTCCAGCAGCTCGTCCGGCAGCGCCCGGGTCAGGTACTGGGTCATGAAGAACACCCCGAACGCGTTGACCAGCGCCGGCACGATCAGCGCGTAGTCCGTGCCGGTCCACTCCAGTTTCACCATGAGCAGGTAGAGCGGGATGATGCCGAGCTGGGCCGGGACCATCATGGTGGCCACGGTGATCACCAGCATGGCGTTCCTGCCCCGGAACCTCAGCTTGGCGAAGGCGAACCCGGCCAGCGTCGAGAAGAACATCACCGCGACCGCGATCGAGCCCGCCACGATGACCGAGTTCAGCAGCGCCAGCCCGAAGGGCACGGTGTCGAACACGCGGGCGACGTTGGCGAGGAGGTTCCCGCCGGGCAGCAGCGGCGGCGGGACCTCGGCCAGCGCCGAGTTGTGCCGCGAGGCCACCACGACGCTGTAGTAGAGCGGGAAGGCGGAGAAGAAGGCCACCGCGATGAGGGTCAGGTAGCGCAGTCTCATGTCGTGCCGCCCTTCACCCGGCGGCTGATCAGGAAGTTGATCCCGGCGGCGACCACCACGACCAGGAACATCAGCCAGGACGCCGCCGAGGCGTACCCGAAGTCGAACTTGGTGAAGCCCTGCTCGTAGACGAACAGCGCGAGCGTCTGGTACTGGCGGTCCGGGCCGCCGCTGGCCGCGCCGCCGCCCGCGCCGCTGCTCTGGCCGAACAGCAGGGGCTCGGCGATGATCTGCATCGCGCCGATCGTGGAGACGATGACGACGAAGATGATCGTGGGCCGGATCATCGGGATGGTGATCCGGCGCAGCTGGGTGAAGCTGCTCGCGCCGTCGAGGGTGGCGGCCTCGTACAGCTCGCGCGGTACGGCCTGCATGGCGGCCAGGAAGATGAGCGCGTTGTAGCCGGTCCAGCGCCACATGATCATCACGGAGAGCGCGATGTGCGAGGTCGCGGTGCCGGCCGCCCAGTCGATCTTCCCGATGCCGACCCAGGACAGCACCCAGTTGATCAGCCCGAAGTCGCGGCCGAAGAGCTGGCTGAAGATCACCACCACGGCCACCACGCTGGTGACGTTGGGCAGCAGCATCGAGATGCGCAGCAACGTCTGGAAGCGCAGCCGCCGGTTCAGCAGGTGGGCCAGCCAGACGGCCAGCAGGAGCTGCGGCACGGTGGACAGCACGCCGATGGACAGCGTGTTGAAGGTGGCGTTCCAGAAGTAGCCGTCGGCCAGCAGCGTCTGGAAGTTCTTCGCGCCGACGAACGTGTGCTCCTCCGACAGCAGGGTCCAGTCGTGCAGGCTCACCCAGGCCGTGTAGATCAGCGGGAACAGCCCGAAGGCGCAGAAGAGCAGGAAGAAGGGGGCGACGTAGGCGTACGGCGACACCCTCACGTCGAGGGTGTGCCGCACGCCACGCCGCCGGTGCCGGGCCGGCGCCGACAGCGGGAGCGTACTCATTTGATCTTCTGGACGTCCTGGAGGACCTGTGCCCACGCCTCGTCGGGCGTCTGCTTGCCCTGCTCGACCCGGCCCAGCCCGTTGCCGATCGCCACCCGGACGTCGGCCTCCTTGGGGCCGAGGTGCTGCGGCTTGAGCGCCTTGGCGGCGTCGGAGTAGATCTTGCCGATGGGGGCGTCACCGAAGAACGGCTTGGTGAAGTTCTGGATCGAGGGGTCGTCGTACAGCGACGGGATCGACGGGAACGTGCCCTCCTCCTTGAACACCTTGGCCTGGTTCTCCTTGGAGGTCAGGAAGTCGATCAGCTCGGCCGCCTCCTTCGGGTGCTTGCTCTGCTTGGGCACCATCAGGTGCGAGCCGCCGCTGTTGCCCGAACCGCCCGGCACGGTCGCGATGTCCCACTTGCCGGAGGCGTCCTTGGCCTGTTCCTGGATGAACCCGGTCATCCAGGCCGGGCAGATGATCGTGGCGAACGAGCCCTTGGCGAAGCCGGTGTTCCACGGCGGGGTGAAGGCGGCCAGCTTGGCGGTCAGGCCCTCCTGGGTGAGCTGGTTGGACAGGTCCCACGCCTTCTTCACGTCGGGGTTGCTATCCACGATGATCTTGTCCTGGGCGTCGTACAGGCCGACCGGGGCCTGGTTGACCATGGCGCGGAAGATCTCGCCGGGGGAGTCGACGAACTTGGCGCCGGCGACGTTCGCGGCGCCGAACTTCTTGCCGGTCTCGATGTACTGCTCCCAGGTCGGCCAGAGAGCGCTCACCGCGGCTCGGTCGCTCGGCAGCCCGGCCTTCTTGAACAGGTCCTTGCGGTAGCACATGGCCAGGCCGCCGACGTCGGTGCCGAGGCCGAGGAGCTGCTGCCCGTCCTTGCTGAGGCCCTGCTGCCACTTCCAGTCGAGGTAGTCGCCCTGGCGCTTGTCCAGCCCGTACTGCTTGAGGTCGACGAACTTGCCGGGCTGGGAGGTGAACGTGCTGATGTAGCCCACCTCGACGGCCTCGACGTCACCCGCGCCGGCGTTCGTGGCCAGGCGCTTGACCAGGTTGTTGTGGTGGTCGTTGAACTGGGTGACGGCCTCGGTGATCTCGATGTTCGGGTGGGTCTTCTTGTACTCCTCGTAGAGCGGCTTGAAGCCGAAGTCGCCGAAGAGGCCGATGGACAGCTTGATCTTCTCGCCGGGCTTGGCGCTCGCCTCGGTGGTGGGGCTGCCGCCGCCGCCACCGCAGGCCGTCGCCAGCGCGAGCAGGGACGCGGTGAGCACGGGCAGGGCGAGCCGCCGGACACGAGGGGTCATGGAAACCCTCCTGGGGGAGAACGGGGGATGTGAGAGAGCGCTCTCTCGCCAGATTCGCGGCCGTTACGCCGCACTGTCAACGGGGTCTGCATAACGATCGGCGTTACCAAGAGAGCGCGTTCAAGGCTGGTTGAGAGCGAGTGAGGTAGGGTGCTGCAACGTCCCCGACCGGACTGAGGAGCGGCCCGCCTTGACGAGCGACCTTCCGCCCGAGACCCTGCCGGGTCCGCGCCCCGGCGCGGCCGTCACGCCCGTCGTCACCCGGCTCGACGACGAGCACGACACGGTCACGTTCCTGTGGCACGGCCCCGCCCGCGAGGTGCGCGTCCTGGCCGGCAGGCTGCGTCCCGACGGCGCCGACGCCCTGCTGGAGCGCGGGCCGGGCCTGTGGAGCCGCACGTTCCGCGTGCGGCGCGGCTGGCGCGCCTCCTACCGGCTGCAGGTGGACGGCGCGCAGGTCGCCGACCCGCTCAACCCCCGCCTGTGGCGGGGCTTCTCGATCGCCGAGACGACCCCGTCCTCACCGTGGCTGGTCCCCGGCCGGCGCCGCCACCGGCTCGTCCGCGAGCCCGCCGGGTTCCGGTACGAGCCCGCGCTCCCGCCGGTCGGCTCGCTGGTCGCGCTCGACGGCGAGGAGTGGACCGAGGACCTGCCCGTCATCCTCGACAACCTCATAGCGGCCGGCCGCATCCCGCCGGTGCGGGCCTGGCTGGTCGAGTCGGGTCCCGAGCGCGTGGCCCGGCTCACCTGCGACCCCGGCTTCGTGGACGCGCTGCCCCACGACGGCTTCACCGTGATCGCCGGCCAGAGCCTCGGCGGGCTCACCGCCGTCTACGCCGCCCACCGGCATCCCGGCAGGTTCGCGGCGGCGGTGTCGCAGTCGGGCTCGTTCTGGTGGCCGGACGGCCCCGAGCCCGAATGGCTGACGGGCGAGCTGGCCAGGGGCCCGGTGCCGCGCGTGCACCTCCAGCTCGGCAGCCTGGAGGACGACGACATGCACGGCCCGACCGAACGGCTGCGGGCCGTCCTCGGCACGGCGGCTGACTACCGGGAGTTCGAGGGCGGCCACGACCGCTACTGCTGGCGCGACCGCCTGGGAGACGGCCTGATCGCCGCCTTCGCCGGGCTCCGGGGCACTACGTCCGGCGGCTGAGCACGCGGCCCACCATTCGGGCGTACATGCGGCCGGGGCTCGGCGCCTCGGTCAGGAAGCCGGGGAGCATCGGCAGCTCGACGGCGAAGGGGGCCAGCCGCTCGTACAGCTCGTCGGCGTCGGCCGGACGGTTCTCCGGCTGCTTCTCCAGCAGCTCGGCCAGCAGCGCGCCCAGCTCGTCGGGAAGCCCGGGGATGGCCGGCGGACGCTCCTTGACCTGCTGCTCGAACACCACGTAGTCGGTCGGCCCGGTGAAGAGCTGCCGCCCGGTCAGCATCTCGTGCAGGACGCAGCCGAGCGAGTACAGGTCGCTGCGCGGCTCGGCGACGCCGTGCTGGATCTGCTCGGGGGCCATGTACGCCGGCGTGCCGAGGATCTGGCCGATGCGGGTGAACGTGGTGACGTCGGCGTCCCGCAGCAGCGCCAGCCCGAAGTCGAGCACCTTGACGCTGCCGTCGGGGCAGAGCATGAGGTTGGTCGGCTTGAGGTCGCGGTGGCAGATCGCCAGGGCGTGGGCCGCCGACAACACCGCGCACGCCTGGGCCGCGATGGCCGCCGCCCACGGCACCGGCAGCGGGCCGTGCTCGCTGACCACGTCGGCCACGGTGACGCCCTCGATGAACTGCATCACCTGGTAGAGCCGCTGCTCGTGGGTGCCGAAGTCGTAGAGCACGGGCGCGCCCGGATGCTCCAGCCTGGCCAGGATGCGCGCCTCGCGGATGAAGCGGCGTTCCAGCTCGTGGTCGGGGCCGCTGGGCAGCCTGAGCAGCTTCACCGCCACCCTGCGGTCGAGGTGGCGGTCGTGTCCCGCGTAGACCGCGCCCATCCCGCCCTGCCCGAGGGGGAGGTCGTCGAGCTCATAGCGGTCGCCGATGACCATTCGCCCCTCCACGCAGCCTTTCGGGAAAAACTACACCGTCAGGACTGCGGGTGCAGATGACCGTCGGCCAGCCCGTCGAGGCCGAGCCTGATCAGCGTGCGGCCGAGGGTCGAGGTCTCGCGCAGCGCGTCCTCCAGCACGGCCAGTTGCCTGAACGCCTCCCCGTACGCCTTCTGCTCCTTCAGCGACAACCGCGGCACGCGGGTGCGGCGCACGTCGAACCTGCTGGACCCGGTGGTCACCCGGCCGCCCGCGGCCCGCAGGAAGCCGGCCAGGAAGTCGGGGTCGAGCCGGCGGGCGTCGACCCGGTAGAGGGTCAGGTGGGGGCCGAGCACCGCGCCGCCCTCGGCGATCACCCGCACCCCGGAGTAGGAGGCCACCACGTCGCCAGGACGGATCACGATCAGGCCGGGCTGCATGGTGGTCAGGCCGGAGGGCGCGCCGCCGCTCAGCACGTCGTCGGCCGTGAGCACGGCCACGTCGCCCCCGTCGGCGGCCATCTTGGGCGGCGCCTGGGACGTGCTCACCAGGCCCTCCTTGATCAGGTCGCCCAGCGTCGTGGACGGCTGGTCGAGCGGCTGGTCGAGCACCTTCAGGTCAGGCGGGACGGCCGCGGCGGCCAGGAACCGGTCGCGGGCCTGCGCGAAGGCCCGGCCGACGTCGTCGCGGCGCTGGTGGCGGGCCGGGGTCATGTCGACCTCGTCGGCCAGCAGGTCGATGATGCGCACGGTCTGGTCGGAGCGGTCGTCGAGGTAGGCCAGCCAGGCGGGCTCGACCGGCGTCAGGTCGGCCGTCGCGTCGAGGATGAGCACCTCCGACGGCGGCCGCTCGCCCGCCCTCGGCCGGCGCAGCAGCCACAGGTCGGAGCCGGGCAGCGCCACCACCGCGCGCAGCGCTCCGGCGCGCAGCAGGTTGGCCCTGATCCGGCGGCCCGCCTTGCGGCTCGCGGCGGCCGGCGGCATGAGCACGGCGACCAGGCCGCCGGGCCGGACGTGGGTGAGACAGTGCTGGACCCAGGCCAGCTCGGGCTCGCCGCGCGGCGGCAGGCCGTGCTCCCAGCGCGGGTCGCCGGTCAGCTCCTCGTAACCCCAGGCCCGCTCGTTGAACGGCGGATCGCACACCACGGCGTCGGCCTTGAGCTCGGGGAAGCCGTCGAGCCGCATGGAGTCGCCGGCCACGATGTCGGCCTCGATGCCGCGCAGCCGCAGGCGGGCGGCGGTGATGGCGGCCGAGGTCTCGCTGAGCTCCTGCCCGAGCACCCGGGCGGGCCGGCCCGGCGGCGGGTCGTCGCC